>LQMQ01000013.1 GCA_001515205.2 Candidatus Hadarchaeum yellowstonense
TTTGCCGCTAATGATGTCTTGTTTCAGCTGTTCCGCGAACTCGATGACTTCAGGTGTAACCATGTTGCCCCAGGTGGGGATTCCCAGAGAGCCATCTTCCAGTGTCAGGTAGATTTCAGCAGTCTGGGACCTCAGGTTCTGCCAAGTTCCGGTGGTTATCGCCTGTACTGCTTTATCCAAAGGCTTCGTCCAGTCCCAAATGACACATCCAATGAGGGTGTCTGGATAATACTGAACCATGTCTATGTACTCTTGGAAGGTGTACATCCCCCTGACCGCTGCTTCCAAGGTTGCCGCGAAGTCGTCCTGGTTCACGAAGACTATATCGATCCCTGCTTCATGGAAACTGGCTATGGTGTCCCTAGCCTTCGCCGGGTCGGAGTAGGAGTTCATATCCACTCTAGTGACTGTGATAGCCGGGTTCACGTAGTGAGCGCCATCTCTCCACGGGTTTGCCACGGTGCGGTTGACCCTTGGACCAGGAATGGCGATAATGAGACCGAGCTTGTTGGTCTTCGTCAATTTCGCTGCCACGGCTCCAGCTATGAAGATAGGTTGGTGAACGTTTGCCGCGTTCAGGCAGATCATGTTGTTGGGTATCGTGAGTCCGGAGTCGGCAATCGGTCCTGCTTCCCATTCTTGTATGAAGTATACATTTGGATGTCTCTTCGCCACGTTGAGGGCCGCCTCCATAAATTCATCGGTTTCAATGTAAACAATATTGTAAGTAGATGCCGCCTGTTCGATCACGCTCTCGACGTTCTGTATTCCCGTTTCCTCAATCCAGGTGTACGCAATTCCGTATTTGCCCGCAACGGCTTGCACAGCTTTAGCATGGCTGGGGGACCAGCTGCCTTCGTCGTGGTGCCACCACATCACCACTCCCATGGTGAGTTTTCCTGGGGCAGTCGGACTTGCCGTTGTTGTAGTTATCGTCGTTGTCCCCGTGGTCACGGTTACTGTTTGTCCTGGAGCCTGTGGTGTCATGGCGTATAGTATACCAGCGCCCACAACTATGCCAATGACAATCGCTATCACAATCGCTACGGTTGTCGATATCCCTTTTTCCATTTTTTCACCTTTTCGCTTTAACACTCGAATTCCTCCTTTTTATTGCTTTAGGTTTGCTAACAACGCAGGCTTGGTTTTTGGTTGTTAAGTAAGGACAATGGGCCGAGATTTTTTTCAAATTTTTAGTTGTTGGTCTCATTTTTCGCTGTGAAGCTGGTAAGCCGGTAGTTGTCCGGAAAGGTTGAGAGCAAAATCAAGAACAGGATGGGGGAGCTGTTTTTAGATGGTTTTGTGGAAGCGGGTTAAAGTAACATCATTTATTGGACTAATCTCGCTATTTTTCAGGCCTCACTTAAGCGTTTCTGACCAGCCGGGAAGTTTCTCGCACATCTTCCTGAGGCTGGGAAACCTGTCAATCTTGGCGTGGGGGAAGTACATCGCAGAGATGAATTCGTCCTTGAACTCCGGGGCAATGGTAAGTTCAAGATATTTGGTTTTTTTGGCTATTTCCTCCGCGTCCAGCCTTTTCTCCTTTGAAATCAAAGCCTGTTTTGCACCCATCCCCGCAGCGTTGCCCACCGACTTTACCTTGTCCAAAGGTATGTCCGGGTAGAGTCCGATGACCTTCGCGCTTAGCTTATCAATGTATGTTCCAAAGGCCCCCGCCAAATAGACCCTTTTGATATCCCCTTCCCTCACGTTTCTTCTTTCCATCAGTATTTTTGCCCCGCTGTAAATGGCCGCCTTCGCCAGCTGGATTTCCCTGACATCTCTCTGATTGACCACGATGTCACCGATGCCCTTTTCCGTTTCATTCTCCCAAGCCAGGACAAACTCCAGCATATTCTTATTTCTCCTGACCCTTGGGCTTTTTATTTCAGGATTTATGTTTCCGTTTCTCAACACAACCCCGGCCATGAACATCTGGGCTATGGCATCCACGATACCTGAGCCACAGATCCCCTTTGGCGGCAAGTTGTCAATGGTACTGTATTCAACATCCAGTGTCTCCGGGTCGATGCTGACTTTTTCGATTGCCCCTGGTTCCCCGCGCATGCCGTGGGCTAGGTGGGCGCCCTCAAAAGCCGGACCGGCCGCGGCCGAGCAAACCTCGATGCTTTCCTGGTTCCCCAGCATGATTTCACCATTTGTCCCTATATCTGTCGCCAGCGTCAGTTCCGGTTCTCTGTAAATGTCGGTAGAGAGGATAACCCCTACGGTGTCCGCACCAACAAAGCTGGCTATGACGGGAAGAACGTGAACGTTGGCCTCAGGGTTGGTTTTGAGCCCCAGCTCGTTGGCCTTTAAGTCAATCCCCCTCCTCAACACGGGGGTGAAAGGTGAAAGGGCGAGGAACTTGGGATTGAGTTTCAAGAACAGGTGATGCATTGCCGTGTTTCCGACGATGGTGATCTCGTAAATTTCCTCCCTCTTCACGTTAGCCTTTGAACAGGCCTCCTCAATTATTTCGTTCAGACCGTTTATTATCACCCGGTTTATTCTTTCAAGACCATCCGGGTTTTGCATGCAGTAAGTGATTCTGGTTATCACGTCCTCGCCATAGGGAATCTGTGGGTTGAGGAGTGACCCGACGCTCACCAATTCTCCATTATTTAAGTCGATCAGGTAGCCAACCACAGTTGTGGTTCCTATATCCACGGCGAGGCCGTATTTTCTGGAGGAGGTGTCCCCTGGTTCTACCGAGATTATTTTCCTGTCGTTCCAGATGGTGACCGTGCATTTCCAGTTTCCCTTTCGCAGCACTTCGGGCAACTGACTCAATACACCATGACCTGCCTCCAGGTCGTCGAAATTTTTTATTCTTTTCAGGGAGTTCAGAACCCTCTCCAGGTCCGGACCAGCATCACTTAAAGTCGGTTGCGGAAGTTCCACAAAATATTTATTGACAAGCGGGTTGAGCGGCACCTTTTTTTCCAGGCCTTCCACCAGTATTTTCTGTGCCCCAAGCCGGCTCTCCAGTGGTACGGTGATAACAACTTGTCCGCCCGCCGCTGTTTTGTCCTTCTCCAATTTTGCCATGCAGGCGAGCCTGTAGCCCCTGTCGAGAAGATCCTGGGAAAATTTTCCCGTTTTTGTCAAGTTCAGCTCTTCCTTAGTTATCGGATTTAACTTCTCCGCCCCCGACTCAACGATGATCCGGCATTTTCCACAGGTGCCCTTGCCACCGCAAAGTGATTCTAGCCTGATCCCAACTTTTTTCGCGGCTTCGAGGAGGTTGATTTCAGAGTCGATTTCCGTGCTCTTCCCATCGGGTAAGAAAACAATTTTGGTTTTTTCCATTCTGCCCACTCCAGGGTTGATTGTTTTGGTTATTATTGTTTCTTTTGGAATTAATATTATACCTTATCAAAATTTTCATCTGTTTTACGGTTAAAAGTTGACAAACCCGGCTTGCATCCCCGCTACATTTTTAACCTTGATGCCGATAAAAGTGATGGGGAAAAGTTGAAAGTTGCTCTGGCCAAGGCTCAGGAGAGGTCCGAGGAGGCTCCCAAAATTAAGCTGGAAAAGGTCAAGCCCGGTGAGGTTATCCTTGAAATGCGGGGAATCACCAAGCGCTTTCCCGGAGTTCTGGCCAACGACCATATTGATTTTGAAATAAGGGCCGGTGAGATCCATGCCCTTTTGGGGGAGAATGGTGCGGGCAAGACGACCCTGATGAATATCCTGTATGGACTCTACCAGCCAGACGAGGGCCAGATATTGATCCGCGGTAAGCCGGTGACCATCAGGTCCCCCAAGGATGCAATTGATCTGGGCATAGGGATGATCCACCAGCACTTCATGCTGGTTGATCCCCTCACGGTCACGGAAAATGTCATCCTCGGCCTCCGCTCCTCTAGGGAACCTTTCCTCGACCTGGAGGTGGCGGAAAAAAGGATAATCGAGCTTTCAAAAAGGTATGGGCTCAAGGTTGATCCCAAGGCCAGAATCGAGCAGCTCTCTGTAGGCGAGAGACAACGCGTCGAAATAATCAAGGCCCTTTACCGGGGGGCCCAGATCCTCATTCTGGATGAGCCCACAGCAGTTCTTACTCCTCCGGAGGTAAAGGAGCTGATGAAAATGATGAAAAAGATGGCCAAGGAGGGCCTGGCCGTGATACCCTTCATAACCCACAAGCTTCCCGAGGTGATGGAGGTAAGCGATCGCGTGACCGTGCTCAGGCGGGGGAAGGTAGTGGCCACCCTTTGCACTAAACGAACCAACAAGGGGGATCTGGCCAAGAAAATGGTGGGGAGGCAGATTTACTTCGGCGTCAAGAGGAGGAAGGTCAAACAGGGCAAGGTGGTGCTTTCAGTTAAGGATCTTGAGGCCTTGAACGACAAAGGGCTTCCAGCGTTGAGGAAAGTTTCCTTCGATGTCCATGAAAGGGAAATTCTCGGAATTGCGGGAGTTTCCGGCAACGGGCAGAGGGAACTCGCCGAGGTCATCACCGGTTTGAGGAAGGCCACCGGAGGCAAGGTCATCATCCTGGGGAAGGATGTCACCAACAAATCCCCGAAGGAGATAACCGCCCAGGGGGTCGGCCACATCCCCGAAGATCGCGTTGGAACTGGACTGATAATGAATTTCACCGTTGCGGAGAACCTCATCCTTGGCTCGCAATCGGAGCCGCCCTTTGTCAATCGCTGGTTCCTGCCCTTTAACAAAAGGTGGTTCCTGGATAAAAATGAGATAAACAGGTATGCTGACCAGCTGATAAAGGAGTACGATATCAAGACGCCGAGCCGGGACACACCCGCCAGAAACCTCTCCGGGGGGAACCTGCAGAAGCTGATTCTTGCCCGGGAGCTTTCCCGCAAGCCGAAGCTCCTGATAGCCAATCAACCCACACGGGGCCTTGATGTGGGCGCCACGGAGTTCATTCAGTCGAAGCTGGAGGAGCAAAAGGAGAAGGGCACGGCGATACTGCTGATTTCGGAGGACCTGGACGAGATAATGTGTCTGAGCGATCGGATTGCGGTGATGTACGAGGGGCAAATAGTCGGCATAGTTCCCGCGGAGAAGGCCAAGATCAAGGACATCGGCCTGATGATGGCCGGTGTGAAAAAAGCAAAGTCTTAATTTTTAGAGTCAACTTTTTCGTATAAGAAAAAACTTAAATGTAGTAAAAATATGTCTCATCGGGTGAAAATGTGAAAGGTAAGGACATAATTTCCGCGTTTGACTTCAGCAAAGAGGACTTTATGCGTCTGTTCAATGACGCGAAAATTTGTGAAAGAAAAAGAAACCTGAGAATAGCTGAGGACAAGATGGCCATAACCGTGTTTTTGGAGCCCTCAACCAGAACCAGGCTCAGCTTCACCGCCGCCATGCTAAAGATCGGCGGCAAGGTCATGGATTTCGGCAGCATTGAGGCCTCCGCGCTGATGAAGGGTGAAAGCTTCGAGGACACCATAAGAATGGTTGATGGGTATGATCCTGACGTGATCATCCTCAGGCACAAAGTTGAGGGATCGGCCAAAGTGGCCGCCGACATCGCCGAACACCCGGTGATAAATGGTGGGGACGGCATGCATGAACACCCCACCCAAGCTTTGACCGACCTTTATACCATGTACAAAACGTTCGGCAAGATAGACGGTCTCCGGGTTGGTTTGCTGGGTGATCTAAAGCACGGCCGCACCTTGAGCAGCCTGAGCTACGCCCTCTCCATGTTCCGAGACGTCAAGCTCTTTTGCATCGCGCCACCGATACTGCAGATGCGCCCCGAGGTAATTGAAAAGATAAAAGGCAAGATGGAGTACAAGTTTTACAACTCATTGGAAGAGCTGGATGAGGAGATCGACGTTCTCTACGTCACCCGGGTTCAGAAGGAGAGGTTTACCGATTTGCAGGAGTATGAGCGAGTCAAGGGCAGCTATATCGTGACGCCAGCCTTGCTTTCCAAGCTGAAGAAAGTGCCGATAGTCATGCATCCCTTGCCGCGGGTAAACGAGATAACGACTGATGTGGACTCGATGCCTCAGGCAAAGTACTTTGAACAGGCAGTCAATGGCATGTATGTGAGGATGGCGCTGCTGGCAAACGTGATGGGCCTCAAGATCCCGGCTGATTAGTCCCGGTGGTTTTTTGCCCATCGACTTATTGTTAAACAACGGCACCATCGTCACTCCTGATGGAGAGTTCAGAGCCTCGGTGGCAGTCGACGGTGGGAAAATAGTGGCTATAGGCTCTCCTTACTCGATGCCACCGGCAGAAAGGGTCCTGGATCTTGACGGACTTCATGTGTTGCCCGGCTTCGTGGATGCCCACGTTCACATGAGAGAGCCAGGGATGACTTACAAAGAGGACTTCCTGAGCGGGACCAGCGCCGCAGCCGCAGGCGGTGTGACAACGATATTTGAAATGCCGAACACCCTGCCGTTGGTGACGGATGAAAAAGTTTTGCTGGAAAAAGCCGCTTTACTTCAAGGCAAGGCCTACGTGGACTTTTGCCTTTATGGTTTGATCGTCGAGGATAACCTAAAGGAATTGGCCGGGATGGCGAAAGCCGGGGCCATCGGGTTTAAACTTCTTCTGGCCGAGGTTACCGGAGGTGTCCCCCGGCCGAGCAACGGATTTATTTTTGAGTCCTTTAAAGAACTGGCCAAGATCGGCCTTACTGTGGCGGTTCACGCCGAGGATAAAAATGTAACTCAATACTACATGGAAAAGCTAAAGAAAGTTACCCAAGAGCCAATAGCTCATTGCTGGGCAAGGCCACCGATAGCTGAGGAGGAGGGAATACAGCTGCTCTCCTTGTTTGCTTCCCAGGCAGGTAACAAGGTGCACTTGGTCCACACCAGCTGCGGCACGGATTTAATAAAGGCGGCGAAGGCGACGGGGGCAAAGATCACCGCGGAAACCTGTCCCCAGTATTTGGTCTTCAATGAGGAGGATATGAGGTCTAAGGGAGCGGTTCTGAAGATAAATCCCCCGGTGAGAAGGAGGGAAATGGTGCAGAAGCTAGTTGAAGCCGTTAACGACGGGACGATTGACACAATCGGGTCAGATCACGCGCCACATTCTGTTGAAGAAAAGACTAAGGAGAGCATCTGGGAGGCTTCATCCGGTTGCATCGGCGTTGAGACGATGGTTCCGGTGATGCTGACTTTAGTCAACAGGGGGTTGCTCAGCCTCAGCAGGTTGGTGGAAATGGGCTCTGAAAATCCGGCGAAGATATTCGGCATTTATCCCAAAAAAGGCGCCATCTTAGTTGGTTCTGACGCTGATTTTACCATAGTCGACATGAAGATGGAAAAGACGATAAAGGCAGAGGAACTCCACAGCAAGCAAAAGATTACCCCCTTCGATGGGTTCAGGGTCAAGGGACTTCCCGTTTATACCATAGTTCGCGGTGAGATCGTCGCTGAGCGCGGTGAAATCATAAGTGGGCCTCGGGGCAGGTTCACCAAACCCCCGCTGAATCCCTAGTTCGATGTTTTTGGTAAATGATTTCACTCCGAAAAGGGCAGTTAAGAATATATATCGTTAATCTGAAAGAGATTCGGTTGAGGTGGAATGATGCGTCCTCGAGAGGCGTACGATAAAACGCTGGAGCTTTTGCAAAAGCATCATGAGTGGTTTAAATCAGTAATACCTCTGATAGCCAGCGAGAATGTGACCAGTCCTGCCGTTAGGGAAGCGATGATTTGCGATTTTCAACACCGGTATGCTGAAGGCTGGCCCGGCGAGCGTGTTTATGCTGGCTGTATCTATATCGACCAGGTTGAGATAATTGCCATGGAACTGGCGCGGGAACTTTTTAAGGCAGAGCATGCCAACGTTCAGCCCGTTTCAGGACTCACGGCCAATCTTGCCGCATTCACAGCGCTGACCGATCCCGGCGACACCATGATGTGTCTTTCCGTTGCCTCGGGCGGCCACATAAGCATGGCAAAAAAGAAGTTTGGTGGCAGCGCCGGAGCAGTTCATGGGCTGGAAATTGAATACCTGCCTTTGGATGAGAAGCGCATGAATATAGATGTTGAGGCCGCTGCGAAGAAGATAGCTGAGGTGAAGCCCAAGCTGGTGACGTTTGGTGGCAGCCTCTTTCTCTTCCCCCACCCGGTCAAGGAGCTGAGCGAGGTGGCAAAGGAAAATGGTGCCCACGTCATGTATGACGCCGCGCACGTGGCGGGACTGATCGCGGGGGGCCAATTTCAGGATCCTCTTCGCGAAGGTGCCGAGGTCATGACTTGCAGCACTCACAAAACTCTTCCCGGGCCACAGCATGGAATGATTTTGTGCACCAAGGAGCTGGCGGATGCGATAAATCGAGCAGTTTTTCCCGGGATTGTCAGCAACCACCACCTGCACTCAGTCGCTGCTTTGGCCATCGCCTTGGCTGAGATGCTGGAGTTTGGAAAGGAGTACACCGCCCAGATAGTGAAAAATGCCAAGGCGCTGGGTAAGGCGCTGTATGATCAGGGCCTGGCGGTTTTGTGTCCGGATCTGGGATTTACGGAGTCCCATATCGTGGTGGTCGATGTTTCAAAATACGGCGACGGGGGAACTTTGGAGAAAAAGCTCGAAGAGGCTAATATCATCTTGAATCGAAACTTGTTGCCGTGGGACCCCAGACAAGGGCGCCATTACAAGAATCCTAGCGGGATACGGCTGGGCACCTCCGAGGTCACGAGATTGGGAATGAAAGAGGGCGAAATGAAACAGATCGCAGAGTTCATCAGGCGGATTATCATAGATAATGAGGATCCCAAAAAGGTGGCCGGGGAAGTCGCCGAGTTCAGGAAAGATTATCAGAAGGTTCACTACTGTTTTGAATCAGCAACTGAAGCCTATGAATACATAAAAATAAGGTAACTTGATCTTTTTTAATTTTAAATCTGAAGGATAATGAGACGTTTCCTTTTCCATACCTATATTTCGATTGTTTTCTTGTGTTTCCACTCCATCAGAGAAAAAGAAAGCCGTTTTTAACGGAAAGGGGGATTCTTCAGCCCTTTTACAAAACGAACTTGTAAAATGCTCAAAAGCAAAAAAATGGATTACTTTCGGCGACCCCTCCCCGTCAATTCCAAAAAAAGGCCATTGGACATTTTATCGGGTGTAACTGTGCTTCCAGCGACCAATGCAGCCGAGATTAGGCTTATCTCTCCAGCGCGGTTTTTCTTCCCTTCAGAGAAAAAAATTGCATCAAAAATTAGTAAATGGTGTTCATTTTTTTCACTAATTTTAAACCTGAAATCAAAAATTTTCACCGCAGCGACTAAATACAAATTCCATTATGTAAACTCTTGCTGTGCTTCGAGGTGATGATGTTGGAACCCAGTCTAAAGGAGAAACTCGAAAATTTCTTGCACAGCAAAGAAATACAAAAGGATCTGCGGAAGATAACGGCTGGCGGAAATAAATCATTAGTGGTCGAATTCGAGAAAATTTTGGAGTTTGACAAGGATCTTGCCGAGAGCCTTTTGGACGCTCCGGTAGTGTTTTTTGAAGCAGCAGACGAAATACTGGAAAATCTGACAAAAATACCCGGCTTCAGGCTCAGGGTGAAGGGAGCCGACAAGACGCTTGAGATTCGCAATATCCGCGCCGAGCACGTTAGCAGGTTCATTCAGGTTGAAGGGGTAGTTACACGCGCAGGGGAAGTAAAGCCGGAAGCCAAAGAGGCGGTTTTCAAATGTAGAAGATGCGGTGAGGAAAACCGGGTACCGCAGACGGGGGAGATGTTCCGGGAACCACTGTTTTGTGAAAATCCCAATTGCGGAAAGAAAGGCCCCTTTGACCTCATAATCGAAAACACCGTTTTTAGAGATTGGCAGAGCATCCAGCTGCAGGAGCCGCCCGAGAGGCTGCGAGGTGGCCGAATACCGCGCAGGCTGGACTGCATCATCAGGGACGATTTCGTTGACAAGGCAGTGCCAGGCAACAGGGTGCTGGTAACCGGGGCACTTCGCGTTTTTCAAGAGAGGCAGCAGAGGGAGCGCCGAACCACCTTCCGCAAGATCTTGTTTGTCAGCCACGTGGAAATAATGCAAAAAGGGGTGGAAGAAACCGAGCTAACCCCGGAGGACGAGGCCAAAATAAAAGAGCTGGCAAAACAGGATGCTTGGCTGAGGACCAACATCATTCAGTCGATTGCTCCCGCGGTTCACGGCCATGAGGCCATCAAGGAAGCTATAGCGCTGCAACTGTTTGGCTGCAATCCCGTCGTGCTGTCTGATGGGACGAGGCTGCGCGGCGACACCCACATTCTGCTGACCGGTGATCCTGGAACGGCAAAAAGCCAAATTTTGAAGTGGGTCGCGAACGTCGCTCCCCGAGGTGTTTATACTTCAGGCATGAAGAGCACTGGCGCGGGAATAACCGCGGCAGCTGTTCGCGATGAGATAAGCGGTGGATGGACTTTGGAGGCCGGAGCCCTAGTGATCGCCGACGGTGGACTGGCCTGCATCGACGAGTTTGAAAAAATGCGTGATGAGGACAGATCTGCCATTCTGGAATCGATGGAGCAGCAGACGATAAGCGTGGCAAAGGCAGGCATAATAGCGACCTTAAACACCCGCACGGCTATTTTGGCGGCAGCAAACCCAAAGCTGGGCCGGTTCAGCAAGGAAGAACCCGCGCTGAAGCAGCTTCCAATTGACCCCGTGATACTCTCAAGGTTTGACCTTGTTTTCATACTGAGGGACGAACCGCGCGCCGACTATGATAGATCGATAGCCCAACATGTTTTGAACCTGTATACCTCTCCAGGCAAGGTCTTGAAAGTCCCGTTTGACCCTGAGTTCCTCCGCAAAATCATAATCTACGCGCGCAAAAATATCGACCCCAAGCTGGATGACAAGGAGGCCCAAAAGGTTATCGAGGACTTCTTTGTGGGCTGGAGAAAATCAGCGGCAGATTCGGGTGATCCGCTTCCGATAACGGTGAGGCAGCTTGAATCAATAATTCGTCTCGCCAAGGCAAACGCCAGATTGCGATTGAGCGATCGAGTCACCGTTGAGGATGCCAACCGGGCCATCTCGCTCATAAAGACCTCTTTGAGGGATGCCGGTTTCGACGTTGAGAAAGGCAAGGTGGATGTTGATTTGATCATGACGGGGATTCCAAGGTCCCAGCGAGAAAAGCACATGCGCCTGATGAAGATCATCGAAGAGCTCGAAGAGAAGTATGGCGGGGCGGCCCCACTGGAGCAGATATTCCAGATGGCGGACACTGAGAAGATTGACAGACGTTTTGTTGATTGGGTCATCTCTGAGGAGAAGAAGAGGGGACACCTCTACGAGCCAAAGCAGGGGATGATCAGCCGGGCGGTGAAATGATGAAGCAGCGCGTTCGGGTCATCAACGATTTTCCGGAGATTGAGCTGGTCGGACGCAAACTGGGCCCCATGGCAGTCGGCGATGAAGCGGAGCTGTGGCTGTGGGATGCTGCCGCGCTGAGGAAAAAAGGGTTTGTGGAGTTTCTCCAGCCAGCAACCCCAGTGGAGATCAAGAAGCTTGTGTTTGCGGAGGAGCGTGGCATGGAGCCGCAGCCCCTTCCTGACAATTTTTACCTTTCGGTCGCCAACGTTGTTTCTTCAAAGCAGGGGGAAGGCAAAAGGGAAGAGGCCGAGGAACTGGTGTCTCAAGTTTCGCTGTTGCTTGAAGCCAGGTTGCCCAAGTTGATCAGGCTTGCCCTTTCCTCGGAGATTCCTTCAGGGTTAACCCCCGAGGAGCGTTTTTTGGTTAACGCTGTTTCCGAAGTTATCGATGATTGGAATCGGAGGCTAAGGAGGTTGTTTGAGTTTAGAGAGGAGGTGGGTAAAAATGGTGAGGGAAGGTCTGTTCAGCATGTTGCTGGAGACAAGGCCGATATTCAAAAACAGGGAGTATCTGAGGCCGAGCTATACTCCGGAGGAGCTGCCGCACCGGGATAGTCAGATCCATCAGCTAGCGCGGATTCTCGCGGCGCCTTTGCGAGGGGAAACTCCGTCCAATATCCTCATCTATGGCAAGACCGGCACAGGAAAAACCGCGTGCGTAAAGTACGTCACCCGGGAGCTCGAGAAGGTCAGCGATCGTTCGCCACTCAAGGTGAAGTTGGTCTACATAAATTGCGAGGAAGTGAACACGAAATACAGAATCCTGGCCACTCTAGCCAACACTTTCCTAGAGAGACTCAGGCGGAACTCAAATGAGCTGCCCGACAGTGTCCCCATGACCGGCTGGCCCACCGACGAGGTTTACAAGTGTTTCTTCCGGGCGATGGACAGCGAAAGGCAGCTGGCCGTGATAGTTTTGGATGAAATAGACAAGCTGGTGCTCAAGAGCGGCGATGAGGTCCTTTATCATCTGACGCGGATGAACTCCGACTTAATGAATTCCAAGGTTTCCATCATCGGCATATCTAACGACCTGAATTTTATGAACTATCTCGACCCCCGCGTGAGAAGCAGCCTTAGCGAGGAAGAGCTGGTTTTTCCGCCCTATAATGCGGTTCAACTCAAAGAAATTCTCGAGAAGCGAGCCAGGATCAGCTTCATGGAGGGCGTGATCGAGGACGGAGTCATCTCCCTCTGCGCGGCCCATGCGGCTAGGGAGCACGGCGATGCCCGCAGGGCGCTGGATCTTCTCAGGGTTGCCGGAGAACTGGCGGAAAGGGATGGTGATGAAAAGGTGACGGTGGAACATGTCAGGCGGGCGCACGAGAAGATAGAGCAGGACAAAATGGTTGAGGTCATAAGGACGCTGCCGACCCAGTCCAAGCTAGTTCTGTACAGCATCGTTGTCCTTTCAGAGAGGATGCCCCGTTCCATCGTCAGCGGCGAGGTTTACAGCGTTTATCGTGAGCTGTGCAGCCAGGCGGGTCTTGATGTCCTGACGCAGCGCCGCGTTGGTGACCTGATCTCAGAGCTGGACATGCTGGGGATCATAAGCGCCAGAATAATCAATAAAGGCCGTCAGGGCAGGACGAAGGAAATAAAGCTGAACATACATCCCACCCAGGCGATGGCGGCCATTCACGACGAGCAGTTGATGACCATAGACACCTTGAAGTTGTCTCGTCAGCTCACCCTGGTTTAGGTGACCTACATGGATGAGGGCGCTTTGGTGCGTAAATTTATTGAGGCAGAGATGCAGCTGACTCAGGATGCTCTGGAAAAGTTGCGGAGCAATAAGGACGCCCATTTTTCCGCAGACCAGATCATAGCGGCGCTGAAGGAGCTGGAGAACAGACCATTTTTGATAACTGGTGAGCTCATTTCAGAAATACTTGAGAAGCAGACGCAAAGAGCTGAGCAAGGTCTTCCTTCACAGATTTCATCCCAAACGGAGCCCTCGGTCGAGCCCCAACAAAAAATTGAGAGGCGGGTGAAGGAGCTTTCCTACACCAAATTCAAACCCCTGGCCGCCGAGTATGAGCCTAGGGTCAGGGTCATCAAAGATGTTACCGGCCAGAGCTACAGCGAGGGAGAGCTCTCAGATTTTGTCAACCTCTTCCGCGACAGATACGAACGCATCAGCTCGATTTTGAAAAAGCGACTGGATCTGAATGACGCCGTACCCATCAGCAGCCTGAGAAATCTTCTGGATAAACAGCTGGTGAAGGTGGTGGGGATGGTGAGGGAGAAAAGGGAGTCTTCGGCGGGAAATGTCGTGATAGAATTGGAGGATCTTAGCGGGTCGGTCTCCGCCTTCGTTTTCAGCAGCAGCAAGGATCTCATCAAAAAGGTCGGTGAGGTGAACAACGATGAAGTCATCGGTGTTGTTGCCTCTTTAAAAGTTGACGGCAGATCACCAAGGCTCTTCGTGAGGGACATTATCTGGCCAGATATACCGATAAGGCGTGAAGTTCATCGAGCTGAAGAGCCCGTTTGCGCCGCTTTGATATCAGATCTGCACGTGGGGAGCACGCAGTTCTATGAGGACTCCTTTTTAAAGTTCGTCAGATGGTTGCGCGGCGAGTCCGACGACCCCGATTCAGAGCTTGCCGGAATGGTCAAGTACCTGGTGATTGCCGGCGATATCGTGGATGGAATAGGGGTTTACCCGCACCAGGAGGAAGAACTTTTAATTAACGATATTTTCAAACAATATGATTTTGCGGCTAAACTTCTGGCCCAGATACCGGATTACATCACCATGATAATATCTCCTGGCAACCACGATGCGGTTCGTCCCTCTGAACCCCAGCCGGCGATTCACCGGGATGTTGCCAGCGGCCTGTATGATTTGAACTCCATCATGGTGGGCAATCCTGTGCGCTTTTCTCTGCATGGTGTTGAGTTTCTGGTTTATCATGGCAGGAGTTTTGATGATGTCATCTCCAGCATCCCGGGACTCAATCGTGAGGAGTCAACGCCCCCAATGGTGAAGCTTCTGAGAAAAAGGCACCTGGCTCCGATATATGGCGGCCGCACTGCGATCTCTCCCGAGAAAAAGGATTACCTGGTGATCGACGACGTACCGGATGTCTTTCACTGCGGCCATCTCCATGTTTTTGGCTATGATCGGTACCGCGATGTTTCCCTGGTCAACTCGGGAACTTTTCAGGGGATGACCAACTTCATGAGACAGCTCGGGGTCAGACCGACTCCCGGGGTTGTGCCGATAATAAACCTGCAAACTCACGAGACGGTGGTGAAGAAGTTTGCCTGAACTTAAACAGGCCCTTCGCAACATATCTTTAATCATCTTGGACATGGATGGCGTTGTCTACCTCGGGAATAAACCGATGGAAGGAGCTGCTAGAGCGGTGGCCTTTCTGCGTGGGTCCGGTAAAAAGGTGGTTTTCCTGACAAACAATTCTGAGAGCCCCCGTTCCTTTTACGTGCGAAAGCTTCGGAGCATGGGAATAGCGGCTGGCGAGGAAAATGTGATCACTTCCGGGCAGGTTGCGGCCGATTACATCAGAGGGCGCGATCCTCAGGCCAAGGTCTTCGTGATAGGTGGACCGGGGCTGGTGGAGGAGATCAGACGGGCAGCTTTGAAGTTGGTTGGTCCTGAAGAGGCGGATTATCTCGTCGTCGGCATCGATCGTGAGTTGACTTACCAGAAACTCGCGGATGGCCTTCGGGCTCTTTTAGCCGGGGCCAAGTTCATAGCGACCAACCCAGATCGCGTTTATCCCACTGAGAAAGGCCTTTTGCCTGGGGCGGGGGCAATCGTTGCCGCGCTGGAAAGATGCTCGGGAAGGAAGCCGGACGTGGTGATCGGCAAGCCATCTCCCCAAATCATCCGGTTTGTCTTGAGGGCCTTTGGCGCTAAGCCAAAGGAAACGGCCATTGTTGGCGATCAGATTGAGACCGATGTAAAGGCGGGAAAAAGGGTTGGTCTGCTCACGATTTTGGTGTTGACCGGGGTTGTTAAAAAAGAGGACGTCGAAAAAGCCAGGGGAACCAAAAATTTCCCTGATTTTGTCGTCGATAGCTTGGAGGGGGTGATTGTTTGAGTCCCGCAGGGCAGTCGATGGAAGAATACTTCAAAGAACTTGAGCAAAGGACGGAGGAAATCTACAAGATCGCCAGTGAGGCCAGGGCTCAGGGAAAAGATCCGGAGCTGGAGCCGGAAATACCTCGGGCGGGAGATCTGGCCAGCCGGGTGGAGAAACTGGTCGGGCCCGAGGGCGTGGCGGAGGTGATCAGGGAGCTGGAAAAGCAGATGCCTCGAGAAGAGGTTGCCCTGAAGATAGCCGAGATGATAGTCGATGGAAAATTTGGAAAGTTTGACGAGCAAACGGTGGCCAAACAGGCCGTGAGAACTGCGCTGGCGGTCTTAACTGAGGGGGTGGTTGTGGCCCCGATAGAGGGCATAACCGACGTGAGGATAAAGAACAATTTTGATGGCACGCAGTATCTGGCGCTTTATTTTGCCAGCCCGATAAGGGCGGCCGGTGGCACGGCGGCGGCTCTTGCCGTACTTGCCGGAGATTTCGTCCGTCGTCGCCTCTACCTCAGCCCCTACAAAGCCACCGACCGTGAAATCGAGAGGTTCGTGGAGGAGGTTGAGATCTACCGGACCTCGGTGGGCCGGGAGCAGTACACGCCGCCGCCAGAGGACATCAGGCTGGCGATGCAGAACATACCCGTGGAGATAACGGGCGACCCCTCAGGTAAGGAGGCCACGGTGATGGCTTTCCGAGATCTTGAGAGGATCGGACACAACATGGTCCGGGGCGGCGCGGTTTTGGCCATGGTCGAAGGGGTGATGCAGAAAGCGCCGAAGATAATGAAGTATGTTAACAAGCTGAATATCGATGGCTGGTCTTGGTTGCAGGACATAATTGCCAAGGCCCCGTCAAAGGAGGAGACCGGGCAGATCTTTCCCAAGGGAGAAAAGTATCTGGAGGAAGTGATTGCCGGGAGGCCGGTCTTTTCCCACCCCGGCACGGAAGGGCACAAGGGAAGGGAAGGCGGGTTCAGACTTCGCTACGGTAGGGCGAGGAACACAGGCATAGCCGCTGTTGGTATTCACCCGGCCACCATGGCGATATGTGATGATTTTTTGGTTGCCGGGACGCAGCTGAAAACAGAGAGGCCGGGCAAGGGTGGGGCGGTCACTCCTGTGGACAGCATAAAGGGACCCATCGTTAAGCTGAAGGATGGTTCCGTGGTTCAAATAAAAACCCTGGAGCAAGCACTTGAGCTGCGGCCGCAGGTCGAGGAAATACTGTTCTTGGGTGATATATTAATCGGCTATGGAGAATTTCTGGAGAACAACCATCCGCTGATGCCGGCAGGTTACTGTGAAGAGTGGTGGGCCCAAGAAGTTGAAAGGGCGCTGCAGGAAAAGAGCTTTGACCAAGACCTGACGCCCTATCTTTCGAAACCATATCCCAGCCCGCCACCGGCCCTGGCTGTCAAGATTTCGGAGGAGCTGGGGGTCCCGCTTCATCCGGCTTACACCTACGACTATTCAGAGCTGAAGGTGGAGGAGCTTCAGGAGCTCTGCACTTGGCTCCTTAAGGGTGAACCCACTTTTGTGGAAGGTGAACTCAAGCAGTTGCGGGTGCCAGTGGAGCCGGTTCCAAAGAGGGTCCTCGAGGAAATCGGGGTTCCTCACCGGGTTGTCGAGGGTCAGGTGATCCTTGAGGAGCATGCTCTACCGCTGTGCCGGACGCTGGGAATTTTGCAGGGGCAGCGGTTGACCAAAGAGAAGTTTGAGAGGACCCTCTTGGAGAGCCGGTTCAAGGGCATCATGGAGATAATTTGTGCTCTCGCCGGCTTCACCGTCAGAGAGGAGGGTCCCACGCGCATCGGGGCCAGGATGGGCAGGCCGGAGAAGGCCGACCCGCGACGGATGAAGCCTTCCGTTCACATGCTTTTCCCGGTTGGCCTGCGTGGCGGCATGACCCGTAATTTGATAAAGGCCGCGGAAAAGAGCGGAGGGACTGAGGTTGAACTTGCCACGCTGAAGTGCTCCCAATGTGGTGAGATCGGGTTCACCAGAAAGTGCCAGAGGTGCGGTGGCCTGGCCGAGTATGTGAGGAGCTGTCCCAAGTGCCGGCGCATAGTTCAAGGGGAAGTTTGTCCCACCTGTAAATCCCGGGCCGAGTACTTTACCAAGCAGACAATTGATCTCAAAGCGATGCTGGATGCCGCGGTGGAGAGACTGGGTGAGAAACCTCCGGAACTGGTTAAGGGAGTTATCGGCATGACGAGCGATTACAAAATCCCAGAGCCGATAGAGAAGGGAATTCTCCGCGCCAAGCATGGGGTGGAGGTTTTCAAAGACGGGACGATAAGGTTCGATGCCACCGATGTGCCGCTCACTCATTTCATGCCCCGCGAGATAGGCACTTCTGTTGAGCGGTTGCGGGAGCTGGGATACACGGTGGATAAAGACGGGGCCCCGCTGGAGCGAGAGGATCAGATTGTGGAGTTAAAGGTACAGGACGTGTTGCTTTCCAGGGCCGGGGCGGAATACCTGTTGAGAGCGGCGAAGTTTGTCGACGACCTCTTGGAGAAATTCTACGGTTTGAAGCCCTACTATAATGCCAGCCAAATTTCCGACTTGGTGGGCCACCTGGTGATAGGTTTGGCCCCGCACACCTCGGTGGGAGTCGTCGGCAGGATAATCGGGTTTACTGAGGCCACGGTCGGGTATGCCCATCCCTACTTCCACGCCGCCAAAAGAAGGGACTGTGACGGCGATGAGGACTGTGTCATGCTTTTGCTGGATGCGCTACTCAACTTCAGCAAAAGATTTCTGCCATCCAAGCGGGGCGGGACGATGGACGCGCCGCTGATACTCAGCACTCGCATCGATCCAACCGAGGTTGATAAAGAGGTTCACAACATGGATGTCATGCCCCGCTATCCGTTGGAGTTTTACCAGGCCACGCTGCGTTACGCGAGCCCCCTTGAGCTCACCAAGATAATGGAAACGGTTGAGCGCAGGTTGGGGAAGGAGAACCATTACACTGGTTTGAATTACTCCTTTGAAACCAGCGACATAGCCGCCGGGGCTCACTCAAGCAGGTATAAGACCTTGGAAACAATGGAGGAAAAAACAGAATACCAGCTGAGCCTGGCCAAAAGGATCCGGGCCGTCGACGTCCGGGATGTGGCTGAGAGGCTCATCGAGCACCACTTCATCCCCGACCTGAAGGGCAACATAAGAACTTTTGCCAGTCAGAGCTTCAGGTGCCTGGGCTGCACCCAGATCTACCGCAGGGTTCCCCTCAGCGGGGTCTGCACTAAGTGCGGTGGTAAGCTGGTCCTCACCGTGACGCGCGGCGGCGTGGAAAAATACATGCAGATTGCGATGAGGATCGCCGAAGAGTATGGAGTCTCCGAATACACCAAACAGCGGCTGGAGCTGACCAGGCGGGACATCAGGTCCACTTTTGAGAGCGACGCGAGGAGGCAGCTGAGCCTCGCTGATTTCATGTGAATTTAACGTCGCGAAAACGTTTTACCCGTTGAGGCGGAAAATTGTTTGAGCCGGGGTAGCCAAGCCAGGTAAGGCGCCAGTCATCAGGGCGAAACTCGAGATCTGGTTCTCCTTCGGAGATCGGGGGTTCAAATCCCCTCCCCGGCGCCTCCTTTTTGTTGTGGGATGTGTCTCCAATGTTCGCGAGTCCTGGAACAGAGGGGAAACGTCGGCCTCGTGGGTTTTAACCGAGCCAATCAGTTTCCGGGTCGGGTTTTTAACTCAAGTTGCTACCAACATCCCAAACTCTTAAAAAAGATGATAGCCAGTTAAGGCGGCAGCAGTTTTCTTTCCACTATCTCGCCGCCAGGTTTTTTTTCGCTGAACACTTGGGCTGAGAACTTACTTATGCGAACACCTTTTTCCAGCCAGCAGTCAGGCATCAGGCCGGCCTTCATGCAGGCATTCGACAGAAATTCTTCAGCATCCCACCCATATTCAACAGCGACCTGGGGAAGGAGCAGACCGGCACACCCCATTCCTTCCACTATCAGACCGTCCCTGCCAATCTCTATGTGCCGGGGGTACTCTTTGGGATGTGAGACTTTTACTGTTTCTGGTTTTGATAGCACGCTGACTTCGATCTCTATCTCGGCGAGTTCCCCAAGGGTTACCGGCGGGAAGCGGGGATCACGAGTGGCGGCACTTATTGCTGAGTCAATGAGGGCGTCGATCAGCGGCATGGTCGGCAAGGGGTGTCCTATGCAACCTCTCAGCTCACCCTGTTTGGTCAGAGTGACGAAAACACCCCGGGGCTCCAAAAGCTTGCTCGGCACGCTGGGACGGGGCAAGATCCTGCCGTCGCGCAGGTAGGTCTCTATGGTTTTTCTAGCCGTCTTGACGAGCAGGGTTCCTTCCTCTAACGATAGCATCATTTCACCCCACTGCTTTCCTGTATTGTTTTACCGTTTCAATTATTTTTTCCCAGTGCCTGCCCCGCCAGTATATTTTTTGACACTCGGTGCATCGCCAAAAGAGGTTGCTGGTTTTCAAGACGTTTTCAGGAACCAGTTTTTCTATCGAGCTTCTTTCCACGGGGTCCAGTTTTCCATTGCAGAGGGGGCACCTGGAGTTCTCAGGAACAATTTCCATCTTCACCCCCAGGCGCCTTGAGATCTCGGCCAGCTGGCTGGCAACGTCGGTCCCTCTGATGAGGACGCTTTTTAACCCGGCTTTAATGGCGCGTTTGTGCAGCTGTACATCTGAGGTGAGAAGAATCCTTTCCCCGCTTTTTGCCGCTTGGAGAAGATCTTCGTCCTGTTTTTCCGGGGGCAAAGTTGACTTGCCGAGGTAGATGACATCGTGTCCGGCCAGGCGCAGCCATCGGGTCAGTTTTCCCAGCATTCCGTCGGCTAAGAACTTCATGGTCCAGTTAACCTAGTGTGGCTGAAGGCAAAAACGGTTACTTTTTCTTCTCAAGCTTAAAAAGTAAAACGAAGAATTCAGAATGGTGTTTGCTTGCGCCAGCGCGTCCAGGTTAAATGCCCCATCTGTGGGAAGCAGTTCGACTTGGATCTGGACATCAGCACTTATGTTACCGCCGAGGCGGTCCCCGCCCAGTCCAGAAAGCCGATTTCATTAATACTTCGTGGGAATGAAGCTAAGGTTGATTTTGTCCTGCGAGCCATGCGGGCGCTGGCGAGCAAGGAGCCGAGCGGGATGGTTGAGGTGGAGGAGATTGTTGACCTCGCCGAAAAGGTTGGCCTGGAACGGGAGGAGGTTGACGAGGTGCTGGCCGCTGAAAAAAGGGCGGGCCACATATATGAACCAAAACCGGGCGTGGTCTGTTTTACCATTCCACCCGAGCGTTCAAAGGGTTAAGATTTCTCCTGAGTTTTCTCCGCTTTCAATTCTTCCTGAATCTCTTTGTTTTCTTTGATTTCGTCCTTTTTTCGGCCCTTGCGTTCCTTTTCCCGGCGCTTGAAGCGTCGCAACCGCAACACCAATTTATCATTCTTGATGGAATTATAAAAGTTTCAAATCGGCAGTCGAGAGGCACTTTTTAGTCGGCTGTTCAGCCCCAGCCCCGGGTGCCCTGAAAATGGTTTCGGAAAACCGCAGAGTAAGCTGCGACTGATTTTTACCACATTTCCAAGGGCTGTTTCATCTCAGATCCCGATAACAAGGGTGGCGCGGGAGCGGTGTTCGGGGGTTGTCTAGCTTGGGAAATTGATGGCCTCCTTTTCCACTTATAAAAAGCGGCTGGTTAAATGAATAGTGGTATTGATGCCGGAGAGATGGGACGTTATCGTCGCGGGAGGTGGGACCGCTGGTCTCGCTGCAGCCAGGTCTGCTTCAAAGGAGGGCGGCAAGGTCCTTTTGCTTGAATTGAGGGCTCACCTTGGACCACCGGCACATTCCGGGAGCTTGGTTTCGTCTGATGCGGGAATTTTGGTTAAAAGAGCTGTTGCCCAACGTTTGCGCGAGATAAAACTACATGCACCGCACAGGGAGCTGACGGTTGATTACGATCGCGGAATGATAGTCGACCTGGGACGAATCGATGAAATTTTGGCCGCCGAGGTCGCTGAAAATGGGGGCGAAATTTGGCTCAACGCCCCGGTGAAAAGCTTGTTGATGGAGGATGGAGTTGTTCGCGGTGTTCACATCGAGGCCGGTGGCTGGTCGGAGAACATCAGGGGAGAGGTGGTCGTGGATGCAACGGGTGCAAGAGGCGATATGTCCTGCCTTTTTTTAAGCGAGGTGCTCCGAAAAGGTTGGAAACGGGAGTTCTTGGCCTTTTATAACGAATACTTGATGGTCAACGCCAGTGATGAAAAAAGCGCGGAGGTATTTTTCGATTCCTATTTGGCTCCGGGTGGTCATGCCTGGGTATATCCCCTCACAAAAGG
The DNA here is from genome assembly GCA_001515205.2 of Candidatus Hadarchaeum yellowstonense. Classification (GTDB taxonomy): domain Archaea; phylum Hadarchaeota; class Hadarchaeia; order Hadarchaeales; family Hadarchaeaceae; genus Hadarchaeum; species Hadarchaeum yellowstonense. The sequence continues at coordinate 21,752 of LQMQ01000013.1, forward strand.
TCTGGCGGTTTCTGGCATCTGCGGGCTGAGGATACATCCAGACGCAGCGCTTGATGAGTTTTTGGGGAGGAGGGAAATAAAAAGGCTCACCCGCGCAGTGCCGATAGCCGCCTCCCGGGGGCAGCTGCCGTTGGAGGGGCCACTTTCTCAGACCTGCGGAGATGGGATACTTGCAGCTGGCGGCGCCGCAGGGCAGATCTATCCCCTCTCAGGGCAGGGCCTGCAGTATTCCCTGCGTTGCGGGGAAATCGCTGGCCGGGTGGCTGTTGATGCCATCACCGAAGGCGACGTCTCTAAGGAACGTCTTTCGGAGTATGATCGTGTTTGGCGGTCTGAGTTTGGCCGAGATTTTGAGATCGGAAAGGTCATTTACTCTTCTCTGAGCGTTTCGCGGGATCAAAAGATGGATGCCCTCGCGGCGGTTCTTGACGGCAGACCTGGTTTGCAACGCGCCTTCGTGGATCTCTTTTTGGGCTTCAATTTGGCCTCCTCGGCAAGAACTTTGCTCAAGGATGAAGAAATTTCGAAAATTTTCGGCGGTGAAGTGATCAAGCTGTTCAACCAGAGGTGACCCCGATGCACTGTCCGCTTTGCAGCAGTCCCGCTGTCATTTACGACGGCGTCAGGGGTGAACGTATCTGCGTGCGCTGCGGCTTCGTGATTTTGGAGCGCCTCTGCGAGCCGGGACCGGAAAGGTGTGCTGGCCCTGGTGAGGAGACGGAACGGGCTGATCTCTCTTCAGGTTTTGATTTAACCCAGCACGACTATGGCTTAGGTTCCAAGTTCAATGTTTCCTGGTCTCTGCCCCCTTCCGAGCGGGCCCGCCTGCGGCGGATGCAACTGCTCCAGCAGAGGGCGCGCGTCCTTGATTGGGGGGATAGGAGTCTCCGTGAAGTTCTCATCGAACTTGATAAGCTGTGCGAGGACCTGTCGCTTTCCAAGGGGATCAAGGCTGAGGTCAGCATGCATTACCGGAAGGTGCGGGCCAAAAGACTGACGTCCGGCAGAAGTGCTCACCAGGTCCTGGCGGCCCTGATTCTGGTCACCTGCAGGTTAAGGAGCATACCGAGGACAGATGAGGAGATTGCGAGAGCTGTGGCGGAGCGTTTCGGGCTGGAAAAGTCAGGAGTCCTAAAGGGGGTTCATAGATTGACCAAGTTGTTCTCAAAGGAACTCGGGTTAAAGCTGCCCTGCGTCTCCGCCGACAGTTATATAGATAGATTCGCGCCACAGCTGGGACTGTCCCAAAGAGCCGCCATCAATGCCCATGAAATGTTACGGGCTCTTCCCAAGAGCTTCGTGCAGGGCAAACCACCTCTTTTTCTGGCCGCCATTGCCATCTACTGTGGCGCCAATGCCGCTGGTGAGAAAATGACTCTGAAGAAGGTGGCGAAGACGTTGGGCGTTGGCATTTCCAGCCTTTCCAGCAGCGTGGCGAGGATCAGAGGCATCGTTTCTCGGGAATGATGATGATCCCCTCTTCCGGCCTGCCGACCTTTTCCACCTTGCCCTTTAAATAAAGCAGGCCGGTTAAGGCAGCCAGCGCGGCATCTACCTCGTGGCGGCTCCCACCGCCATCAAATTTAAACCCCAGTTGTTTCAGCTTCTTCATCCATTTTTTTCTCTCGGCGGTTCCAAAAAGGAGCAGACCAGATGTTCTGGGGTGAACTTCTATCACTTTGATTCCCATCTCTCTAATTTTTTTGGCCAGTGCAGATCCCCTTTTGGTCAGCGAGCGCATACTGCCAAATTTTGGTGGGAACACCCGGAAGCCCCGCTTTATCAGGGAGAGGTCGGCCTCCCGGAGACCTCCGCGGCGGGGAAGGCTGAGGGGAGCATCTATCGCCACGACTGCCGGCCTGCTGGCCTCACAGCGGTCCAAGAGTTCTTCATCCGTGTATAGATTTTGCGTGGTGAACCTTCTTCTTTCTAAAAGTGCAAAGCCGCTCGGGTTGGCATCCAGGCCGGCTAGGTCTATCCCGACGATCCTCACAAATATAATTAACCCTCATTGGTTCAAATTCTATTGGATGGTTATGGTGGGCATAAGGTGGTTGGGCCATGCTGCGTTTGAGATCTCGTCGGGCACAAAGGTCATTTTAATAGATCCTTACCTCACCGGTAACCCGCTGGCTCCGGTCAAAGCTTCTGAAATCTTAAAGGCCGATGTGGTTTGTGTTACCCACGACCACCACGATCATCTCGGCGATGCGATTGACATCTGCCGACGTACCGGCGCAACCTTCGTTGGGATCGCGGAGCTTGCCGAATACGTAAGGTCTCAGGGGGTGGCTGACGTCGTTGGGATGAACATTGGAGGCACGGTTGAGGTAAAGGGAGTGAGTATCTCGATGGTCCCCGCGTTTCATTCGGCCCGGAGGGGATCTCCGGTTGGCTTTGTGGTCAATTGCGGCGGAGTGAAAATCTACCATGCGGGAGACACCAGCGTCTTCAGCGACATGAAGCTCATCGGGCAATTATACCAGCCGGATCTGGCCTGCCTGCCGATCGGAGGTTACTACACGGCGGGACCGAGAGAGGCTGCGGAAGCGGCGGGATTGGTTTCACCCAAGATCGTCATCCCCATGCACTACCTGACCTTCCCCCAGCTCGAGAAATCAGCGGATGAGTTTGTTGAATTGATGAAGAACAAAAACCCGAGCATCAAGGTGGTCGTCCTTAAGCCCGGAGAAATCTACCGTCTTTAGCTTCTCTTCATCACCGCGGCCAGTATTATCGGCAGGATCACTGTGGTGTCCCCAACCACCGTCACTGTTTTTGCGTCTTTGGCGACCTTACCCCAGGACTTGGCCTCTTCGAGAGTCGCCCCGCTCAGGCCGCCGGGTTCCGGTCGATCCATCGTTATCTGAATGGCGTAGTCAAACGATCGCGGCGTCAGGAGCATGCTTTGGAAGATGAAGTTTTTGGGCACCCCTCCCCCGAGCAGAACAGCACCAGGTTTTTTGGCTCCGCTGGCGAGTTCCAAAATCTCTTTGATGTCCTTCAGGGTGTCTATGACGATATCGTGATCCTGAGAGTAGAGCCAGATTTGGAGGCCCAGGATCGAGTCCGCAATGGCGGGACAGAACACCGGGACCTTTTTCTCCGCAGCCGCTTTCAAGAAGGAATTTCTGTCGGTCAACTCCAGGCCGATTCTGCGCAGCAGCTCCGCAGAGGAAATCCTTGATCCCTTTTCCAGAACCTTAGCTAACAAGGGCTGGATGTTGTCCTCGAATATTTCAAATGCCTCCTGCGGAACATAGACGTCGTAGATGCGGCTTATTCTCCTGTTGCGCAGTTCGACATCGTCCGCCTGTTCGTCACCTTGGGCATGGTGGCCTCCGAAGGCCTCGATCAGGTCATGGGTGGCGTTGGCCCCGGTCACCACCAGCACGTTGACCAGATCCTTCCTGATCGCGTCGGTGAGCGCCTGTCTCAGCCCTCCCGGGACGACGGCTCCACCAACCCCCATGAAAATGGTTGATTTTTGCCTCAGCATTTCGCGGTATATCTCCACTGCTTTAGCCACGCGCCCGGCGCTGAAGACCCCACATTTTTCCATCTCCTGGACTAGATCGTCTATTCTCATCCCTGCCCTTAGCTGAATGTGTTTGACCCATCTGGCCATCCCGATCGCTCCATCAAAGTTTCAGATTGTGTGGATTTAAATTGAACACCTAAAGTTCTTCGCGGCTCAGAGGTTTTTTAAACCTTGATGCGAATTACACGTCAGTGGGGCCGTGGTGTAGCTTGGTTAGCACTCCAGCGCAGGCTGGGCTAAAAGCAGGCTCCAGTGGACCGTCGTGGGTCTGCTGACGCAAGGATGATGACCCATTGGAGCGGTGTGAAGAGACCTGCGAACCCGGGTTCAAATCCTGGCGGCCCCACCATTTGTGATTGTTTTTCAGAATTAGGACTTCTAAAGTTTGATCTGATTTTAATTTTCTTCAGCAGCATAAGTTGTCGGCACAAAAGAAGCCGGGAAAGACCCCAACGTTGATTAAGCGGTTAAGCTTAACCGTTGGAGTTAAAAGGACAATAAGAAGCATTTTAAATATTCTTGGCTATGTGAAATAAGGCGGTACAGTTGAAGCTGACGATCAGAAAAATAGTTGCCCGAAAAATACTGGACAGCCGGGGCA
>LQMQ01000014.1 GCA_001515205.2 Candidatus Hadarchaeum yellowstonense
GGTGGCCGGAGAGCCGCGGGACTTGACGTCCCACACCAGCAGAATCTTCTTCATAACGCTCACTTGTTATATTTATAACAAATGACCCCCTATTTAAAGCTTTTGTTATATTTATAACAAACGAGTCCGGCAACTTTCCTTATTTTCATGAGCCCCGCTGTTGAAACTCGGCATTTGTTATATTTATAACAAACAAACGTCGTCTTCTAAAATCTTTGTTGTATTTATAACAAACGACCCCCCTCTTTGGCCTTTTGTATTTAGGATAAACGCCGACATCAAGGACATTTGTTATATTTATAACAAACGCTCCCAGCCAGCCGAAAATCCCCGTTGCGTTTTCGCCTCAGCTTAAAAAGGCCGCCTCACACCTCACGCCGAGCGCGCTGCAGATCGATTTGATTCTGGAACAAATTTCCCGCCAGAAAGTCCCCCCGCCGAGGATCTGCGGCAGCCTCTCCACCAGTCCCGGCCTTTCCCCTTCCAGAGCGGGCTGCAGCCTCTCCAGCACCCACTGCCTCAGGTTGAGCCGATCGTAGAGGATCTTGCTCCTGCTCCTGGCGGCAATCGCGATGACCTCCCTCAGGCTCTTCTCGTCATCGTTTATTTCCGGGATAATTGGCCCCAGGAATATCCAGGTGTCGACCCCCCGCTCGGAGAACTCCTCAATCACCTGGGCGCGGGCGTCTGGCGGTGAAGCCCCCGGCTCGAGCAAGCGCGCCAGATCTCGATCCATGGTGGTTATGGTCACACCGACATCAAATTTTTTTGGAGCGATCAGGTCGGAGTCGCGCAGGATCAGGTCCGACTTGGTTTGGAGGGACACGGGGAAATCGTGTTGCGCCAGGATCTCGATGCACTTCCGGGTCAGCTCCACGGTTTTCTCGATGGGTTGGTAGGGATCGGTCACGGTGCTCACCCCGACAACACCCCTGTTTTTGTGGTTGACCTCGAAGGCCAGCACCTCCGCGATGTCCCGCTTGACCCGGACGGCCCGGCCCCAGCTTTCGGCGAGCTGTTTGTCCTTCAGTACCGAGGGGCTGTAGCAATAGGCGCAGCCGTGCTCGCAACCAACGTAGGGGTTCAGGGAGTAGGTCAGCCCGGGCAGCCCGCTGGGTGATAACGCGGTCCGGCAGCTGATGAAAGTGTACTGCACGCCCATCAAACGAACTCCGTTATTTTTCTCTGATATAAAAATTGCCTTAGCAGCTGGCTCTCCGCCACCCAGTTGCTGAGGGGTATGGTGAGCTTTGCCATGGCACAGTTCAGCGCCGCGGGCAGGTTGTCGAACTTCTCCGGTTCCCCGCCCAGCATCCGCCTGACCGACTCGCGCACGTTCCAGACGCCCACCGGCAGGATGTAGCCCGGGTGGATCTCCCTCAGCACCAGCGCCGAAGCCTGCCTGTTCTCCTGGCACAGCTTTTCCGCGACAGCCAGCCTGGAGGAGTAGTAGCAGCCCCCCACGTTGGGATAGGTGTTCCTCCCCCAGTAGCCCTCGAAGTCCCCCATCATCGCCGGCGCCGCGGCCTCACGGCTCGGGTTCCAGGTCGTCCCGGGGAACCAGGCCTCGATCCACTCAAAGCTCCATTTCTCCGGCATCAAAATCGCCACGTAGCGGTTGTCCAGATAGCTGAAGGAGTAGACGCGGAACTCATCTATGGTGTCGTTCTGTTTTACTCGATTGATGAGCTCCTGAGAGACGATTGAGTCCACGGCGGTTATGCTCCACCTCGTGGGCACGAGTTTTCTGTTTTTGCCCATCCCGAACATCCCAAGGCTGAACGCCCGCTGGATGCGGGTGATGTAGACGCCGCTGTCGTAGAGTTCAATCACGGCTTCATTTGCCCTGAGATCGCGATCGTAGAATGCCCTTTCCATCCTTCGATCGACCGGGACATCCGAGGCTCTGAACGACCGGAGCGGCGCTGAGGGGCCGAAGGGCTGGATGTCGCTTCCCAGTGTGAGGACACCGCGCGGGATCTTTTCCAGAACAACCTCAGCTTCCACGGGGCTCCTGCCCAGCGCCAGTTCCTGGAGGGAGTCCAGGAGACGGTTGCCCGTCCTCGCGTCGTAAATGCTGGCCATCGCCTTCCCACGGATCAGCGAGAACCTGTAGTCGATTATTTCCTGAATCCCCTTCCCCACCCAGAGTTCCGGGGTGTCCAGAATCTCGGTGTCCCCCAGAAAGGGCGGCACCATCGGCCCCATGAAAACCTTGGGATAACCCATCCTCCCGACGAAAACCCCCGGTGGGGTTGAACCCTGGATGTGGGGTGAGTTGATGCGCAGGGTTGTTTTTACCAGCGACTGGGCCCGGGCTATTATCGGGCAGCTCAGCTTTCCGCAGAGCATCCTCCCTCCCTTGCAGAGCAGACAGAGTGAACTCGCCCTTGAGACCCTTATCTCCCTGAAGGTGGTGAGCTCGTTGACCTGCTGGGGAGAAATTACATCGCTTAACCAGCTGGCGCGGATGGAGGGCATGTTTTTTAACCCGGTTGTTCTTCGATTGAAATAGAACTTCATCTTTCCTTAAAAATACCTGTCGTTCCCCGGCGGCAGTTCCCATCTCCTTTTAAGCTCGGCCGGGCACTGTTTTCATGTAAAGTGGAATTTTCGGCGTTCGCGATGTATGATCTTGAGGAAGCCGCCGTCAGGGAGTTTCTGCGAAGGACCGGGGCCAGACGGGCAGCCCTGCAGCTACCGGCAGGTCTCGCCAGGCTTTTGCCGGAGATCAGCAGGCCCTTCGACCAGCTCGGCGTGGAAACGGTGATCCTGGCCGGCAGCTGCTACGGCGCGTGTGACCTGGCCGATGAGGCGGCAAAAAAGCTGGGCTGCGATGTCCTGCTCCACTACGGGCACGCCGACATGGGGCTCAGGACGGTGCTGCCGACTCTTTTCGTTGAGGCCCGGGTGAAGTACAGCCCGATTGATTCCCTGAGGCTGGCTCTCCCGGAGCTGGAGTTCAGGCGGGTGGGGCTGGTCGCCACGGTCCAGCACGTGGGCCATCTTGAGGAGGTGGCCAAGTTCCTGGCCGCTCACGGAATTCAGGCGGTGGTGGGAGGTCCATCCCACCGGGCAAGATATCGCGGGCAGATTCTCGGCTGTGACGTGGGCTGCGCCAGGGAGGTGGCTCCAATCGTCGATGGCTTCCTTTACCTCGGGACGGGAGATTTTCATCCCCTGGGCGTGGCCGTTGCCACCGGCAAAAAGGTGGTTGCGGTGAATCCCGTCTCGGGGAGCTTCAGAATCCTCCCGCCACGTCAGGAGGAGTTCTTGGAGAAGCGGAGGGCCATGGTGGCCCGGGCGGCGCTGGGGGAGAGTTTTGGAGTTATCACCAGCACGAAGAGGGGCCAGACGCGCCTCGGCCTCGCGAAGTCTCTGGTCGACCTGCTGAGAAGCGAGGGGAAAAAGGCCCATCTCTTGGTGGTTGACGAGGTCCTGCCCGAGGCCATCGAGAACTTCAGCTTTGATGCTTGGGTCTGCGCCGCCTGCCCCCGCATCCCGATAGATGACGCGGATCGTTTCCGCCGGCCGGTGTTGACGCCCTTTGAGGTCAAGGTCATGCTGGGAAGGGCACCGCTGGAGCCCTATCAGCTGGATGAAGTGAGCGAGAAGGAAAGAGGATAAATCGTTTAAGCGGGGCAATATATTGTTGGTGGGATGTTATGCCGGAAGTAAGCACGGGAGATTTTGTGGTTCCGGGTGACCTCCTGGCCACAGCGGAGGAGTTTGTCCCGGGAAATGGCGCCTATGAAGAGGACGGGAAGATCTACGCCGCAAACGCGGGCGTGGTTTTGGTTGATGCCAGGACGAAGCACATCTCAGTTTTTTCCCGGGGCGCCGGAGTCCCCACCCTGAAGAGAGGCGACATAATCATCGGCAAGATAGAGGAGGTCCGGGACCAGAATGCCACGGTTGTCATCGGGGCGCTGCGTGGCAGAGAGGACAGGGCCCTGCCGCCGCCGAATGTGGGGTTGATCCACATCTCGCAGACCGACGCCGGTTATGTGAAGGATCTGAGCCGCGAGTTCCGCGTCGGCGACATCGTGCGGGCAAAGGTGATCAACGCCAACAGGGAACCGGTGCTGCTGTCAACTGTCGGCGATGATCTCGGCGTCATCGTCGCCTTCTGCTCGCGGTGCCGGAGCCCGCTGGTCCGCCAGGGCAAGAAGCTGGTGTGTGAGTCCTGCGGCAACGTGGAATCCAGAAAAATGGCGAACGATTATCGAAAAGGAGTGCTCTGATGGCGAGGATTAAGCGGGTGCTGAACGTGCCCGTGAAGGACACGGCCCAGATGCTGGATCTCATGAAGAAGCTGGGGACGCTAGCAGCAGATCTGGAGGCGGTGTCCAAACCTGGTCTGGTCAGGATAGTCCTCCACGGCACCAGCGCCGAGATCCAGGAGCTGAAGCAAAAAATTAAAGATTTCACAAAGGCTAAATAAGCTGGGTTCTACCTACTCAGGGTGTGATGATGGAGCTGGAGCTGGTGGAAAAAGGCGACGACAGCATCATGATAAAGATAATCGGCGAAGACCATACCTTTTGCAACATGCTGCGCGCCGAGCTGCTCAAGGATGATTCCGTCATCTCCGCCGTCTACACGATTGAGCACCCCCTTACTGAACCGCCCAAGTTTTACCTCAAGGTCAAGAAGGATAAGTCCCCCGAGCGGGTCCTGATGGAAGCGGCCGGCCGTCTGGTTGAACAGCTGGAGGACCTGCGGGAGAAGCTCCAGAAAGAGCTTAAGAAATAGCGCCGATGTTTCCTTAGGGCTCTCCTTGCGCAGCGTCAAATTTTGGCAGATAAAGCCGGAGATAAGGATACTGGGCGTGGACGACGGCCCCTTTGTGCCCGACTACCGGGGAAGGGTCCCCCTGGTGGGCGTGGTCTTCAGGGGAGGGTCCTGGCTCGACGGCGTCATGATCACCGATGTTGAGAAGGATGGAATGGACGCGACCGAGCGTTTGGTGGAAATGCTGCTCCGGAGCCGCCACCTGGGCCAGCTCAGGGTACTGATGGTCGACGGCGTGACCTTTGCAGGCTTCAACGTGCTCGACGTCAGGGAGGTCTTCAGGAAGACGGGTCTGCCGGTGGTGGTCATCTCCCGCGAGCTCCCGGAGATGGCTGATATTCGCCAGGCGCTGAGGCATCTGCCGCGGTGGAAGGAGAGGTGGCAGATCATCAAGGGGACGGGTAAGATATATCCGGTTACAACCAAGAGCCAGGACAGGCCGATCTACATGCAGCTGGTGGGGATAAAAAGGGAGGATGCCGAGAGGATAGTGAGATTGAGTTCCACCCGCAGCTTGGTTCCAGAGCCACTCCGCGTCGCCCACCTCATCGCCACGGCAATTGTTCGGGGGGAGAGCTATGGTCGGGTCTAGGAGGCTCCGCCGAAGGGTGAAGCAGGTCCAGCGACACCTGAAAAATTTTCTGAGGCGGCCAGCGGTCCATGAAACGGTTGAGTTCCTCCTGATGCTGGGCTTCCTCTATTTTTCCTTCACCGGGATCATGATGGTTATCTTTCGCACGGATTCCTTCTGGAGGGGGGTGACCTCGCAGAGCATGAAGCATGAGGATGATTATTCCTGGCGCCAGTACTTCAGCGACCGGGGCATCGACACCTCCCAGTTTCCCCTTCAGGGAGGATTTGAGCGCGGGGACCTGTTGATCATCCAGGGGGTCAGCTCCTTTTCCGAGATAAGGGTGGGTGATGTCGTCGTCCTGGATCAGGGCGGCAACACCATACCCCTGGTGCATCGTGTCGTGGAGATCTGGTATGAGAATGGCTCGCCCCGGTTTATGACGAAGGGTGACGCCAACAGCCGCCCCCTTCCCGCGGAGGTGGCCAACCGTCCCGAGCAGGTCCTGGGCAAGGTCATCTTTGTGGTTCCCAAGCTGGGTTATATTTCGCTGTGGTTCCAAGGACAGTGAGATGATGGTCGGGCCAGCTTTAGCGGTAGATGTGGTGATCAAATTCCGGGGCGGCGTTGTCCTGGTGAGGAGGAAAAATGAACCCTACCGGGGCAGGTGGGCCCTGCCGGGGGGCTTCGTGGAGTACGGGGAGAGGGTTGAAGAGGCCGCGGTGAGGGAGGCCCGGGAGGAGACCGGCCTCAGGGTGAAGTTGCAGCGGTTGCTCGGCGTCTATTCCGATCCCGACCGGGACCCGCGGGGCCACACCGTGAGCATTTGCTACCTGGCCCGAAAGGTGGGGGGAAGGCTCAGGTCGGGCAGCGATGCCAAGGATGTCGCCGTCTTCAGGAAAATTCCCTGGGGGGAGCTGGCCTTTGATCACGCGCAAATTTTAAAAGACGCCGGGTTCAAGTGAGGTTATGCAATTTTGTCCCAAGTGCGGCAGGTTAATGCTGCCGAAGAAGGAAAAGGATCGCGTGGTGCTCGTCTGCAGCTCATGTGGTCATGTGGTCAGGGAGGAGAAGGTCGAGGGTTACTCGGTCGTCAAAAGGGGCACGGCGGCGGAGGACATCGTGGTCGTGGAGGATGAGGTGAAGACGGGGCTGCCCACGGCGAAGGTGCGGTGTCCCGGCTGCGGTCACGATCGGGCCTACTGGTGGATGAGGCAGACCCGCTCCGCTGATGAACCGACGACACGTTTTTACCGCTGCGCGAAGTGTGGAAAAGTGTGGAGAGAATACACCTAGTGATTTGATATGGAGGAAATCCAGCAGAGAAGGGGGCCCGCCAGGCCGCGAAGGATTTCCGAGTTGAGGATGGGTGATGAAAGGGTCAGGGTCGTCGGCTTGGTCGTGGACAAGAGGGACGCGGAGTTCACCCTGGACGATGGCTCCGGTCGCCTGACGGTAATTTTTGACGATCCCGCCATCGCCGAGGGAGTGGAGGTGGGTTGCAAGGTCCGGGTGTTTGGAGCACCGCTGCTGGTCTCCGGGGCCAGCGAGCTGCACGCGGACATCGTTCAGAGGCTGGACAAACTGGATTTAAACCTTTACAGAGAAGTTAGAGAGGAGGCGGAAAGGCTGGAGAGGGAGCTGGGGAGGTAGAGCATGGTCAGCGCCAAGATGTCTGATCCCAAGGTCTGGAAGACCTGCGTCGGTGCCATGGTCAACCTGATCGAGGAGGCAGCGTTCAAGTTTTCACCCGAGGGGGTCAAGATGAAGGCGATGGATCCCTCCCACGTGGCGCTGGTGGACTTTGAGCTGCCGGCAGCTGCCTTTTCCGAGTATTCGGTCAAGCAGCCGGTGACGCTGGGAATAAATCTTACCGAGATGGACAAGATCCTCTCCCGGGCCAAGTCAGATGATGAGCTGATCCTGGAGCTGGACGAGAAGATGAACCGCCTGGCCATCGTCTTCAAGGGGACCTCGACGAGAAGGCTGAGCCTGCCGCTCATCGACGTCCGCGAGGCCGAGCTCCAGGAGCCGAGGATTCAGTTCACCGCCGTGGCCGAAATTCTGGCCGGAGTTATCCAGGATGGCCTCAAGGATGCCGAGCTGATCAGCGACAACGTGAGGTTTGAGATCAGCGAGGAGGGATTTTTCATCACCGCTGAGGGTGACCGGGGATCAACCGAGCTCAAGCTCTGCAAGGGCGACAAGGGGCTGCTGAAGCTCAGCGTCAAGGAGAGGGCCCGGGCCATGTTCAACATAAAATATCTCACGGACATGACCAAGGCGGCGGGGGCGGCCGATGTCATCAGGATAAGCCTGGGCACAGACCTGCCGATTCAGCTTGACTACCCCGTGGCCGGTGGCGTGGGGAGGCTCAGGTTTTTGCTGGCACCCCGGGTGGAGTCCGAGTAACACTTCTGAAAAAGTTAAATTCAGGGAAGCAGAAGTAGCCTTAAAGCTGGTTGTTGGGGCTGGACTTGATCACTCCGGAATATTTGGCCGTCCTGGATCCGTTTGCAGATGAGGCGAAGAGGATCGTTGAGGCATCGCCGCCGCTGGAGGCGCTGCCAGCGGAGATAGTTGAGCGAGCCGTGAGGAGGGTGAAGTGGACAACCAGGGAGATGCTGGTTGAGCCCGACCTGGAGAGCATCCGGGCCGAGGTCCTTTCCTTCTACCTGATGTGCCAGGCCGTGGCCTCGGTTTCCTTCCCGGGATCACAGGAGGTCCGCCTGATCAGCGAGGCCACCAGAAACACGCTGAGATATCGGATGTATGACCTTTTCAAGAGAGGTCAGGCGGATCTCTGTCTGAGGGCGGTCAAGCGCTCGATTAACCTGGTGGACCTCGAGATCGGAGACACCATCAGGGTTGACCGGTTCACCATCCCCCGGGAGGACTTCTACAAGCTGCGGGATCTGAAGCTGGCGGAGGACGGGCTTGAAACGGTGGACGACAGAATCCTTCCCCAGTACCTGCCGAGATATGCGGTGAGATGGACCGACCTCGCCCCACTGCTCAGGCACCGGCGGAAGGAACTCGCCAGGCTCTACCTGGTGGGTGGCTGGGCGGTGATCACCCCGCGGGATCTCTGGGACCTCTACGCCAACTTCATCAGCGTGAGGCTGGAGGATTATGTGCAGTCGGTCTACGAGAGGATCTTGGAGTCGGGAGCCCAGCCCTCAGGGGTGCTCGCCCGGGTGGGTGAAAGGATTTCCTCTCTGGTGCCCAAGGAGGTGTTCGTCCGCGAGGAGTTTGGCCGGGGACCGGCGGGGAGGCTTCGACCCGAGTTTTTCCCGCCCTGCATGAAACTGGCCCTGAACGGGGTCGGGGCCGGCCTGAGGAACTACGCCGTCATGATGATGCTTACGCCCTTTCTCTCCTACGCCCGGGTTGCTCCCTCGGGAAAGGTTGCCACGAGGATGGCCGACTTCATCAAGGATATCTCCGTGGTCAGGGAGGAGATTGCGCCGCTGTTGTTCGAGGCGGCGGAGAGGTGCAATCCACCCCTCTTCCAGGACCAGCCCCAGGAAAAGGCGGGCATTTTTTATCACATGGGCTTTGGAATGACCACCGAGCCCACCCTTTCCGACTCGGGGAGGTCGAAGTGGTACCGGCCCCCCAACTGTTCCAAGATTCAGATGTCGGCGCCGTCGCTCTGTAGGCCAGACGAGTTCTGCCGCAAGGTTAAGAACCCGCTGACCTATTACTTCAGAAAGAGATACGAGGCGTCGAAGGGAGGCGGAGGTGCCCGGGATGAGGATGCGTGAGGCCACCCCCGAGGAGCGCCGGAGGTTTTACCTGGAGGAGTGGGATAAGCGGGAGGTCCCCGATTTTATCCTCCACACCATCTCGCTGAGGGAATTCGGCTTTGACCTCGATGGCAAGGGACCCAACAACCGCTACAACCAGTTCACGACAGTTGAGCAGCTGGGCGACTTCCTGAGGAGCCGGGCGCCCTATTCCGCTTATGCCAGCGTGGCTCTTTACGAGAGGCCGTCGGCGCGGGAGGGGTGGCTCAAGGCCGAGCTGGTGCTGGACATCGATGCCAAGGACCTTCCGCTCAAGCCCTGCGGTTGTCCTCCGGGCAGCGTTTGCGAGAGGTGCCTGGAAGAGGCCAGGCAGGTTGCCAAGCAGTTTGCCGAGGTCCTGGCCGGAGATCTGGGGCTGCGGAACATCAGCTTCGTTTACTCCGGGCGGGGCTTCCACATCAGGGTCAACGATGAATCGGTGATGACGCTTGAGGGGAATGAGCGGGCCCAGGTCGTTGACTACGTGACCGGCGGGGTGATCCCCTCCGACTTCACCCTGGCCCTGGGTTATTCCCAGGTTTTCCGCGAGAGGCTGGTGAGGACCTTCAGGGCGCTGGGGCCCGAGAAGCTGCTGGAGGTAAAGGGGCTGAGGAAATCAGTTGTGCAGCGGCTGATGCAGGAGAAGGAGCGTGTCATCGAGATGATCAGGAGGGGCAGGCTGGAGGAAATTTCCAGCCTTGAGGGCCTGGGGCCGAAGACCTTCAGGAGCCTCTTGGAATTTCTGACGAGGCTGAATGCGGAGTTCACCGACGGCAAGGTGACGATTGACACCAAGAGGATCCTCAGGTTGCCCTCCAGCCTCCACTCGGGGGTGAGCATGAAGTGCCTGGTGGTGAGGGACATCGACAGGTTCAGGCTGGAGGAGGCGGTTCCCAAGTTTCTGCGTGAGGGGGAGGGGTGATGAATTTTTCCCTTGAGGAGCTGTTCAAGGTCTATCACCAGGAGAAGACCTCGCGCGAGCTGGCTGAGATTCCCGAGGATTTCTACCAGAGCGTGGGCGAGCACATCTCCCGGTTAAACGCTGAACTCAGCCGTTCTGATGGTGTCCGCCGGGAGCTGCTGCGGGAGGAGATCAGGGGCATCGTCTTCATGGTCCAGGAGATCCACTTCACCCGTCTCGTCAAGGCCTTGGCCCGGGTGGCCCAGGGAGGAATTCCCGCGCCGCTGCTTGAGCGCGAGCATCAGGCCTTTGGTGAGATCAGGCAGAGCTTGGAAAGGCTTTACTCCGAGATGATTCAGCCGGCGATCTCCGGGGAGGTTGAGGTTGCTCCACCCCAGAGCATCACGAACATCCTCTGCATCATGCTGGCCGACTTTCGGGAGAGGATAGTCGGCGCCGACATGAAGAGTTATGGTCCCTTCCGCAGGGGGGAGATAGCCAGCCTGCCGGCGCCGAACGCCGACATCTTGGTGAAGCACGGGCTGGCGAGGAGGATAACGGTAAAAGCCTAGCGCCGATATCCTTTTTGGGTTGAAGTGCGGATGTTTGCGGGGGAAAGAGATGATAATACCCAAGAAGATCAGGACTTACTGTCCTTCCTGCCGAAAGCACACGGAGCACAGCGTCTCCCAGCTGAAGAAGCGGGCGGCGCGTCCGCTGAGCTGGGGCCAGCGGCAGTTTGCCCGGGTCACCGCGGGTTACGGGAGCCAGCCCAGGTCAGAGCAGAAGAAGTTCTCGAAGACATCGAAGAAGGTGGTCCTGATGCTGAAGTGCACCGTCTGCAAGAAGTCCCACCCCTACAAGGGCTTCCGAAGCAAAGGGGTGAAATTTGAGGAGGGATAAGATGGCCGAGAGGAGACGAGCGAAGTTCCTGCTGGTCAGGTGCAACGAGTGCGGCAATGAACAGCTGGTCTTCAGCCACGCCAGCACCCCCGTCAGGTGTCAGGTCTGCAGCAACACACTCTCCCTTCCCCGGGGAGGCAAGGCGGAGATCAAGGCCACGATCTTGGGCGCCGCGGAGTAGGGACTGATTATGGTCAGATACCGGTCTGAGTGGCCCGCGGTCGGGGAGCTGGTCATGTGCACGGTGACGAAGGTCTTCCCCCAAGGAGCCTTCGTGACTCTGGACGAGTACGGCGGGAAGGAGGGGATGGTCCACCTCTCCGAGGTCGCTTCAGGTTGGATCAAGAACATCAGGGATCACGTTCGGGAAAATCAGAAGGTTGTCTGCAAGGTGCTCGCCGTTGACCCGGCGAGGCAGCATGTGGATCTCTCCATCAGGAGGGTCAAGGATAGCGAGCGCCGGTGGAAGGCACAGCGGGTGAAGCTCAACCAGAGGGCCGAAAAGCTGCTGGAGCTGGCCGCGAGCAGGCTGGGCAAGACGCTGGATCAGGCCTACGAGGAGATCGGCTTCAAGCTGCAGGAGAAGTTCGGTGATCTCCATTCAGCGATGGAGGCGGCGGCCAGGGATAGCAACAGCCTCGTGGGCCTCGCCGATGATTCCTGGGTGAAGGCCATCACTGAGCTGGCAAAGGCCTCGATTCAGTCGCCGTCCTACAAGGTTTCCGGTTATGTGATCCTCAGCTCCCTGGCGCCAAACGGTGTGGAGATAATAAAGTCGGCAATGATCAATGCCCGCGACTCCGTCAGGGACGAGAACACCAACGTTGACCTCTACTACGTCGGTGCTCCCCGTTACCGGATTGAGGTGACGGCACCATCCTACAAGGCTGCCGAGAGCGCCATGCAGCGGGCGGTCGAGCTGATGATCGAGGCGGTGACCAAGGCCGGCGGCAGGGGGGAGTTCCAGAGGGCTGATTGAAATGAAGATGAAAAAATGCAAGTCCTGCGGTGCTTACACCTTCAGGGACCTGTGTCCCAGCTGTGGCGGGCAGACGATCTCACCCCATCCGCCGAGATTTTCCCCCCAGGATCCCTACGGCAGGTACCGGAGGATGCTGAAGAAGCAGGCGGTGGTTCAGTGAAGGAGACGGTGATCGAGGTCTTGAGCAGGCCCAAGTTGAGCAACCCCGTCCTGATCGGGGGGCTTCCCGGGATGGGCTATGTGGGGAAGCTCGCGGTGGAGCATCTGGTGGCGGAAATCAAGGCCAGGAAATTTGCTGAGCTCTACTCGCCCCACTTCCCGCACCAGGCTGTTGTCGAGGAGGGGGGCCTGATCCGGCTGCCGCGGAACGAGTTCTTCTGGGCGCGGCAGGATGGCAAGAGCCTGGTGATCTGGACCGGTGATGCTCAGTCGGTCACGCCGGAGGGCCATTATGAGATCGTGGAGAAAGTCCTGGATTTTGCGGAGGGGCTGAGGGTCAAACAGATGTACACCCTGGGCGGCTTTGCCACCGGGAAGTTTTCTAGGGCCCAGCCCAAGGTGGTGGCCCTCGGAGACCCCGAGCTGCTCCGCGGCGTCAGCTCCTTTGGCGCCTCGGTGGAGAGGAGGGGAGGGCCGATCATCGGCGCCGTCGGGCTCCTGGTCGGGCTCGGGAAGCTGCGCCGGATACCGGGGGTCTGTCTGCTGGGTGAGACCCACGGAATGCTGGTGGATCACCGTGCAGCGGAGGCGGTTCTCCGCGTGGTGCTGCAGGTGCTGGGGCTGAACGTCAGCCTGGAAAATCTGCAGCAGCGGGCGAGGGAAACAGAGCAGATGATCGAGCGGGTGCAGAGGGAAATCGTGAGCCGGGAGGAGATGATGAAGAAGCGTGAGGAGGAGGAATCCTGGTACATCGGGTGATCTTCTTCTGAGTTGTTTTCAAAGAGTTGTCCCGACAGGATTTATCCCGGGTGGTCCTTTGGTTGAGATTCAAAGTTTCGCCGCCGATTTTCACATTCACTCCAAGTACTCGGCGGCCACCTCCAGCCAGATGGACGTGGCCACGATAGCAGCTCAGGCCAGGCTCAAGGGACTTGACCTCGTCGGCACAGGGGATGCCTTTCACCCCTCCTGGCTGCGGAGCCTGAGGGAGGAGCTGGTCGAGGTGGCCGAGGGGACCTTTGAGCACCAGCGCTACCGGACGCGGTTCATCCTCACGGCCGAGGTTGAGGACAGGAATCGCGTGCACCACGTGATAATTTTGCCCTCCTTCTCCGCGGTCGAGAGCCTGCGCGAGGAGCTGGCCAAGCATTCTCAGGACATCGATGGTGACGGGCGGGCGCACGTGGAGCTGGGCGCCGAGGAAATTGCCGAGCTGGTGGTCGCCCATCAGGGCTTGATTGGGCCCTCACACGCCTTCACCCCCTGGACCAGCGTTTACAAGGAGTTCGACAGCCTCAGGGATTGCTATGGGGACAGGATCGACGCGGTCAGCTTCCTGGAGCTGGGGCTGAGCGCGGACACCGACATGGCGGACAGGATTGCCGAGCTGGCCGACCTCACCTTTCTCTCCAACAGCGATGCCCACTCCCCCTGGCCCGACAAGCTGGGCAGGGAGTTCAACCGCCTGGGGCTGGCCGAGCCAACCTACGAGGAGGTCGTCAAGGCGATCAAACGCAGGGACGGCAGGCGCGTGCTCCTCAACGTGGGCTTTGATCCCCGCCTGGGCAAATATCACGTCACCGCCTGCTCCCGGTGCTTCAAGCAGTTTCCGATGGATGTGGCCGTCAGGTTGAAGTGGAAGTGTGATGATTGTTTTGGCTGGATCAAGAAGGGAGTCCTGGACCGGGTGAACGAGCTGGCGGACTACCCCGAGCCGAGGCATCCTCCCCATCGACCGGGTTATCTGAGGATAGCCCCTCTGGCCGAGGTCATCGGGCTGGCCACCGGCGAGGATCCCCACTCTCCCGGGGTCAAGGCCGAGTGGGAGGGGCTGGTCACACGCTTTGGTGACGAGATCTCGGTGCTGGTGGACGCCTCACCGGAGCAGCTCTCCGAGGCCACGAACCCGAGAATCGTAGAGGTTATAAAGGCGTTTAGAGCAGGAACATTAAGGGTGATTCCGGGCGGAGGGGGTCGCTATGGTCACCTGGAGATCGGGACAGAGGTGGCCAAGAAGCTGCCGCCGAAGCCCCAGAGAAAACTGACGGAGTTTGTGGCATGAAGGTGGATCAGAATCTCTGCCTCAGGTGCGGTGGCTGTGTGGGCGTATGCCCGTTTGACGCCATAGAGGCCACGGACGGCAGCGTGGGGCCCAACCAGCGGTGCACCGACTGCGGCATTTGCGGGAAGGTTTGTCCCGTGGGGGCGATCAGGGTTGGAAAGAAGCTATGATGTGGTGGTGGTCGGCGCCGGGCCGGCCGGGTCGGTGGCGGCCCAGGCTGCGGCGAGCGGGGGGGCCAGCGTCCTGATGCTGGAGCGCCGCCGGGAGATCGGTGTGCCCGTTCAATGCGGGGAGGCCCTTTCCGAGGATGTTTTGAAGGAGATGAAGCTCAAGCCCGATCCCAGCTGGGCGGTGAACCCCACCAACTCGGTCAAGATAGTTTCTCCCTCTGGCATCGCCGTGAGGATTTCCGAGCGCAGGGTCACCGGAAAGGTGGGCTACATCCTCAACCGCAAGGTGTTTGACAAATATCTGGCCATCAGGGCGGCGGAGGCTGGGGCCGACATCAGGGTCGGGACCTATGTCTACGGGCTGGTGGTGAGGGACGGCAGGGTCTGCGGCGTCAGGGCCCGAGGAGTCGATGGGGACTTTGAGGTTGAGGCCAAGGTGGTGATAGCCGCCGATGGCGTTGGCTCCCGGGTGGCGAGGTGGGCCGGGATGAACACGGCGATAAAGCTGGATGATTTTGAGAGCGGTGTTCAGTTTCAGATGGTCGGTGTTGACTTTGAGTCGCCATCGATGCTGGAGTTTTACCTCAGCAGCAGGATAGCCCCGGGGGGTTATGCCTGGGTGTTTCCCAAGGGGGAGCACATGGCCAACGTTGGGCTGGGGGTGCTGGGCAGCCGGGCCGAGAGAAGGGCCATCGACTATCTGCGAGATTTTGTGGCGCGGATGCCCGGCCTGGCCAGGGGCAAAGTGGTTGAGATCAACGCCGGAGGAATTCCCGTGGGGGGGCCCCTGAAACAGACGGTGAAGGGCAACGTCGTTCTCGTGGGGGACGCCGCCCGCCAGGTCAATGCACTTACCGGGGGCGGCATCGACTCCGCGATGCGTGCCGGCCAGATAGCTGGGGAGGTGGTGGCGGACGCGATCAGGGAGGGGGACGTCTCCGAGAAGAGGCTGCGGGAGTATGAGAGGCGGTGGCGGGAGAAGATGGGCAAATCTCACGAGAAGTACCTGAAGGCGAAGAATGTGCTGCTGGGGCTGAGCGACCAGGAGCTCGACCAGCTGGCCGAGACCCTTTCCCGAGTGGACTTTGAGAGGATCAGCTTGACCGACATGCTGAGGGCGCTGATAAAGTCACATCCCAAGCTGCTCTGGAAGCTCCGGGGACTGGTCTGATCTTAGCTCCGGGGCAGCTTTTTCCAGAGGATTGCTGTTGAGAGCAGCGCCAGGACCCCCGACATCAGGAAGGAGGCGCTGGGGCCAAAGGAGTCGGCCAGGGCCCCGCCGACGCCGGGAAAGACCCCCCACCCGATTGAAGTTATCAGGTTGAAAATTCCCATCAGGTAGCCCAGGCCCCCGCCCAGCTTGGAGATCGCGCTCATCACTGAGGGATAAATGGCCCCGGCCGAGATTGCCAGAGGTATCAGCAGGGCGGACAGCACTATTGCATCTGAGGCCAGGCAAAGCAGCAGGAAGAAGAGGGAGATGCCCAGCATCCCCGCCAGAATCACCGGGCGATGTCCCCTTCTATCGGAGATTGTTCCCAGCGGGGTGAAGAGTACCGCCCTGACGAGGACGAAGAGGGTTATCAGCAGCCCGGCCTGAAATGCCGACATCCCGAGAGTCGTCGTGGCGTAGACCGGGACGATGGTGTTGATGATGGCGATGGTGCCCACGTAGATCAGGCCGGCGAGGCAGAGGGGATACAATTGGGAGAAGTCGGTTTTGCCCAGGGTTGGCCTGGTCTCGCTGGCGGGGATTTTCATTGCCACGGCGGCGGAGGCGAAGGCGACCAGTCCCCAGAGGAGGAAGGATATCTGGGCTCCCAGGGTGGCGTACATCAGGCCACCCAGGATTGGCCCCAGGCCGACTCCCAGACCCCAGGACCTGCCGTAGGCGCCCATTGCCCTCCCCCGGCCGTCAATGGCTGAGTTGTCGCCTATTGTCCCCTGAACGTTGATCCAGAGCACCGTCTCGGTTAAGCCCTGCAGCAGCCGGAAGATGATGAGCCAGGTGACGGAGGAGGCAACCGCGTAGAGGCTCAGGACGGCAGCCGTGGCAAAAAAACCGGTGATGATGAAATTCCTCCTGCCCCGCCTGTCGCTGGCCCTGCCCGCCGGTATGGAGAAGATGACGCTGAGGACCACATAGGCGACGCCGAGCATCCCGATCTCGGTGTAGCTGGCGCCCAGGCTGCTGGCGTAGAGGGGAAGGACCAGCGCCGAACCCCCCATCGCCATGGACATCAGGAAGACAGCGATCATCAAACGCAGCATATGGGAAAAGTTGTTTTTTGCTAATATATTTATTAACTCAGCTTCAGAAGGTCCCAAGGAGAAGATGCTGCGGACCCCCATCGTCATCGTGAACTTCAAGACCTATCCTGAGGCCACGGGGGAGGGCGCCGTTAAGCTGGCGCGTCTGATCTTTGAGGCGGGGGAGGACTACGGGGTTGCGGTGGCCGTGGCGCCGCAGGCGGTCGACATCTACCGGGTCTCCAGCCGGGTTAAGGTCCCGGTGCTCGCCCAGCACGTGGACCCGATCAGGCCGGGCAGGAACACGGGCTGGATAACCCCCGAGGCGATAAAGGCGGCGGGCGCGGTGGGGACGCTGGTGAACCACGCGGAGCACAAGATTCCCCTCGATCAGGTTGCCGCGGTCGTGGAGAGGGCCAGGGAAGTGGGACTGTCCACGGTCGCCTGTGCCGCAGACATCGAGGAGAGCCGGAAGATAGCTGGCCTGGGCCCCGAGATGATCGCGGTGGAGCCTCCGGAGCTCATCGGCACCGGGGTCTCCGTTTCCACGGCAAAGCCGGAGGAGGTGCTGAGGTCCCTGAGGGCGGTGAAGGACATCAACACCGGGATAAAGGTTCTCTGCGGTGCCGGCATAACCACCGGGGAGGATGTGGTCCGGGCCCTGGAACTCGGCGCCGAGGGGGTGCTGCTGGCCTCCGGGGTCGTCTGCGCCAAGGAGCAAAAGGCGGTGATTCAGGACATCCTGCGGGGGATGAGAGGGCGCTGAGAGTTTTAATGGTGCTTCTTAAAAACCACTTCAGGAATGTTTTTTTCTTGGGAGGATTACCAGTTGTTGGGCCGCCGTAGCTCAGCCGGCAGAGCGATCGCCTTGTAACTGCGGCGGGAGAGCGATAGGTCGTGGGTTCAATCCCCACCGGCGGCTCCACGACCCCTGCTTGGTTTTATCCGGTGAAGTTCACAGTTAGGGGTGGGAAAATGACGGGTGGCTACCTCGGGCAGATCTTCAACTCGATCCAGGGGGAGGGGATTTACGTCGGGAGGCGGCAGGTCTTCGTGCGCTTTGCCGGCTGCTCGCTGAACTGCAATTACTGTGACTCCGAGGATTTCAGGCATTTCCAACCCCCCTACTGTGAGGTCGAGATCAGGCCCGGCTCCATGAGGATGAAAAGGGTGAGGAACCCGATGGATCAGGGGCAGGTGCTTCAGCATGTCAGGCGGCTGGCGACTCCGGATGTCCACAGCGTCTCGCTGACGGGCGGCGAGCCCCTGAACGCGGGAGAATTCCTTGTCGATGTCGCCCGGGGGTGCCGCCGCGCCGGCCTTTCGACCTACCTCGAGACCAACGGCGCCAGCGGGAGGATGATGAAAAAAGTTGTCAGATATCTTGACATCGCGGCCATCGACATCAAGCTGCCGGAGCACCGGGCCGTCCCGGCTGAGGATTGGCCCAAGCTGCTGGATGAGGAGCTCTCCTGCGTTGAGCTGTCCCTTCGGGCGGGGGTGAGGGCCTTCGTCAAGATCGTGGTGCTTCCCTGGACATCGGAGAGGACCATCCTCAATGTCTGCCGGAAGCTGAGGAGGATCGGAGACGTCCCCCTGGTGCTGCAGCCAGTTTCTCCCGCCCGGGAAGTTGACAGGTCTCCGGTGATGGCACAGATGTACCGCCTTTCCCGGGCCGCGGCTCGAGCCGGGATGAAGGAGATAGCAATAATACCCCAGCTGCATAAATTAATTGGGGTTCTCTGATGAGGGTTGAGCTGACAGAGGGGCTGGGATTTTCGGCCGCCCACTTCATCATCGGGCACAAGAAGTGTGAGTACCTGCACGGCCACAACTGGCGGGTCGGGGTCATCGTGGAGGGGGAGGAGGACGAGCGGGGGCTGGTGGTGGATTTTCTGGACCTCAAGAGGATGATGGAAAAAATCTGCAGTGGCTATGATCACCGCCTGCTGCTTCCGTCGAAAAACCCGGCGCTGAAGCTGATCTCGGAGGGCAGGTCCACGCGCATCTCCGTTCATGGCCGCGAGTTTGAGTTCCCGAGCACAGACGTCGTTTGGATTCCCGCGGTGAACACGACCGTTGAGGAGTTTGCCCGGGTCCTCGCCGATGAGATAGTCAAAAGCCTGTCCGATCGTCCCAACGTGAGAAGGGTGAAGGTCTTTGTCGAGGAGTCACCGGGGCAGAGCGCCACCGAGGAGCGCCTGCTGAGGCCCGGCTGATGCTGGGAGGGGCAGCGGTGGATCCGGGGATTTACGCGCTTCTGATCTACGTGCCCTATGACCTGTCGCTGAATATCGGGCAGCTGGGGACGGTTGAATTCAAGAGGGGATATTATGCCTACGTGGGCTCAGCTCTGGGTGGAATTTCAGCCCGCGTGCGCCGGCACCTGAGGACGGAGAAGAAGGTGCACTGGCACATAGATCACCTCCTGCTGCATGCTCGCGCCGTGGATGTCGTGGCGGCGCGCGGCAGGGGGCGTAAGGAGTGCACGGTGGCGGCCGAACTTTCCAAGCGCCTTCCCGGTGTCAAGGGGTTCGGGTCGAGCGACTGCGACTGCGAGAGCCACCTCTTCTACAGCCCCGACTTTGACGAGCTCCGGAGGGTGGTCTTCGAGGGTTTCCGGGAAGCCGGGGTGAAGATCTTCAGGTTCGGGGAAATCTGAGGCCGCTGAGAAAAATAAAAATGGTGAGGTGCCAAGTCTCTGTTGGCTGGAGGAGGGTGGCTTGGGCAGACGCTGGCAGCGGGAGCGCAAACGGGAGCACTTTTACCGTTTAGCGAAGTTGCAGAACTACCGGAGCCGCGCCTCCTTCAAGTTGAAGCAGCTGAACCAGCGTTATGGGTTGCTGCGGCGCGGCGATGTCGTCGTTGACCTCGGGGCGGCTCCCGGCGGCTGGATGCAGGTTGCCCTCGAGGAGGTGGGGGAGGAAGGCTTTGTCCTCGGCGTGGATGTCCAGAGGATAGAAAAGTTTCCCCAGAAAAATGTGGCGACGCTTGTGGCTGACATCACCAGCCCAACGGCGCGGGAAAAGATCAGGGAAATGCTGCCGCGGCCGGCGGATGCCGTTATCTCCGATGCCTCGCCGTCCATCTCCGGCGTCTGGGACCTCGACCAGGCCCGATCGGTTGAGCTGGTGAAAGCCGCCTTGGAGATAGCGGAGGCGGTGCTGGCTCCCGGCGGCAACTTCCTGGCCAAGGTCTTCCAGGGGGCGATGATGGCCGATTTTTTGGAACTGGTCAGAAAGAGGTTTGACTTCGTGAAGGTTTCCAAGCCGCTGGCCTCAAGGAAGGGCAGCGCGGAGGTTTATGTCATCGCGAAGGGCTTCAGGAAGTCCCAATGAGCTCCAGAATCTCTTCGAGTGGGGCATCGGTCCTGAAGCCGGTGGGGGAGAAGTGGGTGCGGGAGGCGAAGTAACCCCTGTCGCGGATCCTCGTCAGCAGGTCCTTCATTTTTGGCGGGGATTTTTTTTCTTGGCCCGCCAGCTCGTTCAGGTCGTAAAAGGTGGGCGGTCCCTCGGCCTCCTCCAGGCACCTGCTGAGGAGCGAGAGCTCTTGGTGTTTTAACCTGAAATCCCGGAGGGAGAGGTCTTGGAGAACTTCCCGGGTGAAATCCCCGTCGATCAGCTTCCCGAGCCAGAGCGGGCCGGCGTGGGAGAGTTTTTCCCCGCACTCGCAGTTTTGCGGTAAAGCCGTTGCCACGCCGCTGGTGAAACTCCGGCGCAGACAGCTGCTGCAGTGGGAAAGGTAGCCGATTTTTTTGAGCACCTCATCCGCGCGCTGGGCCCCCCTTTCGGCCGCCAGGTAAATCCTGAAGTAGTGTTGCGTGGCGTGAGCCAGGACCGGCGTGAGAGCCATCTCATGCAGGCCGGCGAGCCGTTGCGCGAACCCGATCAGGATCCTGATGCCGGTTTCGTGGCAGTACTCCGTCCTAAGCGGCCTGGCCCCGTAGCGGCGCAGACAGGTCTTGACGTGGGTGCCCGAGAGAGGGGCGGTGTCGGTGGCGGTCAGTGCCAGCATCCCCCTTTTGCCCAGCGAGCTGCAGGCGGCGTCCAGAAAGGGCGCTGGCGAGCCGAAGGGATCGAGGTCGACAAAGCTGAATTGCCCCCTGTTTTCCCGGAGCAGGATGTTGGCGTCGGTGGACCTCGTCTCGATCAAGCCGGTCAACCCGTTGAGCGTGACGTTTTTTCTGATCAGCTCGAAGGCTTCCCTGCAGAAGTCGTTTACCACAGCTCTTGTGACCCCTTTTACCTCGTTGGCGTAGCGGATCCCCCTGACCCCGACCCCAGCCAGCGGGTCGCAGACCCTCAAGCCGTTGAATCTTCTCGCGGCCGTCTGGGCAACGGAGATGGAGATATCCCGGCAGAACTCCATGAGCGGGTTGTAAAAAACCTTGGTCAACGAGGGGGCGTAGTCCCCTGCTCTGGTCCTGAAATTTTCCGGTTGGGGGGTCTCAATTTTTGTTTTTCCCTCGGTGATGATGATGGTCTTCATGAGATCACAAGGTAGTCTTTGGCTTTCAACTATTAATAATGGGATTGAATTTGCCACCGGGATCATAATCATAGTAGCGGTTAAGGGACTTTCGATTCCGGTAGTAACATATTAAAGTGACATCATCATAGTAGTAGAAACTGCTCAGGTTTATATCCCGTATTGCTCATAGTTTTAACCATGAAGTGCTCTCGATGCGGATACCAGTGGGAACCGAAGGTCCCGAATCCAAAGGAATGCCCGCGATGCAAGACTAGGCTGGATTACATTTCTATGCCTGTGGGGGCACCGAAGATCAAATACGAAAAAAAGGAGGTGAATAAAGCGATGACTAGTAAATTACCCTGGGTGGCGGCAGCGATCATCATAGTAGCAGCAGCGGCTGCTGCTTGGGCGCTATGGCCTACCGCGGAGGTGCCTCCTGCTGCGGGAGGAGCCGCCAAGGTGACTTTGGCAGCGACGGGAACCGTCTTCGCCGCTCCACCGGAGAACTCCGGCATCGAAAACATCTACATCGTGAAAGCCGGTCAGAATTACGATGAAAACTTTAGTGGGCTGGGTTCAGATAACGTACTTGCCGTAATTTCAAGCAATGGTGCGACGGTTGAGATCCCCTACAACACTCCGTTCGCCATCGTTGTTGCTGTAACTGGACACAAGGACAACATGGGTCAGCTTTCCGCCGCATACATGAAGGTGGCGCTGGGGGCCACCACGAGTTCCGGTACATGGTCAATCCCGTACGAAAACTCTGATGACAACTCTGCAATAAAGGAACGCGTCTTCTTCCCGTCCAATGGGACCATAATTCGTTTCAACGTCGTGTGGGACAACAATGGCAACTATTACCAGCTTCAAGCCGACGACAACCTCATCATAAACCATGTGGATCTGTGGCTGCGCGGTCCAAAGTACTAAAGCTGAGCGGGACCGAGTTCAATCTTGCGGGCACGTGAACAAACGTGCCCCCTTTTTGTTTTTCTCATTAGCGTGATTTGCAAGCCCTTTCGGTAAAAATTAGGAACAAACGACTTATATTTTCTGAACAAGCACCACTATCAGGAGGCGCGGAAGTTGGCGGATAAAAAGACGGCCGCAGCTCTGGTGCTCCTAGTTCTGGTGGTGGTCACGGGATTGGGCTGGTGTCTTGCTTGGTCGAGATCCCAGGGCGCCACTAACCCTGGAGCGGCGGAGAACTGGATGGTGTATTTTCCCGAGCTGGAAAACTGGACAGCGTATTTTCATGGTTACGAGGCGTATCTTGACAGGAAAATTCACGCCTCCGTTGTCGAGGGAAGCAGCATGGAGCCGACCTTTAGGGATGGCGATGTGGTGATTTGGGTCGAGGTTGATAACGCGATGGAGCTTAAGGTGGGCGACATCATCATTTACAAGCACCCGACCCGGCCGTATCTCGATAACATAGTTCACCGAATAATCGAGGTCGGCGTTGATTACCGGGAGAATCAATTCAAGACCAAGGGGGATAACTCACCGGAAGAGTACTGGGTGCCCCGGGCCAACATCCACGGCCTGGTGATCGGCGTAATCTATCGCCATAGCTCACCTTGAGGTTTTAACCGGGCGAGCTGCTTCCACGCCAAAATCATAGTCACCATGGGACATGGGCTCCGGGCAATTTTGTGGGTCCCGGCAAGCGCCCGCGTGGTCCTTTTTCTACTTGAATTCACCTGATTCGAAAGCTGGTTTCGGCCTTTCCCCCACCAAACCCGAATAACTCCCATCGGCCGCCAGCCACTTTTTGGCGCTGTGATGATTGAAAATACGGCCTTAACTGATAGTTTATAATAATCGATGATAAAGTAGAAAAGGATGTGAATGGGGGCAGGAGCTCAGAAGGCCAAGAGCAGGGAGTTGCTTTCCCTTTTAAAGCCAAGCAAAGAGCCCGGCATTGAGATCAAGCAAAAGCGGGCGATGATCTTGGGAGTTTTTTCCTGCAAGGGGGGAGTGGGCAAGACGACCACCTTGGCCAACGTGAGCCTGAGCATGTCTCAACTTTCCAAGGGCAATGTCCTGGCCATCGATGCCAATCTTTCGGCGCCCAACCTGGGCCTGCACTTCGGGGAACTTGACCCCAAACTTACCATACATGATGCCCTCGCCGGTGAAGTTCCGGTGGAGAAGGTCATCCTGGACTATCATGGCCTTGACGTGATCCTGGGATCGATAGCCTACGGGGAGGAGGTTCATCTGGTGGATCTTAAGGGGCTCCTTGATCCCCTGAGGTCCAAGTACAAGGTGATCCTCATCGACTCGGCACCGGGCATCGGCAGTGAAGTGATAGCGGCGATGAAGACCTGTGATGAGATAATCATCGTCACCAACCCGGAGATACCGACGGTGGCCAGCACCCTTAAAACCTTCCGCGCCGCCGAGAGGTACAAGGTCCCCATTCTGGGCGTGGTCGTGAACAAGGTGAGGAATGAACCCTTTGAGCTCCCGATCAAGGACGTGAAAAAGGCGTTGGGCTGGCCGATCATTTCCGTTATCCCCGAGGACATCAAGGTTCGGGAGGCAACCGCGGCGGGCATCCCGGTGGTGAGCTACGATCCCAAGTCCCCGGCCGCCGTGGAGTTCAGGAAACTGGGCGAGTTTTTAGCCAAGCATGTGGCTAAGAGCTAGGCCGGGAGCTATTTTTCAACCTTTTTTTAATTTCTTCCTTTGGGCCTGTTGCAGCTTTTTGAGCTTTTCCAGCTCCTCCGGCTCAATCTTTGCCTCAACCTCCGGTTCCGCCGCTGGTTTCCCGATGATCCGGTGTTTCGGCGCGGTGACCGCTTTCTCCAGTCTCCTGAGCAAGATGAAGTATCTCGAGGGCCGGGTGAGGCTGTAGATGATCGAGAAGGCGGCCAGGCCTCCCGCCATCGCCATCATCGTAAAGAATTCCTGGGGCACAGAGGGTGCCGGGGGCGCTGTCGGTGGGATTGGCGCCACGGGTATAACTGCCTTTCTTTCCCCAACGGCCGCGAACACCGACAGTCCTGGTGAAATGGCCTCGTAGTAGAAGCAGGTCTCGTCCTCGTGAGTGTAGACAGTTGGCAGGGGCTGCCAGCCGTTGACAAACCTGTAAAGCACGATGGTCCTTTCGTCGACCCTGTTTATTTCCACCCATGACCTGTCTATTCTGAAGTTGATCCTCACGGAG
This sequence comes from Candidatus Hadarchaeum yellowstonense, assembly GCA_001515205.2. Taxonomy (GTDB): domain Archaea; phylum Hadarchaeota; class Hadarchaeia; order Hadarchaeales; family Hadarchaeaceae; genus Hadarchaeum; species Hadarchaeum yellowstonense. Next base: position 24,232 of record LQMQ01000014.1, read on the forward strand.
GCGATGGCCAAACTTGTCACGTTGCTCTCTATGCTCCAGAAGTGATGATAGACTATTCCGGATGGCGGATAGATCGAGACCTTGCCCTCGCTTTGGAACTTTTCGTAGTTGGCCTGTTCTACTTTAATTATCACGTTTTCCAAATTGATCCTGGCCGTGATGGTGACTCCGGTAATGCAGTAGCCGTAGGGCGAGAGGTCGGCTGTGGCCGTCATTCCCGCGGGTATTGAGGCGATTTTGACCGCGCCCCTGGCTTCCTCGGGAAGGAGCTCGATGGAGGCGCCGCCAACGGCCGAGATGAGGCCGGCGTTGTCCCTGACCCTGACGTACACTGTTCTTAGGCCGCTTCCGGGCTGGAGCAGGTACTGCTTGGTGGTTGAGAAGGCCTCCCAGTCTGTCCAGTTCAAGCCGTCGTTGCTGAACTGCATCTGTGCCACGCCCGAGGTTGCATCGAATGCAGCTATGGTGATCTTCACAGAGGTTGAGCTGGTGGTGGTGGCGCCGTCGTTGATGACCACCAAGAGAATCACCGGTGGAGAGGTGTCGACTCCACAGGAGGCGTCGGCAGCCACTGGAGCCGGTTCCACGTAGCCCTCCTTGTCCACGGCTATCGAGTAGAACTCATAATAGCCGTCTCCCTCGGGGGCGGTGAACGACCACGATCCTGGCCCGGTGTTGTCTCCAAAGTTCTCCCAGCCGCTCCAGCTCAATTTATCTGTTGAGTGTCTGTACCACAGCCGAACGGTAGCCACATGGTCAACGCCGCTTGGGTCGGAGGCCGTTGCCGTGATGGTGAAGGGAACCGCGTTCACCCAGAAGGGAGAAATCGCGTTGACCTTTGAACTCGGTATTCCGGGGGCCCTGACGGCGGTGCTCCAGACCTCGACCAATTGCCACACGGCGGGGGCTCTAACTGCACCGGTCCATGACTCTACGTGGTTCCACGTGGTGAGGGCCTTGATGGTGGCGGTCCAGGTCTCGACGAGGGACCACACGAGTGGGGCCCTGATGGTGGCGGTCCAGGCATCGACCAGATGCCACTGGGCTGGGGCCTGAACTGTCGCGGTCCAGGACTCTATCAGATGCCACTCGGCTGGTGCTGATATCGTTGCTGACCAGGTCTCGATGAAATGCCACTCGGCTGGTGCTGATATCGTTGCGGTCCAGCTCTCAATCAGGTTCCACTGCGCCGGAGCCCTGACGGTCGCGGTCCACGTCTCGATCAGGTTCCACTGGGATGGCGCCCGCACCGTCGCCGTCCAGGCATCGATCAGATGCCACTGGGCCGGGGCCGAGACGGTTGCGGTCCACGTTTCAATCAGGTTCCACTGTGACGGCGCCCTGACCGTTGCCGACCAGCTCTCGATCAGGCGCCACTGCGCCGGGGCCGTGATGGTGGCGGACCAGCTCTCGATCAAGTTCCACTGGGCCGGTGCCCTGACCGTCGCGGTCCAGGAGTCAATCAGGTTCCAGGCCGACGGGGCCCTCACC
>LQMQ01000015.1 GCA_001515205.2 Candidatus Hadarchaeum yellowstonense
GGGGGCCCTAGCGAAAACCATATTGCGGCCTCGACCGCGGATAGATGTATGCGGTTTCGCCCCAAAAAATAAAAGGAGGGGATGGATAAAAAATAATCGGAAGGTGGAACTGCGGGGAATTAACATAGATGTTTCTCAAATATTCAACACCATTGATCATTGATTTCAACAATGTTGTATCCTGGAAGTTCTCCTCTTTGCACATTGTCACAGCATTTGCTCGCGAAGTTTAAGATTATTTTTCTGAACAAGCATCAAGGATCATTACCTTTTCTTCATATGAGATGTTTGCGTTTTTAATGAGTTTACAGTAATTTTGGAGGGATGGGACAACATTGCCATTTTCGATTATTATCCTCTTTTCCCTAGTTTTAGTTTCTTCCACATCTGCGTGAATTAATTTTTCATGGTGGGATTGGCCCTCACATTAATTGGCCCTGCCCGGATGCTTGGATACGTGCCCCCCATATCCATTTTTGAAAACTCTTAACATCCCCCAACCCCTGAGAGCTCGAATTCCTCCGGCCACACCTCCTCACCGGTCTAGTAATCACCCCTGCTTTCTAGGAAGACAATTTGTTGGTTTCGGTGCCCCGTCGGCATGCAAGCCTTACACGACCCCAAAGTTTTAGGGCCAAGCTACCCTCTGGCTGTGCTCTTACATCCTGAAAATCCCACAAATGATAGGATTCGCTTAATTTTCTAATCGAATACCGCCCGGCCCGCATTGTTCTGGTTCGGAACTGGGCACGTTGAGAGATAGCTCAAGCATAGCATAAAAGAAGGGAAAAAGCTCACCCCAGATTCGCCTATCGTCACCTCAAAGTTTAGGGCCATGAGGGGATTCATTTCAAACACGAACGTTAGGGATGCGATAAGGGAGGCAATTCGACGAGCATGAAGTTGAAGGAACCCAGAAAATACGCAGGGGTTTGAACCACCGGCGAGCTCGCAACGAAATCAAGGAACAATCTATTTTCCTAAAGACGAGCAAAGTGCTTTTGTTCTTCGTCGGGTGTTCTTATCCGGGAGTTCGAAAGATTTTCTCAGCGGCTTTAAAGTTCGGGAAAATATCAGGTGTGGTGGGTGGTTGGAAATAGTTATCTGATCACAATATCTGGAGGAATTCATTTTCTATTTTTGAGACATCAACAGTATGGCAAGAAGTTCAGAGAGGACCGCGATAATATTTGGTTGCAGGGCAGCCGAGGCATTTTTGATTTTTGTAGCGTAAGCATTTTCCACAGTTGACTCCGCATGGAGCTATTTCCATTTCTTTATTGGGAACAATTTTGATTGGAAGATATTTTGGGACTACAGGTGCTTCCCCTATGACTGCTTCCGAACGTCTGATGCCTTTCTGAGCCCGTATGGAGCAGACCTCTAAAATCGCGTTTAAGGTGTCGGCATCTTCCGCGACCATTATCGTCATAACGTTGTAAGCACCGGTTGTGGTGGTCACAAACACGGTCCTAGGACATTTTGAAAAGATATCGATGAGCTCCCGCAGACGTTCGTGTGTTTCCACCTCCGCGCTCACTATGGCGATACGTAGATCAAGTTGCTCGGCGTTAAGGTCAGCGGAAACATTAACCAGACTTTCGCACAGATTTTTTAGTCGCTTCCTTACACTTACGTGGGAAAGTCCCAGTTTTCGGCCTATCTCAGAGAGAGAGGTCCGTCCATCCTCCTGGAGGAATGATATTATTTTCTTGTCGACATCGTCCATGCTTATCATTATAATTTGTAACGAAATACATATATATGTTTTCATTATGTAACTATTGATGGGAAAAATATGAAAGAAATAAGTTATTGCCATGAGCTTTTAAAAGGTGGTAAATCTGCCAATAGGAAGTAACCGAACCTCACGCAAATCTTGCTTTCAAAACATGCTCGTCCCCATAGATGGTTCCCGCTCCTCCTTCCAAAGTGAAGAAGTTGCCGCTGACATCGCTGACAAGTTCGGTTCAAGAGTAACCATACTCCACGTGGTCCCCCAAGTAATCAGGAATCTGCCATCGGAGTTCGTTCAGCAAGTTTCAGATTCTATTCGCAAGGAAATGGAAGATTGGTCCCTAGAAAGAGGAAAACTGGCATTAGAAGAAGCGAAGAAGCTATTCGTCGGAAAAAAGGCACGGATTAATACAATGCTTGTGAAGTTTGCCAATCCTGCTGAAACAATATTGAAAGTAGCTGAAGAGAAAGGATCTGACATAATTGTCATCGGCAATCGCGGGACAGGCGAAATTGAAGAGTTCTCATTGGGCAGCATCGCCGAGAAGGTATCGAAGCACGCTAAATGCTCTGTTCTCATAGTCAAGAAAGGGATGAGAATGTCTAAAATATTGGTCGCGGTCGATGGTTCAAAACATTCGCAGAAAGCATTAGATTACGCAGCTCAGCTGGCCTTAAAATACAAAGCTTCAGTCACTCTGATGAATGTGGCCCAAACGGTTTATCCGTTCTTAAAAGCCGATGCGGTCAAAAGCATTGGAGAACTCATTGTTTCCAGCGCGGCCAAGCGAGTAAAGGATTTGAAAATTAACAGAAGAGTTGAGATCGGGGACCCTGCAAAGACCATTATTGAAGTTGTTAAGAGCGAAAACTACGACTTGATAGCTTTGGGCAGCAGGGGTTTAAATCCGGCCGAAAAGTTTCTGCTCGGCAGTGTCAGTGACAGAATTGCTGAGCATGCGCAATGCTCTGTGCTGATAGTCAAGTAAGCCATTGGGACAAGGATAAGTTGGCCTGTGTACATCGAATTTTACTTAATCTTTCGCGTTAATCATGTTACGAATTGTAACGAAATTTATATATATACTTTCATTATGTAACTAAGAAGAGGATCAACATGGAGATACATGTGGTCGGGTACACCGCTAAGAATCGCTGCATAATAGGGTTATGGAGGACTTTTACATGATCGAGATAAGACCTGTTGAAATAGATGGGACCACCGTTGTTGGGGTGAAAATCGGAAACCCGGATTTCCCCGAAAATCCGGCCATCGTCGTGTTAATAGCCAAGAGGGGGCTGGTCGTGTGCAGAAACTTCGACATAGACGCCTTAAACGAACGAAATGTCACGGCGGCCAGGGTAAAAGGACTAACAAAAATTGAGGATGCTCTGAAAGCTAGGATAGAGTCCTGCACATCAAAGGCCAGAGCACTCGGTGTTGCAGAGGGGATGACCGGAAAGGAAGCCCTGATGAAACTTCAAGGGGGTAGTTAGAAATGCCAAGCAGAAACACCATCCTTGCTGTGTTGGCTTGGGTTCTCCTTTTCTTCGGTTTGTTCGTAGTAGCGTATCCTAGGGTTACCGGCACACCCCTGTTCCCGGTTTATGACTACGGAGACCTCAGTTCATACAACCCGATCTTGGTCCCCTTCGTGTACCTAGCAAATTACCTCACCAGAGCGTGGGGGGCCTTCCTGTTTGCCTTCATGCTCGGCGGCGTCATAGAAGCATTTATCCCACGACAAAAGATGACAAACTACTTCTCAAGCAAGAGTGCAAAATCATACTTCTTGGCCGCTCTGTTCGCCCCGGTTCTTACGGTTTGCTCGTGCGCCATGATCCCCATATTTGGCGGCATAATAGCAACAGGGGCAGGCATCGGGCCGGCATTGACCTTCCTGCTGATGGCGCCGGCTGCAAATTTCCTCGCCATACTGTTCACATCAGAACTCATCTCGCCGTTAATGGCCGCGGCCCGTTTTGGCTCTGCTTTCGTGATAGCAATCCTGATCGGTTTTATTGTTGCGAAGACGCGCTGGGGGAGGGCCGTTGAAGAGAAGTTTGCCGGGATCTCCGCTGCAAAGGCGGCTGAGGTAGTCAAGATGGATTTCCGTGAAAAATCCGTAAATTCGCTGAAAGAGGCGTATGCACTGGTGAGGACGGTCTTGCCGTATCTTCTCATAGGCGTTGCGGCTGTGAGTTTTATCGATGCGTACATGCCGAGGGATGTGGTTGGGACCTATTTGACGGGTCCGCTGGGCGTTCTCCTAGGTGCGGTAATCGGCGTTCCACTTTACACTCCGACTCTGGTGGAGGTCTTTTTGACCAAGGCGCTTTTGAACGCAGGTATGGCACCAAGCGCTGCCCTCGCGTTTCTGTTGGGGGGTCCAATGATCTCCATACCTTCAATGATAGGGGTTTCGAGAATAATAGGATGGAAGACCGTTCTAACCTATGCTTTGCTTGGTGTACTCTGGGCCGCGGTCGCTGGGTTCATTTACATGACTTTCATTGGAGGACTATAACATGCAAAAAAGGAGGTGGTGGGAGATATGGTGAAGATAGAGGTGTTTGGAGTAGGGTGCCCAAAGTGCAAGAAAACTGAGGAAAACTGCAAGCAGGCTGTCAAAGAGCTGGGCATTAAGGCAGAGGTGACCCATGTGTACGACCAGATGGAGATGCTGAAGAGGGGCATCACCGACAACCCATCTGTGGTGATAGACGGTAAGTTGGTAGTGAGCGGAAGGGTGCCGGAGGTCCAGGAAATAAAAAAGTGGCTGAGCGTTCGCAAATGAAGGAGAAAAGCGCTGTGAAAATCGGCGCGGTATCTGAAGATGGCGTTACGGTCAGCGAGCACTTTGGTCGTGCACCGTTTTACGTGGTCGTCACAGTTGAAGACGGAGAAATCGTCTCGCGCGAAATCCGCGACAAGATGGGCCACGCCCAGTTCTCTGGCGAGCCTCACGACGAGGTCCGCGAAGCCGATCCGCGCGGCCACGGCTTTGGGTCTTTCGCCCAGTCCCGTCACGCGAGCATGGCCGCCGCTATCTCTGATTGCCAGGTGCTTCTGGCGCGGGGGATGGGGGCAGGAGCTTACCTGAGTATGAAACAGGCCGGTATCCGCCCAGTGGTGACCGACATCATCGACATCGATGAGGCGGTGCAAGCCTACATCGAAGGTCGGCTGGTGGACCACAGTGAGCGCCTGCACTAATGGAACACCGGTTTATTTACGTTCAAGGTCAGCCCGGCGAAAACGGCTTGGGTGCAAGGTGGCTGGAGATGCGGGAGAGGATGGTGTTACCAAAAGTGGGGCTGTTCGCCTGCTTTAGTGGCGGCTCCAACACAGGATCGCTGACAGGTATGGCCGCGCTTGAGGCGGTGGAACGTCTGGGGAGCGAGGAGTTGCTTGCAGACAAGGGCATTGTACCCGACGTTTACCTGAACTTGGAGAAAAATCTGCACCTGGCCAAGCATGGGCCTTTCAGCAGCCTCGCATTCGACGACTATAAGGTCACGCGAGTGGCAGATGCCATTGTCGCTGCCGTAAATAGGTGTCTCGCTGGTCTGGAAGCCCGAAGTAAAAAAGTCAAATTAAATTTACTTGGGGGCAATCAGGGTTGGCGTCCGGGATGAAGGAGACATCAACCGAGGGAAAGGAAAAAGCGGTAATCGAGGCAGTAGAGCGGTGGCTCGGCAATCCCGCTTCTAAAGCGGTGCTCAGGTTCATCTGCGGGAGAAGCAAATTCGGTGGCAATCGATTGGACATCGCCCTGCGGAGGTATGTGGGTGAAGATACTCCATGCGACGTTCGAGACAGGTTCGCGTCTTTCTTTGTCAAACTCATCGTTGAAAGGGGCAGCAACATCTTCGGCTACTCTGGTGAAAATTTGAAGAAAAACCTGAGTGACCCCGTGATCAGGCGAGGAATGGTGAACGTGCTTGAGGGAATCGCAAAGTACGGCGCCCGCAGGCCCTTCACCTCTGTGGCACCATTTTTGGTCGTCTGGAATTACACCAAGCTCTGCAACCTGAGGT
>LQMQ01000016.1 GCA_001515205.2 Candidatus Hadarchaeum yellowstonense
GCAAACAGGCTGTCAAAGAGCTGGGCATCAAGGCAGAGGTGACCCACGTGTACGACCAGCTGGAGATGCTGAAAAGGGGCATCACCGACAACCCATCCGTGATGATAGACGGCAAGCTGGTAGCGAGCGGAAGGGTGCCGGAGGTCCAAGAGATTAAAAAGTGGCTGAGCGTTCGCAAGTGAAGGGGAAGAACTCTTGGAAAATCGCTGCGATCGATTTGTCCTACGGGGCACCGACCTAGTTCCCCTAAAACTGAAGAAAAGGGGGTCGAAATATGAGTGAAGAAAAAGGAGTGGAATGGAAAGCCGGAAAAAACACACATGAAAACATCGTTTATGCCTGCTTTGGCGGATTGTCAAACACGGGGATCACTGCGGCTATGGCGGCCATGGAAGTGGTGAAAGAACTGGGATTACAAAAGGTGGCGATTGGCTGCCTCGCTGGACTGCCAACAAAAGTAGATCCGGTTTATGGAAAAACTAGAGCTGCGGTAAAAGTTGTGACGGTGGATGGCTGTCCGTTTGAGTGCGGCAAAAAAATCGTGGAGGCTGCGGGATTCAAAATAGCGAAGAGCATCGTGCTCACGAGGGACGTCGGCATGAAGAAGAAGGCACTGCATGAAGACATCATCACCAACAACACAAAGCCCCTGATGGAGTACCTCTCAAAGGATGATATTGAAAAGGCCAAAGAGTTGATCATAAAAGCAATCCTGAGCCCTTAGCAAATTTCGATTTTATCTAAAATTAAAAGGGAAAACACGAACGAGTTTAGAAACTTGTCGAAATATAGAGCAGACACCCATCTGAAACGAACTTAGCCAGCTCTTGCCAAAAACACGCGGTTGAATGATATGAAGACAGTTGAATCACTGATCTGTACAGCAGAGCCTCAATCTCTCCTAATTAATAAAAAATAAAATACGTTTTAATACCGATAAAGCTCAGATTTTTTTGTAGGGTAGCTTTAGCACTTCCTAAATTAAATTAGAACGGTGGTCGAATAATGAAGGTGCTGCTGATTTCGCCTCCGACGGAAAGCGCTGTGACTAAAGTCATGGAAACAACGGGGCCGCCGCTTGGCCTGGCCTATCTGGCTTCGATGATCAAAGAGGAACACGATGTGAAGATTGTCGATGCTATCGCAGAGGGCTACGCTGGAGATGACCTGGCTAAGATAATGAAGAGCTACGATCCCGACCTAGTTGGCATAACCGCCACAACCTCGATGATGCCCGACGCCTACGAAACTGCCAGAATCGCCAAGGAAATAAACGAAAATGTGAAAGTTGTTTTGGGTGGACCTCACGCGACTTTCCTTCCAGAAGTGACCCTACAAGAATGTCCCTACATAGACTTCATCGTGAGGGGGGAAGGCGAGTACACTTTTAAAGAACTGGTCGACGCTGTGGAAAGAAAAAGGGATCTGAAAAACATCACCGGATTGTCTTTCAGAAGCGATGGAAAAATAATCAACAACCCTCCCCGGGCTCTCGCGGAAAACATCGATGATATTCCCATGCCAGCCTATGATCTGCTGCCGATGAAAAAATACCGGGCTGGCAAGATTGAGTTCGCCACGGTCATCACGAGCCGGGGATGTCCCTTCAACTGCATCTTCTGCTCATCCTCCCTTCAGTTCGGGAAGAAATGGCGCGGGCACAGTGTGGAAAGAACCATCGAAGAGCTTTCCATTCTCAGGAACGAATACAACAAAAGGGAAATCGAATTTCTGGACGACACCTTCACCATGTTGAAGTCAAGGGCCATAGCAATCGCTAACGAGATAAGAAACGAGGGGTTGGATATCACTTGGACGGCTTCCTCAAGGGTGGACACCTTCTCCGCGGAGGTGGCTCAAGCAATGAAAAGAGCGGGGGCGCACACTGTGTACTTCGGCTTGGAATCCGGCTCCCAAAGGACTCTTGATTTCATTGGAAAGGGCATCACTCCCGAAAAATCAGAGTGCGCAGTGAAAAATGCCAAAGGGGTCGGGTTGCATGCCCTGGGCTCTTTCGTGATCGGCTTTCCAGAGGAAAGGCCAGAGGATGTTGCCAAAACAATAAAGTTCTCCCAAAAAGTTGGTGTCGACCTCGCCCAGTTCACCATCGCCACCCCTTACCCGGGGACGAGGCTGTGGACGTACGCCCTGAAAGAAAAATTACTGCTCACGATGAACTGGAGAAAATTCACCACTTTAGACCCGGTGATGAAATTGAAATATCTCTCTCCGTCACAACTGTCCAAAGCTCTGAGGACGGCATATCTGCGATTTTACCTCCGGCCAAAGATGCTGCTTTTGGATTTAATAAGAGACAAGGGATTCATTTTCAAAAAAGCAATGCGCTTTTTAGCCAACGAGTTAGTTCAGCGATTGAAGTAATCAACAAAAGGCTCCTCAACATCACGTTGTCCCGAACAATGCCTGAAGAGCCGTGGAAAAAGTGTCTGAAGTACCGACAAAAAGGTGATGGCTGCAGCCCTCATGGCGAGAAAATCGAGGCCCATATTGATTGTGGGATGAGGTTACAACTGCAATTAAATACGACAAAAAACGGATCAATTTTAGGTGAAAACTCCCAACTTATTCTTGATGACCTCTCGCAATGTCTCTTCCGTTGGTAGTTCCTTTTCGGCGAGCACTTTTCCATCAACCAAAATGGCCGGTATGAAAAGTGTCTTTCTAGCAGCAATAAATCCTGCTGTCGGCTCCACGGGATAAGGCTGTCCGCGATAATAAATATCCACCTCGATTCTTTCACCGAATTCAGCAACCACCTTTTTCACCGTATCAATGAGCTTTTTGCACTGTGAGGTGGGCGGCCAAGCAACAAACACTTCTATTCTCACGTCAGCCATGGGGACACCGAATCCATTTTAGATTAAAGTATTTATCCCGCAAAAGTTCCTGCGCGATAACTTTTTCTTTATCTGAAAGTTTTCCGGGAAAAGCGGTGGTATTAAGGGCCGTGACAAGTTCTTCACAGATAGCCGCAGCCAATTCATCGATTTCCAAAGACCTGCCCAGTTCCCTCTCCAACGTTGTCACTGGTATCTTGTTCACCGGTATGGCCCTCTGGAGCAGGTCTAAATTCGTGTTAACGGCGACGACACCATGGTGAAGCAAACAGCCCCAGAGTACAAACTGCGCGCTGCCGGCGATTTTTTTGCCCCCGACGCAAATGGCACCGCTGTCCGTCACCCTTACATTTAAATTCACCTTAGATATCGCTTTAGCCACCAAGGAATCGATGAAGAGACCTGCCTGATGAGCATCTTCCCCCAAGACCCCTTGCAGGGGGGCAATCAAGGAATAATTAAGATTGCCCTCATCCTGATAGATAGCGCCTCCTCCTGACTGACGACGGTAGATGGGTATTTCCAACTCATCGCAAAGCTTGAAATCGACTTTATCCCGCTCTATGTCGAAACCAACTATCAGGCTCCTTTTTCCCCGCCAGAAACAGATGGTGTCCGGTGACTCATTTTCCAACCTGCACCTCAAGATCGCCTCTTCAGTGGCCAGCGCCTCCGCAGCATTTACCGGCTGAAGCCACAAAACTCTCAAGCAATCACCCGGGTGAACTCCAGCAATTTTTGTTCGTCAGGTGTTTGCAGGGCTCTTTCAAGGATGGCATCTTTCACCCACAGTAGAAATTAATGCAGGTATTTAAATGAGATTTGAAATAGTTCTGCTGGTAAAAAATGAAAAAAGTGGAAGTGTTCGGGCACGGATGCTCAAAATGCGAGTTCATTGCAAAAAGGATCATGGATGTTTTGGAAGAACTTAACATCGAAGGCAAGGTTGAGAAAATAACCGAAGATTCAAAAATAATCGAACGGGGAATAATTCTAACGCCGGCTGTGGTAGTTGACGGCGTGTTGAAGTGCGAAGGAAGAATACCGACTAGGGATGAAATAAAAAATTGGCTAAGGTAAACCGGCAGCGGTTCCACGACAAAAGGCGTTTAATTTTGAATAACAAAGCGTTTTGGCGAATTCAATTACGACGAAAACATTGCATCTAATACGATGAATTAAATCCAAGTTGTGAAAGGACACGATTGTTGCAGACCGTGATTAAAGGAATAACTGCTTTGCTTCGGAAGCCAGTCTTCTAATTTTTTCCTCCTTCAGCTGCGTTTTCCTCCTGAGCTGATTTAAGTCGCAAGAGAGAAGCTCTCTTGCCAAGATCACATTGGCCCTGAACAATTTTTCAAAAGTTTCTCTGTCACAAGAACGTAAAATCGTCACCGGATACAAGCCTTTGCTCTCAATCACCTTTTCTAAACTCATGCCCAAAGGGCAGACACCGCCGCCACAGCGCCAACAAAGTAACCTCATTCCTTTACCATTCGCGTATTTTATCGCCTCCGTAGAAACACGGGTGTTTGACACTAACCAGACCTCATCAAAGCGGGCTCCCTTCCCTTTGGCGCCACCTTCGTTAATATCCAAAAAACGGGCATAAGTGTAAAGGACGTCCTTAACGTCAACCACGCCTCCGGGTGAGTTATGAAACTTGCACTCCACCATGCATCTTATTTTTCTACCTGCCACTTTCTCAGCGATTATGTCAATCTCGTGATTCAGCAATTCCCCCTCAACCATTGTTCTCAACTTTGTCCAGTAACCGTAGTACTCAAGGATTCTGGCTACAAAATTTTCAAAGGGATATCCGGTCGGCCCTAGCCTTATTATAGCTCCCTTCAAATCATAGCGCATGGCCGCCCGAAGTTGCTCCCTCCGCAGAACGGTCTTTACGCGGTTCAAAATTTCCTTGGTTGATATCCCGTCGTACAACGTTTTTGTAACCTGATCAAGAACCCTCTTCGCATCTGCTTCGCTGAGTCCGGACCTTCTCAAAGTGTGCAATATCTTTTCCGGCCTGAAATTCTCGATGCTACCATCGGCCTTGATTACCCGCATCACCAAAAGCTCGCCATTATAATAAAGAAGTAATTAAAGAAATAGGCTTCTGTTCTTCAGCAATTGGGCTTAAACTAAATCGTTCCGTTAAAAACTAGACCTTGGCCCTGTATTTTATCAACTCAGCCATTATGCTCACGGCTATTTCCTCGGGTGTTTTTGCGCCGATGTTGAGACCTATTGGTCCCTTGATCCTCTCGATCTTTTCGGCAGCCACGCCTTCTTCCTTGAGCCGCTGCTTGAGCTTGGCAATCTTTCCCGGGCTCCCCAGAATCCCCAGGAAAGCCACGTCCTCGTTGACAAACCTCCTCAAAGCGGCTAAATCAAACATGGGCTCGCCATAGACAATCAAGACACAGGTGCTCTTGTCCACTTCAACCTCTTTTAACGCGGCTTCGAAGTCCTCGCGGCAGATGATCCTGGCCTTGGGAAACCTTTCCCTCGTGGCGGTATCAAAGTTATTGTCAACAACGGTGATCTCAAAACCCAAGAGTTCACCAATTTTGTAGGTCGGCAGCGCAATGTGTCCGGAACCAACCAGCACCATTTTCGGCTTTGGTTCGACCACATCCACAAATACCGTCATAACACCTCCACACCAGAGCCCCGTCTTTATCCCTTCTTTGTCCTCTTCCTCGCGGAGGGAAAACTTCAAGCTCCTTGATCTGCCCTCCTGTATCGATTTCATCGCCTCCTGCTTTAATATCCTTTCAAAAGCGCCGCCGCCGATGGTGCCGAATGATGTTCCGTCTTCACGGACCAGTATTTTCGTCCCCTCTCCACGAGGTCCGGAACCAACTTTTTCCACAACGGTGCAAATCGCTATCTTTTGGCC
>LQMQ01000017.1 GCA_001515205.2 Candidatus Hadarchaeum yellowstonense
ACCCTGATGATTTCTGGATCCGCAGGCTTGACGGGGACCTGTTTGGGGGCCGTTTTGCAGTCATAAGTAAAAACATCCCGTAATTTTTCCCCTTCCGACTCCATGAACTTTAATGAATCTAGGTATTCGACCTTGATGCCATTTGCGAGTTCACTGTCCTTATCATCGTTGCAAGTTCGTTTAGCCCGAAGTGTGGACTGGTCTCGGAAAAGGGGCACTCCAGATTGGGGCTAAATATCAATCCCTTTGGGCTCTGAATGACCAGGAAAGGGAACAGCCAGCACATGAACGGCCGTGATTCGTACTTCTTGCATAATCGGGCCTCGATGTCAAGATGCTCGCAACTGCGAAAATCGCCAAAGGGGACGCGCTTGAAACTGCCTTCCCTAGTAGGGGTCACGCAACGGAGGCCACATCTCTTGGGGGCAATCGAAACCGTTCGCCATGGGCACCTTCACATAGCTTATCGGGTTCCGCGCTCCCTGGACCAGCATTATGGCATTTTCTCGGTAGCCAAATTCTTTCATGGCAAAATATCTTAACTGATACGGCTTAACTTGGATGGGGCATTGTTGGAGAAGGGATAACTGTAAACCTGCACCCATATCCTTCAGAACTCCCGATGAAGCGCCAAAAGCTAAATTTTCAGAAGTTCTTTATAGAACCTCCACGTCATACAGTCATTGGTGAAAATCAGTGAAAAAGCTGGTAATCGCGTTCATCGCCGTGGTGCTTTTGGCCGCGCTGAGTTGCTCGACAGCGCCGGCGGCGGTGGCCGCCTCTGACGACGGCCTTCCGCTCACCGTGGAATACACGCTGCAGTACCGGATAGAGCTGCCGTGGCAGGGCCAGTACTACCCGGGCAGTACCTCCATTCGCGTGGAAATGTACGAAATCCCGATCAACACCGACCACCAGACGGTGCAGGCGACGCTGAACCAAGGCAGCATAGAAACCATCGACGGAAAGGATACTTGGGTCATCGATACGAAGACCATTTACTCAAACAATATATACACCGGCACCTTCGTGGTCACTGTGGACTTAGGTGGCACCGCCGCCGTGCCGCACCAGCCGCTAACTGCGGCGAGCGGGATGGACCAATACCTCTTGCCCGACGAATATGTCACCCTTTCCGCCGATGTGGTCAGCCAAGCACAGCTGCTGCTGAGCGAGGTGGATAACGACACCCCAAAGATCATCGCCAAGTTCGTGGACTGGATACAAAAAAACATATCCTACGATGACGCGAGATGGGCGGAGAGGTTGGCGGGAGCCAAGTTCCCCGACCTGACCGACAGCCAGACGCTGAGCGCTCGCGCCGGCGTCTGCACCGATTTTTCCAACCTATTCATGGGCTTCTGCCGAGCAGTGGGCATCCCGGCACGCAGCGTCCTGGGTTACGGGCTGCGAAGCTCGGAGGAGGACCTATACCAGGACATACATGCGACGAGGAGCCACGCTTGGACCGAGGTCTGGATTCCAGATTACGGCTGGCTGACGGTCGACCCCACTTGGGGCGACATCGGCGACGTGCGCAAAATCGCCACCGGCAAGTCACGTGACTTGAGCTGGCGCTGGTGGTACAGCGGTGCTCCCCCCGGATCTGGGGTAATAGCCGGGGGCGCCACTTACAGCGTGACCCTCACCGGCTGGAAAGTCATCAACACGGTTGCGCCCATCACGCTCACCCAGGATAACGCATCGGACCCATTGAAATTCAGCGTCACCAACAGCTCCCCCATACCGCTCTTGGATAACATCACCGTCAAAAAATGTCTGCTGCAGAATAATGCGTGGTCAGACTGGATGGTTGTTTTCAGCGAAATAACTTTTTTGAACCCCGGGGAAACCTATTCTTACACCCCGAACAAAGAAAGCGGCGTTGGCTATTTCCTCTGGTCCAAGCAGGCCAACGACATGCTGGTGAATTGGCAGTACCCGGGCGGCACGACGACTTCAACCAGTACAACTCCGATCAGCACGACGACCCCGACCGAACCGACACTCCCGACGGAGCTGATGGACTGGCTGCCCTTTGTCATGGTGGCGATCATCTTGGCTGCAATAGTCGGCTCGGCGGCATCGGCCCGAAGGAGGCGAAAGCTGGGTGCCGCAAGGAAACCTCAGGAACAAGAAAAGGCATCGGCTGCCGCCGCCCCTGGGCCGGAACCAGAGCCAGCGCCGGCCAAGGGTCTAGTAATCTGCCCCAAGTGCCACAAGCAAGTGCCGGCGGAGTCGAATTTCTGCACCGAATGCGGCGCGGACCTGAGGCCGAGGAAACGCAAAGCTTGAACCGTGTCACCGAATCCGTTTATTAGCTTCCCTGTTTCGTCAAAGTAAACGACAGATAGCTGCCACTTGTGTAAGAGCGTTCGTAGGTAATGGTGTTTCCGCTCAGGGTCGCCTCAAAGTGCCAGGTCACGTAATCACCGGTGTCCTTCACATAGTAAGTGTAAGAGCCATCAAGCGTGCTCCCGTAAATATATCCGGAAACTGTCCCCGTGCACGAGGCGTAGCCCGCGACTTCGCCGGATTGATCCCAGCGGAGTTGGACGCCGGTTATGCTCATGGTCCCGGAAAAATAGTGGTCGCTGACGGAAGCGATCGTCCAGACCTGATCTCCGCCGTCATTATAGGTCCACGGTGTGTAACTATTTTTTCCGATAGCAGTGTAGGTGCCCGTCCATGTCCCAGTGATATCTGGTATCGGCGCACCCTCTGGGAAGAGCTCGTTGGCCTTGGCCAGCGCGGCCGCCAGCGTCGGCTTGGTCCGGTAGGTGCTGATGACCGGCGCCGCTTCGAGGATGGCCTCCTTGATTTCCCAACTTGTCAAGTCGGGACGTTCTGCGGCCAGCGCCGTGGCCAGGCAGGTGAACTGCGGGGCGGCGAACGAGGTGCCATTCAGGCCGCTTGGCATCTGCGCGTAGATGATGTCGTCCGGGTTCTCGCTGGTGTTGAAGCCGCGGATGCGTTCGTTATTGCCATCCAAGCCGCCCGCGATGATCACGTGGCCCCAAGCGCTGGGGTATTTATCCTTCAGGACACCCAACTGCTTGGTGAGGTCGACTCCCATATTCCCGGCCGCGATGGATATCAGGACGTGGTCGAGGTAGGGCTGGCCCATGGTCTCCATGCCGTGGAGGATCTGCTCTAGGAACCGGAGTTCCCCCTCCTGGATATTGGCCACTTCGGGGGAGTCGGGGCCGTGCCGGTCGATGCCGTCATTCAAGCCACCCTTGTATCCGATTGAAAGGTTGATCGCCGTCACTCGGTCGGCGTCGGTGGCGTTTATCATGGCCAGGGCGATCGCGGGGACTATTGAACTTGAATTTATGTATCCCTCCCCCGTGCCCTGGGGCTGGTTATAAACGTCGACTTCGCTTTTGGACGCTCCGGCCGACCCTGAACAACTGGTCGAGATGTCGGAGACGGCCGCCCCGTGATCTTGCCCGTTGCCGGCGCCTGCGCCTGAGAAGCCGTCGTTAGTCCAAGCATCAATGATGACCACATCGCTGTCGAGGGCACCAGAGTCGTAGGCATCCCAGAACCAGCCGCTTGGCTGTTCGGCGTCCACGTAAGCGGTTCCCTCCTGGGCGAGTTCAACGGGAAAACAGGGAAAGACATCTTTTACAAAACTCTTGCTCAGCATGCTGCTGATGAAACCAGCTTCCCCTCCTTCAGCGACGCGGGCCCAGTAAATGCCGCAGATCGGCATTTCCATCACCAGCTCCCCGCCATGTGAGCTGACGGCGGCTGCCACTGTTGTCCGATCTATATCTTTCTTCACCAGCAAGACAACCAGACCGGCGTATGCGTCGGCGTCTGTTATCGTGACCCCGTCTTTGTTGACGTAAGTGATTTTCGTGATTGCTGGATAATCGCTTTCGTACAGGACCACCCTGTCGATTCTGTTGTCGAATGGGCGCGTCGACGTGGTGATGGTTGACGTGCTAGTGGTGGTCGGCGGGGTTGTAGTCTGCGTCGTCGCGGTCGTGGGGTATGTCTGCCCCTCCATCGATGCCAGCGCGCCGGTGACGACCAAGGCTATGATCAGTATCGAGAGAATCCCGTACTTCAAAAAATTACGGTTGGGTTTCTTATTTTCCCTCCCTGCTTTTGCCTCCCCTGCTGGAGTCTCGCGCGGCAGGGGGGCCTCGGGCTGCTTTGTGACTTTACTGGGAGCTGCTGGAGGATAGGCCTCCTTGGATTGGGCCGCCGGCGAAATTCCGGCCCGCGTCTTGACAAAGACCTGGGTGCCGCAATTTGGACAGAACTTCGCCCCGTCACGAACCTCGGCCCCGCACTCACGACAATACGACACGATAAGACTCCAGGGCTAAATCTGGCTCATAACGTATATAGATTAACCTCAACATCAGCGAAATCCAACTTCCCTCTTTAATTTATTGTCCTCAATCTGGATGTCGTAAATTCCACTGTGCCCACCGGGATTTTGAGTGAAACTCCTTTATATTGACACGTATCTTTAAGGAGACCATGATGGTGCACGTGCTAAAGAACTTTTAATATCGATTTCTAGAAAATTATTTTACGATATTTTTAAGGGGCTAAGTCGAGAATATTCCTGAACGAGGAACCAGTACTCAAAGAGCTTTTTTTCCATCTCCCGGTAGTTCTCAAATTCGCGGCCAATCTGTTCCCAAAAGTTACCGTCATGACTCTTTCTCTTCAGGTGTAAGACCTCATGACAAACGATGTAACGAATAAGGTCCTTGGGCAGGCAGGCCAACAGGAAGTTGAAGCTCAGGTTCCCCTTTGCCGAACAGCTTGCCCATTTGGTCCTCTGTTTCCTGATGAAGATCCTGTTGAAATTAACTCCGAACTTTTGGCTGTACTCCAACGCTGCGGGTTCAACCTCGCTGAGAAGTCTTTCTTTCAAAATGGTCCTCAACCGTTTAACCTGTCGTCGCTCCTTGAGATTACATTCTACCGTGGTCCCACCAAAATCTATCTTCACCGCACCGTTTTCGCGAATCCGGAAAAACTTCCCAAACACCAGCAAATCACGGCCGTTTCCCCCCAGCGCCTTGAACCCATCCAAGGCCCTTTGAATTTCCTCATATTTTCTTGATATCCATTCGATCTTTTTCTCAAGTAGCGGTGCTTCGTCCTTCCAGCTTTTGGGCAGGACCGCCAGCAGCTCCCCCGTCTTAAACTCCAGCCGCGGGTACTTCACCTCCCTCCGCACCACCCGGTAGGGCACGTCTGTTCCGTTGACCCTTATGCTCCTACATCTCCTTGAGGCCCCTGATGATCTTCTCATAAACCTCATCCCTTTCCTTCAGCGGCAGCTTTTTTCTGAGGAATTTCCTAATCTCCCTGCCAACCTCCTTCAGCGCCGTTGGCTTCCGGTTCCATCCCTCGAACAGCATGCCGGATTTCTCCCAGTCTTTCCACAGGGCCCTGACCTCCTTCACCAGCTCCTCCGACCTGCCCAGTTTTTCCTCCAGCGTCGTGAGCAGGAAGTACTCCCCCTCAGAAAAGCCAAGCTCCCTCTGTCTTTTTTCCAGAGACTGGATGTCGCTGACCGCCTCGGACAGCCTTTCGTAGGCCTCCTTCACGTCGATCTTCCTCTCCTTCCATTTCCTCACTATCAGCTCAACCTTCTTCGCTATCGGCTCGTAGATCACCTTCTGGGACCTGTCAACCAGGACATACTTGTTCAGCGC
>LQMQ01000018.1 GCA_001515205.2 Candidatus Hadarchaeum yellowstonense
CATCGATGTGGTTTTCAGCGAGAAGCTCGACCCAGCCACGGTTAATGCTGGGGACTTCGCTGTCACCAGTTATACGGTGACCGATGCCACGCTATCCGAGGACGGTCTGACGGTAACCCTGACTGTGTCAGAGATGCCGACGGATGCTACGCCCGATGTGGCCTATACCCTAGGCACTCTGGCGGATTTGGCGGGCAATCCGGCGGAAGGCGGCCCGATAATGGCAGTAGACGGGGTGGCCCCAACCATAAGTAACTTGACAGCGTCGCCAGATCCATTCAGCCCGTGGATCCCAGACGGTGTGAAAGACAGCACGACAATAAGCTTCACCCTCTCCGAGACCGCGGATTGGACAATAACGATAGAGAACGAGACGGGTGGAGTCGTGAAGACGTACAGCGGAACCGGGAGCGGAGCGATCTCACGGGTCTGGGACGGTAAAGATGAGTTCGGAGTTCTTGTCCCAGTAGGCACCTACACAATCTACGTCGATGCGACCGACACGGCTGGGAATCAAGCGATCACGGCATCGATCACGGTAAAAGTTGAAAGCTCGATCTATGTGTCCCTGAGCGCTGGCTGGAACTTGATCTCCCTGCCGCTCATACCTGACAGCTCGAGCATAGAGAACGTCCTAGCTCCGATAATGGACTACGTGGAGATCGTCTGGTACTATGACGCGTCAACCGGGAACTGGCTCGTGTACACTCCTGGACCAGCGCCAGATGACTTGACGACGATGGAAGCGGGGAAGGGATACTGGATAAAGATGAAGGCGTCCGCGACGCTCACGGTGTACGGCGTCCAGATACCTCCGCCTCCAGCTGTGCCTCCGACCTACATGGTCGTGCCAGGCTGGAACATGATAGGCTTCAAGTCCATATCTAGTATGACGGCTAACGAGTACCTAGCCAGCGTAGCTGGCAAGTGGGCATCCCTCTGGACCTTCGACCCGGCCATTGGAACTTACGTCAAGGTCTTCGGCTCCCAAAACATGCTGCCGGGGCGGGGATACTGGATTTACATGACCGAGGCGGGAGAGATCGCCCCGTAGACAGAAGGTTGAGAGAATGCAGCTAAAAAAAAAGCCCGGTTCCTCGGCGCAGCGGTCCTAGCGTTTTTTCTCCTAGCAATATCAGTCCCCCTCATTACTAGCGCGATACCCCAACCCCCGAATCTATTCTACGGCACCGTCACGGTCAGCGGATCGCCTGCAGTCGATGGCTTAATAGTTTCCGCGAGAATAGGCGGAGTTGAGTACGCGAGCACCACGACATCGGGCGGGAGCTACAGCATCAAGGTGCCGGCAGATGACCCAGAAACGCCGGGGAAGGAAGGGGGTGTCAACGGCGAAACTGTGGAGTTTTATGTCGCGGGGGTCAAGGCGGATCAAACAGGAATATTCTCGGGCGGTGGGGCCACGGAACTCAATCTGACTGTAACGGATGAATTCCCACCCACCGTCACCCTACCTGCATACGCTCCGGATCCAACCACCGACAACACCCCGACCTACTCGGGAACGGCGACCGACGCGTTGACGAAAGTGGTCGACATAGAGTACAGGGTGGACGGCGGGACTTGGGCGGATGTCGATGCTTTCACGCCTGCCCTTTCGGTGAGCTTCACGTTCACGACACCAGCGCTGGCGGACGGGACCCACACGATCTCCGTGAGGGCCAAGGACGCGGCAGGAAACTGGTCGACGATAGTTTCCGACACGCTGACGGTCGACGTGACGCCCCCTTCTTCGTCTGTCGGTGCGATCTCGCCATACTGGCGAACCTCGGTACCCTTCACGATCACCGCCACCGCATCCGATGCGCTTTCCGGTGTGGCTAGGGTTGCCCTCTGGTATAGGTACTCGACCGACAACTCAAGTTGGGGATCTTGGACGTTTTTTGAAAATGACACAGCAAGCCCCTGGTCATGGAGCTTCACCGCGCCGGGAGGCAATGGTTATTATCAGTTCTATTCAACTGCTCGTGACAGTGCCGGCAACGAGGAATCGCCCCCGCTGGTGGCGGATGCCATATGTGCAGTGGACACGGTTGCGCCCGCGGCACCAATTGGCCTGACCGCGACCCCGAGTTCTTGGACTAAGACCAACTCCTTCTCAATCAACTGGACGAACCCGACCGACTTGTCGGGAATCGCGGGGGCGTACTACAAGCTGGACAACGCCCCAACCGGCCCAACCGACGGAACCTTCACGACCTCCAAGCCGATCACGGGAATAACCGTCACGGGCGACGGCGCTCACACGATCTACGTGTGGCTCAAGGACAACGCTGGCAACGTGGATCACGCCAACAGGAGTTCGACCACGCTATACTTGGACACGATCCCTCCGGTCATCACCAGCGTGGAGGCTTCCGGGATAACCTCGAGTTCGGCCACGATAACGTGGACCACCAACGAAAGCGCGACGAGCGTGGTAGAATACGGCACCACGACGGGATATGGGCTGACCCGGAGCGACGATTCGCTCGTCACGAGTCATTCTATTACCCTGACTGGACTGTCACCTGGCATCACCTACCACTACAGGGTAAAATCCGTTGACGCCGCGGGAAATGAAAACATGTCTGCGGACAAAACATTCACGACTTCTTCAGTTCCAGTTCCAGACTTCACAATAGGCGTTAGCCCAACCTCGGGATCGGTCGTGCAGGGAGGATCCACGAGCGCTACCGTTTCGCTCACCTCCATCGATGGATTCAGTAGCGCGGTCAGCTTGTCGGCCTCGGGCCTGCCATCGGGCGCCACGGCCAGCTTCAACCCGTCCTCAGGGACGCCGAGCTTCACCTCGACGCTGACGATCTCGACCGCTGCGACAACCCCGGCCGGAACCTACACGATAATCATAACGGGAACTGGGGGCGGCAAGACTCACGCCTGCACATACACTTTGACCGTCACGCCCGCTGTGCCCATCCCGCCAGACATAATTGAGGTCGAATCCCCGCCGGTTAACATACCAGTTATAAACCCAGGTATCCCGCGGGATGTCACGGTGCAGAATACGAACATAACAGGACTAACGATCAGCACTCTCGAAAACGTCGAGAATGTCAGGATAGTGGTCCAGCAGTTGACGGACAGGCCAGCCACCATCGCTATAGGTCCACCCGGAACCGCCTATCAATACTTCAACATAGAAGTTGAAAACCTGTCGGATGACCAGATTGAAAGCGTGACCATCAGGTTTAGGGTTGAGAAGTCTTGGATCCGGCAGAATGGAATTGATAGGCAGACGATAGCTCTTAACCGCTACGATCCGGTCACCGAGGAATGGACGCCTCTGCCGACCACGTTCCTGTCCGAGGACAACACCTACGCCTACTTCTCGGCGGTTTCGCCGGGCCTTTCGGTGTTCGGGATATCTGGACAAGCCCTTGCGCCAACTCCAACCCCAACACCTACACCGACCCCGACTCCAACCCCAACACCAACGCCTACAGTGCCTCCTGCGCCGTTCCCATCGGAACTCGCGGTTCTTATTGTTGGTGTCGTCATCCTCGCGATAATAATAATCCTCGGTTGGTTCGGTCTGCCCCCGTTCAGAAAGCCGCGGTGAACTTTGCCTGCAAGAGAACGTGGGCAACTATTTTTTTCTCTAGTCTGAGCACGAACCTGTGGCAGGGTTAGAAGAATCTTGACTTCGGGTGGTTGCCGCGGGCGTCATTTTCATAACTCATCTGCACGGCGACCACTTCCTTTGTGCAGCGGCTCAGCTTTTGAAAATTTCCTTTTGCGTATTCAGCGGCTTACTAAAAAAAAGATATCCGTGCTGGCGATGCGGTAACCTGATTTTTTTAGCCTGAGCGCTGTGGAAAAGAAATCTGCTATTTGCTCGACTTTCAAGTCGCTGATGACGCCCTCACACGTAGAAAAATAATCTCCACCGTGAGTTTCCGGACAGCAAAAGCCATGATTGCAAATTGCTGGAGAGAGCTTAGACGAAGACTGGCTCGGCCATGATCTGGTTTCCTCGGATCCTTCGTTTATGAATTCCTGCCCCCGCAGAACGTTATCAGCTGCCTGAAAAAGAATGCTGGAAAACAGAGGGGCGAAAACATCGCCCACGTTTTTGATGTGAATGGCCTAAGGATGTGTCATCTAGGGGAGATTGGCCATGTGCCGATGATTCTTTTTTACCACTTCTATTTCTATTTTGGAGCAACGCACGCAGTTCTCCTTCTCCCAGCGACCTTCAGAGAGAAGCGCGCAGTTTCGTGCTGTACCTCAAGTACGCCCATACGCAATCTTGGGGTGTCCAGCGTCCCGTTTCGCTGCCCTCCCGTGTTGCGCAGCCCAACTATCGGGCATCGCCGGATCATGGGGGATCGAGGAGGGGCTTATTTTAAATCTGTTGCAGGGGTACACTCTAATGCCGATAGAAACGGGAAGCGGGACGAGATATGGGTGCGGAGGGTAAGCGACTGGTGGAAAAGGGGGAAGCAGATGACGGTCCATCGTTCTTTCTACCGTTCCCGCGCCGTCAAGGTCCTGCTTGCGATGTTTTTGCTGTCGTACCTGGTATTCTTGCCACTCGCCGATGAGTTGGTTGAAAAGGTGAGGGAGGCGCGTCGATTGAAGTCAGGCCGCTAAGGGAAGAGGGTAATAAGACATCTTGAAAATTGATCACTCTCCCCGCGGCCGCTGCGCTGATAAACAAAAAGGACAGGTGGTCTGAAAAAGGTATATAGTTCCGGGCCGCCACAGCTTAGACCAGTAGGATCGGGGGTGAAAAAATGGCCAAAAAGGAAGCGAGATCCTGCATCGTGAAGTCCGCCGTCAGGGACCTGATCAAGGGGATGCGGGCGAGCGATGATTTCTTCAAGGAGTTAGATGCGCTGATCGCCGAGCACTGCAAGCGGGCGGTTGAGCGGGCGAAGGGCAACGGGAGAAAGACCCTGCGCGGAATAGACGTCTGAGTTTTCCTGAAGAACGCCGCTATTGGCAGTGCTTTATCGGACGCCCCAGCGAAAGGGGAAACCTAGAAGAGAGCCAAGGCGTGGCGCGCAAGCAGACACTCAGCGTCCTTTTCGCTACGAAAAACGCCAGCTTCTTCAGAGGGCACTGGCGATTGTGCCCTAACGAGGATCAATCTCGCCTTCCACTGATCCACGGTCAGGAGGTTATGTTTTATTCATAATCAAATTGTGCCCGTATCTGCTTGAGCGCGCATCTAACCGACAGCAACGAACATCATTTAGACCTATTCATCACTTGGAAGGTATCTTCGTCGTCTTGGTGGCCTTCTTAGCCCTAAGAACTTCTAGGCATTCTCCTCCCGGCCGTACCCGTTGAGCCGGAAGCGCTTCAGCACCCCGTTTGTCGCAGTCCGGGAGAGGCGGACCCCCTGAACGCAGACTCCGAGCACCCTCCTCATGAACTTCGGTAGGTTTACCAGTGCCTGCCGTATCCTTGCAGTTCCCCAGCCGAAGGCGGTTCGAATTGCCACGATCGTTGCCTCGACCTTTTTGGTTATCTTGCCCTTCGGCTTTCTCGGAAGATCCCTGAAGCTTTCCCTGCCGCGGTGTTTAGTCCGCTGGCACCACCTCCACACCGTTGTCCTGCTCACTCTAAAAGCCCTGGCAGCATCCTTTTTAGCCATGCCCTGCCTAATTACTTTCACCATCTGGCGGCGCTGTTCTGGATTGAGTCGGGGCATCGTGAGGTGTCT
>LQMQ01000019.1 GCA_001515205.2 Candidatus Hadarchaeum yellowstonense
CTCCCACTTTTTTACAGCTGAGATCACGCGCTCCACATCTTCGTCTGACATGTCTGGATAAAGGGGAAGGGTGAGAATTTGCTCGTAGATTTTTTCCGCCACGGGCAACTTCGCCCTATTTCTGCCATAAAAGCTGAAGAGATGACACGGGATGTAGTGTATGCCCGTGCCGATCCCCTCTCCCTCAAGAAACCTCATCAACCTATCCCGTCCTTCCCGCACCTTCACGACATAGATAAAAAGGCTCAATCCATCATAATCAGTCCTCAGCAATTCAATTTTTTTCAGCTTGGCAAATTCCTCATCATATACCTTCGCAATCGATATTTTTCTTGAATTGAGCCTGTCGTATTTTTTCAACTGCACGAGCCCGATTGCGGCATTGATGTTGCTCATGTGGTATCGGTAACCTTGTGTGGTAACGTCGTACACCCAGCTTCGCTTATCATGATAACGGCTCCAAGTGTCTCTATCGATGCCCAGAATCCTCTTCCTCTGTAGAAGACCCATGAATTCTGCATCAGAAAGAGCAATCGCGCCGCCTTCCCCGCAAGTAACGTTTTTCACAGGGTCAAAACTAAAGCAGGTTAGATCACCGAACGAGCCGATCCTCCTTCCTCGATAATACGATCCAAAGGCATGCGCCGCATCCTCCACCACGCGGAGGTTGTAATCGTGGGCAAGTTTAAACAGCCCATCCATGTCGCAGGGCATGCCACGGTAATGAACCGGCACTATGGCCCTAGTTTTTTCAGTAATTTTTGATTCAGCGTCTGAGAGGTCGATGTTGAGCGTGTCCTCCTCAACATCACAAAAAACCGGCACTGCTCCTGTAGCTGTAACCGCCTGAGCGGTGGCAACGTATGTGATCGATGGCACAATGACCTCGTCGCCTGGTTTCAGACCTATGGAATCGAGCGCGAGATGAAGTGCCGCCGTGCCAGTGCTCGTGGCCACCACATAGCGGGCCCCGAGAAAATCGGCGACAGCATCCTCAAATTCCTTCACCACCGAGCCCATGCCCAGCCATCCCGACTGAAAAACCCTCTCAACCGCGGCCAACTCCTCTTTGCCAACGGAGGGCCTTTGAACGGGAATGGTTATTTTAGCTGACAAGGGGTGCCCACCACCACTCATTTTCCCGGTACCATGTTACAGTACGATCCAATCCCTCTTCAAAACTTGTTCTCGGCCGCCAGCCCAGCTTCATTATCTTTCTGAAGTTCAACGAGTACCTGAAATCATGACCGGGTCTGTCCTTGACGAATTCGATCAAGCTCTTCGGCTTGTCCAGTTTTTCCAAGATGAGGCTGGCAACCTCCAGATTGGTCTTCTCATTTCCAGCGCCAACGTTGTAAACTTCGCCCACTTTTCCCTTCCTCAGCACGATATTGATGGCTTCACAGTTGTCAAGCACATATAGCCAGTCCCTCACATTTCTCCCATCACCGTAAATGGGAAGAGGCCTGCCAGCGATTGCATTTAGGATCAACTTTGGGATCAATTTTTCCGGGTGCTGGTGGGGCCCAAAGTTGTTGGTGCTTCTTACGATAACCGAGGGCACACCGTAAGTGATGAAATAGGAATAAGCGAGCAGGTCGGCCGCTGCCTTGCTTGCCGAGTAGGGGCTGGACGGTTTAAGCGGGTCGGTTTCTTTAAAGGAACCCCTGATTATGCTGCCGTAAACCTCGTCTGTGGAAATCTGAATAAATTTTTCATGATTGAACTTTCTTGCTGCCTCCAGCAAAACCTGAGTGCCGATAATATTTGTGTCCAAAAAAGGTCCCGGCTCAGCTATCGATCGATCAACATGGGTTTCCGCCGCGAAGTTTACTATGGCGTTGACTTTACCCGCCACCTTCTCAACGAGTTTCCTGTCACAGATGTCGCCGCGTATGAACCTTATCTTTTTCATTACATCTTTAAGATTGGCCAGATTTCCGGCGTAGGTCAACTTGTCCAGCACCACCAGCTGATCCTCAGGATGCTGCTCAAGCATATAATGAACAAAGTTGCTTCCGATGAAACCGGCCCCTCCGGTGACTAGGACTTTCATAGATTCGCCTATCCGTGTTTTAGCCCGGGCTTAAGATCCCATTTATAGGGAATTATGTCGGTGTCTGGCGGCAGCCTGTGCTCGTCTGGATTTTCGTAATTATAAAGTTCAGTGGGGATGTTGATGATGATCGCCGTTTCACCTATGGCCTTAAAGCCGTGCCAGACTTCAGGGGGAACTCTCACCAGCAGAGGGCTTTTATCCTCAATTGTAAATTCGTTTATCTCTCCCTTTGTCTTCGATCCCTGTCTTCCGTCATAAAGCACCAGCTTGACGCACCCTTTTATACACGTCATGTTGTCCGTTTGCTTCTTGTGCATGTGCCAAGCCTTCACCACGTCTGTGTAAGCGGCAGTAACATAAACCTGCCCGAACCGCTCAAACATCTCATCGTCACGCCTCAGGATCTCAGTGAGCCATCCCCTCTCGTCGGTCAATCTCCTCAGCTTCTTTATTTTCACACCTTCGATCATATTTTCACCTTTGAGCTATCACCGAGGATGAATCTACCACCCCGGGGAAGGGAGTTACCCTTTTCGATGACCACGTTTTTCCCTATCAAGCTCTCGACGATTTTTCCTGCGTTTACTATTTTTGTGCCTTCCATCACAATTGAATTTTCTATCTCAGTGCCGATTATTTCACAACAGTTGCCGATGCTCGTAAAAGGGCCTATGTAAGCGTTTGAGATGGTGCACCCCTCGCCTATTATCGCCGGACCTTCCACAACTGAATTGTCCTTTACCACTGAATTCCTTCCCAAGCCCACCCTGCCCTTCACCACGCTGTTTTCAATTTTGCCCTTGTTCTCAGGTCTTAATTCATCGAGAACGAGACGATTGGCTTCTAGAATGTCCTCAGGTTTCCCGGTGTCCTTCCACCATCCCTCGACCATCCGGTAATCAACTCTGTACCCGTTATCGATCAGCCACTGCAGGGCATCGGTGATCTCCAGCTGATTGCGCCAGGAGGGCTTGATTTTATCTATTGCCTCAAAGATGATGGGAGTCAACCCGTAAATGCCAACAAGGGTGAAGTTCGACAGCGTCTCCTTGGGCTTCTCCACCAACTTGACGATGATTTTCTCCCGCTCGTCGATCAAGGCCTGCCCATACTCTTGGGGATCGTCTACTCTGGTTATCAGCAGACTTGCGGCATTTGAAGAGCGGGCGAAATCCCTGATGTAATTGCAAGCACCGCCCTTCAACAAATTGTCTCCGAGGTACATGACAAATTTATCGTCACCCAAAAAATCCCTCGAAACTTTCACGGCGTGGGCTAATCCTCCGGGATAATCCTGGTGAATAAATTCTATGTCGGCGGGCCAACTGACTGACCTAACGGCGTCCATCACCTGCTCCTTATTCGGTCCGACGACGACGCCGATCTTCTTGATGCCGGCATTTATCAAATCCTCAATGCAGTAGAACAAGATCGGCTTGTTTGCCACCGGGATCAGCTGCTTCTGCTGCGAGTAGGTGAGGGGCCTTAACCTAGTTCCGAACCCTCCAGACAGGACCAGGCCTTTCACCAGAGTCTCCCCCGCCTAATGTCTTTACTAATCATTACTTAAAAGTAGAGGAGCAAAAGAGATAAAACAACTGGCCAGCTTTGAATTCAATCAAAAAGGAACCTTTAAAATCATGTCTTATGAATTTTAAATAATGACAGGGCAATTTTCCTTAAAAGAAAAGCTCAAAACGCAAACGCTTACAATCGGGTCTTGGATTACTCTTAGCCATCCTGCTATTGCTGAGATCATGGCAAAAGCAGGTTTTGATTGGTTGACAGTTGATATGGAACACAGCGCAATCACTCTCCATCAGGCCCAGCAATTAGTTCAAGTCATTGAACTGTCCGGATGCACGCCTTTGATCAGGGTGGGCGAAAACAATCCAAATTTAATAAAACGTGCTATGGACACTGGCGCTCACGGCGTTATTGTTCCCTCAGTTGATTGTAGGGAAGATGCTTTAAAAGCCGTCCGCGCAGTCAAGTATCCACCACTAGGAACAAGAGGAGTCGGCCTTGCAAGAGCTCAAGGTTATGGTATGGAATTCGAAAAATACAAAGAATGGTTAAACAAAGAAAGTGTGGTTATTGTCCAAATTGAAAGCATCCGAGCAGTCAAAAATTTAGAAAAAATTCTGCGGGTAAAAGGAGTTGATGCCTTCATGGTGGGTCCCTATGACCTCTCTGGATCCCTTGGAAGACCGGGGGATTTTGACCACCCCAGCGTAGTAGCCGCTCTGAAGCAAGTGATGGAAATATCTAAAAAGCTCAAAGTACCTGCTGGATTCCATGTCATCCCCCCGGATGTAGATGCCCTAGTGACAAGGGCTGAGGAGGGTTACAAGTTTCTAGCCTTCAGTCTTGACACCTTGTTTTTGGGGCAATCTTGCAGAAAAGCAGTGGATCTCGCTAAAAGAAGGCTATCACCATGAACATCGTCGGAATCATACCAGCCAGGATGGCCTCAAGCCGTTTTCCGGGAAAGCCCATGGCAAAGATTCATGGGATTCCGATGGTTGGGCACGTATATTTCAGAAGTAAGATGAACAAAACTTTGAAACAAGTTTACGTAGCGACATGCGATCAAGAAATTGCTGATTATATCAAGAGCATCGGCGGAGAAGTGGTGATGACCTCTCACACCCATGAAAGAGCATCGGACAGAGTGGCTGAAGCAGTGTTGAAAATAGAGAAAAAGAGTGGAGAAAAAATAGACATCATAGCGATGATTCAGGGTGATGAACCAATGATTCACCCCAAGATGATAGATGAGGCCTTAAAGCCGATGTTAGAAGATGAATTCATTCAAGTTGTAAACCTAATGGCACCACTAAAATCTCGTAACGAACAAAATGATCCAAACACGGTAAAAGTCGTTGTTGACTTGAAAGGTTTTGCGCTTTATTTTTCACGGGAACCAATACCGTCCTGGAAAAAAGGAGCAAAAAAAGTCCCCATGTTCAAGCAGGTTTGCATCATACCATTCAGACGAGATTTTCTGATCAAGTACAGCAAACTTGCTCCAACACCGCTAGAACAGGTTGAGTCCATCGACATGTTAAGGATTTTGGAACACGGTTACAAGGTAAAAATGGTACCAACTCACTTTGCCACACACAGTGTTGACACCATCGATGATCTAAAAAAGGTGGAAAAACTGATGGCAAAAGACGCCCTCTTAAAATCATACGGAAAGCTGCACTAGTGAACTGATCAACATGAGGGGTTATTAATTTATGAAATTTCAAAAAAAGAAAGAATTAATTGCCCGGGGCGAACGAATTAGTCCCATTGATGAATTACTCAACCACCAAAACACTTTAAATAAAAAATTTAACTTTTCATCCAAGCACTTTTTCGAAATAGAATTGGGGCAAAGGCATAGGCACTTAAATGACATCGGCGGCGGGATTCGGCGGCTATGAATTGAAAATTAAAAACGGGG
>LQMQ01000020.1 GCA_001515205.2 Candidatus Hadarchaeum yellowstonense
GCCGCATAGGCGGCCATCTCGTCCTCTAACTCTCCCTTCAATACATCACCGAGCTCACCTAAATCCACAATGTCCGTCTGATCCTGGTCCTCAACGAGCTCTTCATCAGTATCGAGCTCGCGTACCTTGCCGTCGCCGTCAGGTGCATCGGGACCGGGATCTGGATCTAGCACGGGCAGCTGCAGCTTGCCCAGCATGCCAAACAGAGCTTGACTTACCTCAACGGCACGACGGCAATCTATGAACCGACGCTGATAGGGCACACCTACCAGCTCCGCCGCGAAGAGAACCGTGCCGTTGAACCCAGCTTCGTCCGGGTCTTCGTCTCTGACACTGACGTCATCAACGAAGACCCCTTTGACGCGGACGACAAGCGCATCACCGACACGCTTGCCGTCCACATAGACCGGGGTAGTCTCAAACTTCAGACCGGCCTCTTGAGCAACGGCGAATGCAGACAGCATCGCCTCCTGCTCACCGGAGCCGGCATTAATCTTATCGCGATACGCAGACCAGATGCGGTCAATTAAATCAGGCTTGCCCTGAATTCGGGCAAGACCGTTCAATATCAGACCCCAAGCCTGCTTCTTGCGCAGGCTTATATAACTAAACACGGCGTCCACCTTCCCAACCGGCGTGGTGATTTCGCCGTCAACCACGCCGGCGAAACTCTTAACCATTCCGTCCAGCAGGACGATCTTAGCACCTGCTGGGCGGGTACGGGCTACAGCCCAGAACTGGACGGAGCGCTCAATGTGGTCAGAAGTCACGGAGTGCTCATAGATCCGATGAGCAACCCCGGACTCCTCAAAGCTAACAACGTTCTCAATCGGTACCAGCTTCCCATCTACTCCACGTAGATGGGTGAACCCAAAGCCGGCAAGCTCTGCCAGCTTGGAGCGAACCAGTTCAGTATAGTCTCCATCAGCGGGCATTGGAATCAGCTCGGATACCTCCTTCTCCACCCAGTCCACGGAAGAGGCGGAGAGGAAGGCGGTCTCGCTGCTTCCTTCTGCCGGTTGTATGAAACCGGGCGCCTCAACGAACGCCACGGTTATGTCTTGTACAATGCTCTCCTTCCCGCCAATAGAAGACGGGACGGCCTTGAGCGCCGGGGTCTCCCGAACAAACCGGTACCATTCCTGCGCTCCAAAAGCCAGCATGTCGTCCCAATGACCGGCGTCACCGATATCCATCAGAATGAGGCGGTTTTGGCCTCCCTTCCGCGGATACCAGCGTACGCCGGAACCAAACAGCTTCATAGCAACCGAGGTCACCAGCTTGTTGAAGCGGTGAATGGCTATGTCCGGATCCGGGTCGGATCCGGCATAGACCATTCCGGCTCTTATTAAATCGCCAAACACGATGATGTGATTGGCTGTATCGACGGCATACTCATTGCGGAGTTCCAGCGCTTGGGAGGCTAAACGGCGAACAACAGAGCGAACATCACGCTGGACCCGCAGAGCCTCTTCAACACCAAACGGGTGAATGGCATCTCCCTTCAGCATAGAGCCCAGAGAACCGGGCTTACCGGACACACCCAAGGCTCTCCAAATCACCCCGCTTACGAGAGCCAGCACGAGGCCGGCCTGCGGGGTGACGTAACGGTTGCGGACATTGATGCTATGGGCAGTGACGTCCGCAACCGTGTCGACCCGGCCGGGTAACCACTCCACCCGGTCGGAGAACGAGTTCAACACCTCCATTCCGGAAACAATCGCCTCAGGCTCCTCTTGGAACCAAGGTGAGGCATAGAGCGAAACAATCCGATAGCGACGAGCCACAAAGGACTTGCCGCTATAGGTCGTTCCGGCCACCTTCTCGGCCACCAAGGCAAGAAGGTGGAAGCGATACCAAGTTACACCTTCCTTCTCAAGAGACCCAAGCCCTATATGGAAGAGCCTGCTGGAGCTCAGAAACTCCTCAGGCTCAACCTTCTGGGACAGGTCAACAGAAATCACTTCCCCATCGTCCTTGATGGGGAACTGATAAACGCTAACGACTTCACCTTCCTCCATATAAACCGGAGAAAGCACAATCCGCTTGTCCCCGATATCCTCAACGAGCCCGTCCTCCTCGGGGGCTCGAACATTCGATTCAGACCAATCCAGTCTGGACTCGGCTAGATCCTCAGGAGATGCGATGAACCAGAATTCACCTTCCTCAAAGCGGGCTTTCTCCCGCTCGTTCTGAGGAGGCACCTGATTGAATTCAGGTGCCCCCACAACGAGCAGGTCGCGATAAACACCGGACAGGGCGGATTGTACATCCCCGTCCAGAATGTCACGATCCCAAACCAGCGGCAGCTCCATCTCGGAGCCGCCAACGGAATGGGCCAGCTCCCTATCCGAGAGCCGACACCATCCTGGGAGCTCTAACTCCCTCATCATGGCAGCCTCGCTCCTGCCGGAGCGAGGCTGCTCCGCAATAGCAGGCTTCCTGGACGGCTTCACCAAATTGCCGTCCAGCAGATAATCGGCGCTGCCGAATGCCATCACGTCGACATCGGCAAGCTCGGGATAGCTAGAAGGCTCCAGAGAGATGTCGGGGAGCCGGTTCATTATATCGACCGCTTTGGCTACCAGCTCCCCGACGGCCCGCGCATCCTCGTCCTTGTCTGACAATAGATCTGCTGCCAGACCGGACAAAATCTTAGAAGCCTGATGGAGCCTGTTCGATCTCAAAGCATGGACTATAGCCCTCAAATAAGGAGGACTATAGCCCATCACCGGTTCACCTTCCTCCTCACAAACAACTCGGGCCTCAGCGGCCCGCTTGCGAGCGTCAAACAACGGCTCGAGGACCCTGGTCAACAGACTCAGGACCTCGAGAGACTCAGACCTATAACCCGCAAGCTTCACGGCTGCGGCTATCCTAAACACCACGTGGAACAACGGCCCTACACCGGCTGCCGCTAAGACCCCAGCAAGAGCCGGGGCGCCGTTCAACCCAGACATCTTGATCTGGGACAATAAATCATCCAGTTGGAGGCGGTATGCGAACAAGGCGGTGGGGCGAACCGCCTTGACAGACTTGTACTCACCTTTCAAATCGACAGCGGCCACATCCAAATAATACCTGTCACCGTCCTGGTCACCGTATAGGGCCAGGGAGATATCCGGGTGCAGGTACAAAACATCCCCCGCACCCGGAGAATTGACCGGTACAGGCAGTGCAATAACGAACCCGGTCATGGGGTCCGTTAACGGCATCCTCCTCAAGACGAGGAGGACATCACCCAGCCTTGCCGCTGAGGCAAGCTGGGCACCGTTTAATCCGAACCGAGCTCCTAACCGGTCCAACATGTGGACCGGAACTCCTACCTCGGCAACATAGATGCTGCCGAGGATCCCGTTCCGCTTGGCCGCCCGCAGGAACTTGCGGGCCGGTCCCCGGAACTCCTTGGGATCAGGACCTTGGGCGAACCGAAGACCCGGTAAGGTCACGCCGGGACCCTGAACGCCCAAGACCTCAAGGCGCCGTAGGTTCTTACCGAGGCGCCTACGGTCCTGGGCGCTAAGAACACGGCGCCCCAAAGCCACAGCCCACAGGATCTGGAAGTCACCCTGTGGGCTCAACAGGACGGTTCCGTCGCCCATGTCGAAGGCTTTAAAAGCCCGCCTCGAAATGGGCACCAGAGCACGCCGCCCTTCCTCAATCAACTCCAGCTCCACAAGGGCCGCCCCGACCCTTGGGAGCTCCGCCATGAGCGCCTCGAACCGCTCAATAGCCACCAGAACTGACTGTCCAATCAGAATGGACTTCATCTTACTCACCTCCAAACTGTATTGACTGCCCGACTCTTCAGGCCCTGCAGGCAGCCCTTATCGCAGGGCGACGGAGGGCATAAAGCCCAACCGTTTCGTCCGATAACTCTCCTCTCAAAAGAATGAAACAAGAATCACCTCAAACGAGAGCGAACCGAGCTGCTGTTGACGGAGCCCTTGCTGTCAGAACCCTTGTTGCCGGCATTGGCCAGAAGCTTGGCGATATCCAACTCTCCGAGCCTACCAACCCGCCCGGCAGCGGGATCGGGATCCAGCCGGATACCGGCAGACTCGGCAATTTCGAGAGCCTTCTTCCTTGCCTCAAGAAGATCAGGCTCCCTGATCTCGCCGTACAACAACCAGGCGGATGCTGGGCGCAGACGACCGGAGGGGACAAAGCCCTTCCAGCCCAACTCCTTAACTCCGGCCTTAGCCAACTGGGACAGCAGCTCAGGCATCGCCAACAGAGCCGCTGCCAGCGGGGAGCGGTCGGAAGAAGGGACCTGGACGACCGCAAGAACCTTCTTCCCGTCAGAGCCCCAAAGTCGGAACTCCACCGAAACGTCAGCCCCATTGGGCACGAACAGTTCTAGCAAGATACGCATCTTCGTACCTCCTGTCCCTCATGCCCCCACGGACGACAGCGTGCTCAACCCAACCGGGGAGCTTCTGCCGACACCGGAGGAACACGAGGGGAATTGAATACCCGACGCCATGCTCGTCAGGCCGTCCGAAGCGTCGGGTGTGGACGGCGTCCCGGCCCATCGGGCCGGGATTCGCAACTCTCTCCTTCCTAAAGAACGAAACAAGAGTTACTTCAAACGAGAGCGAACCGACTGATCCTTCTGAACGGTCTTGTTGTCGGAATTGAGAAGCCCGGCGAGGTCCAACTCGCCCAGCTTGCCGACCTTCCCCTCGGCAGGGTCGGGGTCGAGACGGATCCCGTTCGACCTGGCAATGTCAAGCGCCTTAGCGCGGGCTTCAGCCAGATCAGGCTCACGCACCTCGCCATACAGAAGCCAAGCACTAGCGGGGCGGAGTCGTCCGGAAGGGATGTAACCCTTCCATCCGACCTCCTTGACACCCGCAGAGGCGAACTGGTTGAAGAGATACGGCAGAGACAACAGGGCATCCGCCAACGGAGACCGCTGCTCAGACCTCGGGATCTGAACGACAGCCAACACTCGGCGGCCATCCTCGTCCCAGAGGCGGTACTCGGGCAACTCGGCAAACGCCGACTCACGCACGACGACTTCCAGAAGGATCCTCATCTTCGTACCTCCTAATCCCTCTTGTCACTCCAGGCGACAGCGTGCTCAACCCAACCGGGGAGCTTCTGTTGACAAGGAGACACAAGAGGGGAATTGTTGTTTTGACCAGGAAACACGGTAGAGATGATAGAGCATCAAATCATACCGCGTTTCCCGGTCGACCATACCCCCCACCCAAATGATCCCTTAGAGCGCAGGATGATGATGAATCTAAACGATATCCCCTATAGACACACCGCGTTTCTGCTCCATCCCCCATCTCCCCTCATCGGGGAGATGGGGGGTTCTGCCAAACTCGTCTCCGACCGGTGTCTCCGACGAGTTTG
>LQMQ01000021.1 GCA_001515205.2 Candidatus Hadarchaeum yellowstonense
CTTCCTTTCCCCGGTCTACTCTTCCTTTTCCTTCTTTCCCTTGACTCCCTTGGCCAGGCCCTTGCCGAGGCCCCTGGCTATTCCCCAGCCCTTCTTCACTCCCTTGCCCACGACCTCTCCGGTCTTCTCGGCCACCTCTTCGGCCTTGCCCTTCTTTTTCTCCTCAGCCAAAAATTTCACCCCCAACAGATATTTTCCCCTTAAGCTAAAAAAGGGAGCAATACAACCCACCGTCCAATCCGCTCCTATTTTCTGATGGCCCCGAGCGCCTCCTCCACCAGCTTCATCTGTCTGCCGGTGAAGCGCCTTGGATTCAGGTGAACGATGAGATTGGAGGAATGACGGGAGCAGATTTTTCCCAGCTCAGCCACGAACTCCAGCGTCTTCCTGAAACCGTTGGCCACCGCCAGCTGATAGAAACAATCCAGCAGAACAACGGAACTGCCCCTTATCAGCTCCAGGCGGCTTTCCACGAACTCCTTCAAGCGCTCCAGCTCCTTCGGCGGCATCACGATCTCCCCGGGGATGGGATGGTCGGAGAGAAAAATTATCGGCGTCCGGAGCAGATCGTATTTTTCCACATCCTTGGGCCTGAGGGCGGTTATCCAGAATCCCGGAATCCCGTGGGTGATCTGGTCGAGGAAAATGCTGAAGGAATCTTCGGGATTGACCCTCACCACCAGATAGCTGCGCCCTTTCACCAGCCGGTACCTCTGCCGCGACGACAGCGCCGCCTCGGGCAGGGGCACGAGAAACCGAGACACCGCGGGCGTGGCGATGAAGCGGCGCTGAATGACGGCATTTCCCAGCGAGATCCCAATCGCGACCAATCCCGCCGAGGCCAGCGAGGGAAAGTTGAGGTCAAACAGGACTGGAAGGATGTCCCCGAAAACCAGAATGGCCAGAGCCACCGTGCATCCCACCAGCGCATATTTCAGAGGCCTGCGAAAGACCTGAAGCTCCATCAGGCGGTAGATCCGGCACAGCAGGGCCACGGCCGCCGCGATCATCCCGCCGACATAGAGGTAGAGAAACGCTTAGGCTGGCTTCAGCTCGTAATCATATCCCCAGTAGTACAGCGAGGTCTCCCCAATCAGGTTCCCCGTCAGGAGGAGAAGGAGAAAAACGAAGCCGACGCCGAAGAGCGCCGCCCAGAAACGCGTGTTGTTCAGCGGCGGGGGGTTCGTCGAGACGTAGAGCAGCGAGACGAAACGGAGGAACAGTGGCGCGATGAAGATTATGCCCGCAGTCTCGAGGTAGCTCCAGATCTCCGGCGGCGGTGTGGCCAGATAGAGACGCCTCATGAACTCGCCCAGCATCCAGAGAAAAGCGCAGAGGAGCATGAGGAGAAAGATGACGTTTATCTTTTTCCGGGGTGACCTGAGGACATAGGCCGCCAGCACCAGCGTCAGCACCAGCCCCAGAAGGGACGGCAGGGCGTAAACGTTCATCTTCAGCCTCCAAAATAATTAGCCACCGGGGTTCAATAAATCTCTGGTCAAGGGGCAGAAAAATCGAGGCCTCAGGCCTTGCACCACTCAACCGTGTCCCGGAAGAGCTCCTCCCCGCTGCAGGGTTTCAGCTGAAACTCGTTGCCCCTCCGCCGGTACCTCTCGGCCACGAGGTCGGGGTCGGCCTGCTCGGGCTCAAAATCCGCCAGCTCCTTCAGCGACAGCGGCATGGAGATCAGGCCCGTCTTGTGGTGCATGCTGTAGGGGGCCCTGACGTCACCCATGGGCTTGATGATCGAGGCATCGAGGAGAACCTTCCTGGTGCGCTCCTCCTTTTTCAATGTCTCCGCCGTCGTCAGCCCGGGCAACTTCTCGGAGATGCGGGACTCCAGAAATCTGACGATGTCCGCGTAAAAGCCAAAGAAATTGCGCTCCCTCTTTTCGCTCCGGAGCTGCTTCGGCCTGTAGTCGGGAGGGAGCTCGTGGGGCTGGAACTGCGCCCAGAGCTGGAACCCCCTGGAGCCGGAGAACTTGAGCGCCGGTTCCACCCCGTAGCCGAGCAGCAGCTCATGCGCCGCCCGGACCACCTTCTTCGTCTCCTCCAGGGCAACCTCCCGGCCGGCATCGAAATCGATCACCAGCCAGTCGGGACGGTCGCTTCCCACCCGGTGAATGTAGGGAATGAAGTCAATCCCGTGGACATCCAGCCACTTCTCAATGTCCTCCCGGCTCTTTATCGTGATGTACCTGGGCCCCAGCTTCCTCTGGAGCCAGGCCCGGCCGGTGAAGAGCCGGAAGACCGAGACCCAGCGGTCGCGGCAGAACTCGAGCAGAACATCGGCCACCTGGGGATAGTAACGCTTCGCCCGGTAGACCTTGAGGTAATCCTGGTTCAGCTCCTCCCTGATCTGGCGCCACCTCTTTTCAAAGTACTCCCGCCCGCGGTCGGATATCGCATACTCGCCGGCCCTCTCCAGCAGCAGCCCCTTCTTCACCAAGGAGTCCAGAAGCTGCTTTGTCTCCTCCTCGGAGAACTTCCGGCCCGCATCCCGGCTAATCTTCTCCTGAACGTGGCCCAGGTCGACAAATCTTCCCGCCCTTTTTATCGCCAGCGACATCAGGGCGTGGTCCTCTGGGGTCGCCCGTGGCAAGGTCTCACCAGAAGCTAAACCCCGGCGATCTCCTTCAGCTTCTCGCCCAGCTTTTTCTCCGCGCAGCTCCAGCAGACAAAGGTGGCCTTGGCCTCGCCCGGCTTGACCAGCTTGACGTAGGCCGAATCGTAGCTCATGATCTGGATCGACTTGCCGCAGAGCTGGCACTTCGGCCCTTTCACCATGCCATCCACCCGAACCGGTTTACACCTTAGAGTTAAGGTCATCACCCAATAAGAGGCTTGCCGTCCTAAAATCCCGTAGCAAACTGCAACGGGATCCTTTCTGGCTCCACCGGTCGGCTGCCCGATTGCCGGGGGGAGGGGAAAACGGGTGATTTTTTAACGCGGCGGGAGAAGCTACTCTGATGAGATGCTCCCCCTGCTGACCCCACCAAAGCTGGATCTCAAGCAACTGAGCAAAATTCAGGAGCAGGTCGCCCAGAAGGTCATCCAGAGCGACGGCTTCGACAGGCTGGACACGATCGCCGGATGCGATGTCTCCTTTGCCAGGGGCGACCGGGCCTTCGCGGCGGCGGTGGTCCTGAACTACCGTGACCTGGAAGCCATCAAGGAGAGGGTTCTCAGGGTAAAGCTAAAGTTCCCCTACCTGCCCACCTTTCTGGCCTTTCGGGAACTGGAGGCCCTGCTGAGGGTCCTGAAGGGAATCGATGCCGATGTTTACATGGTCGGGGCCCAGGGCATCGCCCACCCCCGCCGGGCCGGCCTCGCCAGCCACCTCGGTGTGGTCCTCGACAGGCCGACTCTTGGCGTGGCGAAATCGCGGCTTTGCGGCGAGGCCGAGGGGCCGGTGAAGGGCCGGGGATCCTTCTCCCTGTTGAGGGACAGAGGAGAAATTGTCGGCGCCGTCGTCAGGACCAGGGAAACGGGCAGACCGGTCTACGTGAGCGTGGGGCACCGGCTCTCCCTCAGCACGGCCATCAGGATCACCCTGGAGACGACCAGGGGACACCGGCTGCCGGAACCGCTGAGGCTCGCCCACGACCTGGCCACCAAAGCCATGCGTGACGAGTTATAGGCAGGAGAGACCCCTTGGAATTGGTGATCCCTTGAAGTACAGGAGATCAAAGGAGTTCATCGTGATCCGGCTGGACGAGGACGACAAGATGGTGGAAAGCCTGGAGCAGGTCTGCCTGAGGGAAAAGGTGACCAGCGGGGCCATCCTCTCCGCCGTGGGCGCCCTGAAGAGCGGCACCCTGATCTTCCGCCGGGGCTGCCAGGTTGATTTCCAGGAACACCTTGAAATCATCGGCGGCGGCAACATAAGCAGCGTTGCGGGAAGGCCCAAGGTTCACCTCCACATCGCGGGAGGAAACGACCGCGGCACCAAGGCGGGCCACCTAGTGGAGGGGGTGGTCACCGTCTTCGCCGAGGTCCTGATCCAGGTGCTGGAGGGCCTGGGGCTAAAGAGAAAAAGGGATAATAACCTGCTGAAGCAAAAAGTGCTCAATCCCTATGTGCTCGAGCCCTAGGGTGATGGGATGAAATTCGGCCTCTCTGGACTTCTCTTCCCCCACCTCGCCGTCGAGAGGGTCATCTCCAATATAGGTGCTCTCGGCGCCGATTACATCGAGCTGATCTTCGACCTGCCGAACCTCCCACCGGGTTTTGACCTGGGCGGGCTGCCGCGCCTCCGCAAGCTGGTCGATGCCTACGGGCTGGGGGTTTCCATTCACGGGCCGATCTGGGACCTCAACCCGTCCAGCTGGATCCCCCAGGTGAGGGAGCTGGCGCTGAAGTATATGAGGAAGAGCATCGACGTCTGCAGCGCCTTGGGTGGTGAAATTGTGGTGGTGCATCCGGGCCGGTGCCCCTTTCCCCAGGTGGCGGGATTCCTCTCCCCGGCCAAGGACCGCTTCCTGAGCTTCACCAGAAAGGCGCTGAAACACGCCAGGAGCCGAGGCGTCAAGCTGGCGCTGGAGAACTTCCCCAGCAACGCGGAATTCCCCTATTCCTCCCCCGAGGAGATGCTTCCCCTGGTCCAGGAGCTCGATGGACTGGGAATAACCTTCGACGTGGGGCACGCCTTTCTGAACAAACGCTGGCAAAAGCTGAGCTCCCCGGAAAAAAGAATTGCCCGGGAGATAGAACTCGTCGGGAAATACATCGTCAACATCCACCTCCACGACAACCATGGCGAGCGGGATGATCACCTGCCACCGGGAGAAGGTGTCATAAATTTCAGACCCATCATCACGGCCATGAAGAAAGTGGGCTACAACGGGCTGGTCACCGTTGAGCTGCACAGGATCGGGACCAAGGATCCCAAGGAGACCGGCAGGACCGGGCTGAAAAGGGCCCGGGAGCTCTTCAGGGCGGGAACTCCGCCACCACAGTTGTGAAAACAGGGCCGCGAACGTCTATCTTCTTCTTGTTCGAGGTGATGTACCGCTGCGCTGCCTCGTCCAGCCGGAGGTTGATGTCGGCCAGAGATTTGACCGCCCTGACACGGATCTTCACCTCCCGCTCCCCGCGCTCCGCCGCCCGCTCAATCTCGTCCGCCGCCAGCGCCGCAAAGGCATCCAGGTAGCGGATGCCCGTCGCCCTGCCCCGGCGCCGCACGTTGTTCAAGAACTCGTCCTGCTCCCATCCCTTCGGCGGCACCCCGATCACGTTGCCCTCAAAAACATAGATCTCGTTAAAACCGGCCGGACCGATGAGCTTGGTGTTGCTCTCGGGCTCCACCACTTTAACGATGACCCGCCGGCCCGCCACCTCGCCCTCATAGGCCAGGAACTCGCAGGGGCTGGGTTCATCCGCATGCTGCTGGGCCGTCCTCACGATCGCGGCGGCTATCATCCTGCCGGCTTCTGTCCTGGGCTCCCGCTGCATCTTGATCGCGGCGGCCAGCTCCTCATCGGAAAACTCGGGGGGCCGGTAGAGATAGGGAAAGACCAGGGCCCGGATGTCCTTCTCCCCCGTCCGGATCATCAGCATCCTCTCCAGGCCAATTCCCAGGTTGAAGACGGGATAGGCGATGTCATAGTTGCTCAGCGAGATCGGGCTGTAGAACCCGGCATCGCCGACCTCGAGATATTCCCCCGTCGCCGGGTGCCTGACGAAGATCTCCGACTCCGTCTGCGGGGCATAATACTTTGAAGTCGTCTTCTTCCTGACGATCCTGACCTCATCAAATCCCAGCTTGGAAAAAACCCGCCGGATCACCTCGTCTCCATCCTCGAGGCTCATCCTCTCCGCCATGATGACCAGGGAAGCGGTCCAGGATTCGTAGAGATGGCTCTCATCAAGCCGCTGCTCCCTCCGGAACTTGGGCCCGATGGAAAAGAGCTGGAGCGGCAGCGGCTCCCGGTGCTGAAGCTCACGCAAAGCCCCAAACCAGGCCGCGGTGGTGTGGGAGCGCAGGGTCAGGTCCATCGGCACGGGCTTGAGCTCCTTGAACTCGGGGAAGAGGGAAAGTAT
The DNA here is from genome assembly GCA_001515205.2 of Candidatus Hadarchaeum yellowstonense. Lineage (GTDB taxonomy): Archaea > Hadarchaeota > Hadarchaeia > Hadarchaeales > Hadarchaeaceae > Hadarchaeum > Hadarchaeum yellowstonense. The sequence continues at coordinate 6,043 of LQMQ01000021.1, forward strand.
CGCCGTGGCCTGCTCCTCCTTCAGCCCCAGCTCCTGAACCATGACCTCAACCAGGTCATCGGCGCTGATCTCGCCCTTCTTGTAGCGCCGGAAGATCCCCTGAATCTTTTTCAGATCAGCAAAATCAGGGACAATCCTCTTTATCTCCTGAAACTTTTTTCTGCTGATGCCGATGTCCGGCCGCTCCAGCCCGGCCAGGAAAAAGACCCGGTCAAGGATGACGGCCGCCTCCGGACCATACTGTGCCTGAACCTCCCGTCTGTCCACAAGGATGGGCAGGACCACCTCGGTAAAGCCCAGGTCCAGCAAGGCCCGCCTGACCTCGGCGATCAGCTCCTGCAGCGGGTGGGGCCTGGCCTTGTTCTGAAGGTTGAAAAACCTGCCCTTTTTCTCTATCAGCTCCGCGCTCTCCAGCCAGGCCCGCTCGTAGTCCTTCTCCGCCCTGGCCCTTATCTCCCTGACATCAAACTTCAAGCTCAACCGCCTCTCTTCTCCAGCGCCCTTTCCAGCCGCTGCTGCCTCAGGGCAAGGGTGAGGTCCCCCCTGGTCCTCTCCAGCACCTGCCTGACCATGTCCTGTCTCCTCTTCATTCCCGGCAGCACCGCGTCGGCATAGTCAAACTCCATCAGAAACTCGAAAATTTTCTCCATCAACTTCAGGGTGGCCTCCGCGCGCTCTATCTCGTTGGCCCTGATGCTGTCCAAGATGTGGCGCCGCAGCTCCCCCGCCGCGTCGGCCAGCGCCGCCAGGTAGGGCTTGAAGGGGATACCGATCTCATCAACCTCCAGCAGTTTTCCCTCCAGAATCGCCGCCTTCACTATCTCCGCCTCCCCGTACTCCTGCTGCGCCGAGAGCACGATGCCCGACTCCGCGAGCTCCGGGGCATCCGCCGTCAGCTTGGCCAGGGAGTTCAGCCCCTCCTTCGCCTCGGCGATAAAGGCTTCCGCCGCCTTGACGTCACCCCGGTGGATGGCCGCTATCGCCTTGGCCGACGCCCTGATCGTCAATCGCGAGGACTCCAGCGCCTGCTCCCTGAGCTTGGCCTGAAGATCAAAATAAGCCCTCATTCTCTCCAGCAAGTTGATGCCTCCTTCAATAACTACAGAGTGAGACTATTCAAGGCTTGTGGCTGCGCCAAATCCCGGCGGCTGCCACCGCTACCGCCGGCTCAACAGGGCCACGCGGCTGGCCTCGGAATCGTCGACCAGCCTGTAACCGCAGGCGTCGCCGACCTCCCGGGCAAAGGAAACTATCTCCGAGTGAAGTGGCATGTTCTCCAGGGAGAGCCTGCTCCGAGAGAAACCGACCCACATGTAGGCCTTGACCTCAACAAAATCCGCCCCGGACCTTTCAATCATCCTGGCATAGCCCGCGGGATCCCTGAGGTTCATCCCCTTCACCAGCGTCAGCCGGATGACCCTGCGGCAGCTGAGCGAGGGCAGGATCTCCAGGCTCCGCCTTAGCCGCTCCCAGCCATCGGCCACCACAGGCCGGCAGATTTTCTGGTATGTCTCGGGATCCGGGGCCACCAGGGAGAGGTAAAGCTGGGTCGGCTCAACCATCCGCTGCAGGACCTCCGGGTGCATCCCGTTGCTCACCAGGAAGCTGGTCATCCCCCTCCTCCGGCACTCCTCGATCAGCCCGTTGATCTTGGGATAAAGCGTTGGTTCACCGGCGAGGGAAATGGCACAGTGGTTCGGCTCCTGGGCCTCTCGGAACTTTTTTCTGTCCACCCCGGGATTCCCCCCAAAGCCGCTGAGGAGCAGCCTCTGGGCCGCGATGGCCTGATCCAAGATCTCAGCCGGCTCATCGGCTTCACCCAGCCATCCCGGGCTGGTGACATCGGTGTTGCGCCAGCAAAAAACACATCTGTGGTCGCAGAAGGGGAGGCCCGGCGCGAGCTGCAGGCAGCGGTGGCTCTGGATGCCGTAGAACTTCTGCTTGTAGCAGAAACCCCGGTTCAGCAGGCTCTTCCGGGTCCAGTGGCAGACCTTGACCGCGCTGTGGCGGTGCCGGCCCAAAAAGCGGTAACCTGCCCTCTCCAGCTCTCTCACCTGGGCCTCGGAGACAAACATCCGATCACCCCGCCTTGACCAGCCTCTGCTGAAGCAGCTTGAGGATCTGCCTCTTTACTTCCTCCAGCGACCCCTTGCCGCTGACGCTCGCTGCCCCGGCGTGACCACCGCCGCTTCCGTTGAACTGCTTCCCCAGCTCCTCCATGATCTCCCCAAGATGGATTCCGGTCTCCTTGAGACAGTCGGGGCTGGCCCGGCCGCTGACGCGGAACTCCCCCTTCTCCTCCGAGCCCACGAAGGCAATGTCCGCCCCAATCCTCACCAGCATCCCCGCAGCATCGCCCTCAAAGGAGCCCAGCTCTGAAAAGACCACCAGACGCCCGTTGATGCGCTGGAGCTCGGAGCGCCCGGCGGCCTTCAGCATGGCCACCCTCCGGGAGATGTCCTCAGGTGGCTTGAGGATCTCGAGCACCCGGTTGTAATCGGCCCCCGCCTTCAGCAGGCCATCGACCACGCGGAAGGTATCGGGGCTGGCAAACCTGAAGTGACCGGTATCGCTGATTACCCCGGCCAGGAGCAGCGAGGCCTGCTCCGGCGTCAGCTTCACCCCGAGTTCGGAGAGGATTTGATAGATGAGCTCGGACTCGGAAGTGAAGTCCTCGCGAACGTAGTAGAACTTCGCCCGCTGCCTCGTCTCCTCAACTGGCTTGTGATGATCGATGACCGCGAAGGAAATTCCGGACTCATCCAGCTTCTGGCCAAACTCACCCAGATGTCCCAGGCTGGAGGTGTCGACCAAAAGGGCAAGGTCAAAATCCAGCTCGGGATTCACCTCAATTTTTCGATTGAAGCTGCTCAGGACCGCCTCAGCAATCGTGGCCACGTCGTCCGCCGCCGCGGCCCTGACCTGGGCGCCGAGACCCGCCAAGGCCTCGGCCAGGACCACGGCGCTGGCAACAGCGTCGGGATCGGCATTGCGGTGGCAGAGGACGACAATGCGCTGCCCACTTCTGGCAGCCTGAGCCAAGAACTCAGCCGCCTCCTTCATTGGGCCCAACCTAGCTCGCCAAACCTTCCGGCTTCTGGCCCTTCAGCGCCTCGTCAATCTTGCTCTGCATCTCCTGCAGGCGCTGGATGGCCCGCTCAGTCTGACGCTCCAGAGTTTTGATCCTCAGGTCCAGCGTCTCCTTTTGCTCGGCGAGGCTCTTCTGAAGCTCCACCTTGTTGGCCCTCACCAGTATCGTCCCCAGGCTCTTGTAGACCACGGCATCGTCGGGCAGCTTGGCCAGCTCTTCATGGGCCCGCGCTGTCTCGCGCAGCAGGACCTCGAGCTGTTGTTTCTGGTTCAGCAGTATCTGGGCCTGCTGCTGCGCCTGCTGAAACTGGGCCAGCTGATGCCTCATCTGAGGTGACAGTTTATCCATTATCCTTCCTCCTTGGCTCCAACATGTCGCGCGCAACTATCGCCCATCTTATGAACGAGTTGAGCGCTGCACGCAGGGCCGCTGTGTCTTCAGCATCTACCTGCAAAAATAAAGCATTTTCCCTTCGAGAGATCCTTGCCCGGCTCCGGGTCGAGGCGGGAAGTGCCTCCTCGGGGGCGAGGGCCTGCCTCACCGCCTCGGCCTCGCGGACGCTGTCAAACTCAAACCTGATCACGGCACTGGCCCTTCTAGCCCGAACCATCACCTCTACCCCCAAAAAGGCTGCCGAAGGAGGCGACCTCCAGAACTGGTCCCACCTCCTCGGCCTCCGGCATGAGCCTGAACTGCACCCTCAACCCACCAGCGGATGTTAGGAAAACCACCAGCCCCGACTCCGGCAGCCGGTCACTGCAGCCGATGCCCCAAACCTTTCCCAGCCACCGGCCGAACTCCGCCGCCCCGGCATCCGCCGCGTAGATTTTCACCTCACCCGGGCGACGGGGCTTGACCTTCCCGCGGTTGATTCTCACGCCCGACAGCTTCACCAGGGCGTCCAGCCACCGCCAGGTATCCCCGACCTCAAGAAAGCGAAGCTCACCTACCTGGCCCAAAATGCTGTTCACGAGCAAAACCCGGTCGTGACCCCGCTGCTTGGCCAGAGAGGCCACCTCCTCAATCTTCTTGGCCCCGCGCGGGACATACTCGCTACCGGGGAGGATCCTGACCAGCTCCCGGCAGAGCACCCTCGCCAGATGACAGGGCCGCCTCGAAGTCGTGATCAGCATGGCCTCCCCTGATCTCTCTGAGCCGGAGAAAATAGGAGTAACCTATCTCGCCTTTACCTTGCGGATGATATCCCGGCGGGGTTTGAAAAGGATCTTTGAACCACAGTGGGGACAGCGCGGTCGGTTCTCCGGAAGCTTTTCGATCATCCGGCCACACTCGCTGCAGCGATACACTAACCTCCCTCCTTCGAGGCTGTCTTCTCAACAGTAGTCGCCCCGGCCGTGGGGGTGTAGGCCGCGCCGGCAAATTTGGCTCCACAGCGCCGGCACTGCCAGATCGAAGACCCGGCCCTTCTGAGCTTCATCGCCCCGCAGCTGGGGCATTTGTAGTCCTGCTTCAGCTTCCGCTCGACCTCAACCACAAGCTTTCGGATCTTGGTGCCGTAGCGCGGGCCAAACCTGCCTGCAGAACCAACTTTCTTGGTGCGGGGCAACTTCTCACCTCAGCTTTTCCCTGAGCTCCACGGCCTTGGCGCTGGCGAGGTCATAAGCCTGCTCCAGCTCCTCACGGGTAAAGTATCCCCTGCCGCCCTTCTGCATCGAGCAGATGCTGCCGTCTTCAATCGTCGTGATCGTCAGCCTGGCATCCATCACCCTCTCCTCGTCGAGACAGGGGTCCACCACCAATTTGCCGTCGATCTTGGCCACCGTCACCGCCACCGGCAGCCTGTTCAGCGGGAAGCCCGGCAGCTTCCAGTCCTCGTCCTGCGGCGGCTTCACGTCGGTGAGGGCGGCGATCGAGGCCAGGGCCGAGGCATCGATGAGACCACCATCGTGATCCAGGACATCGATGTCAATGAAGACCGACCAGACGTCCTCCCCCGGCTTTATCCCCAGTTTGTCGAGATCGATGGCCTCCGACTCCCTGATGCCGCGGTCAACCACGCGCGCCAGCTCGATGGCCTCAACGCGCGGTGGTCCCGGCTCAAAGGTGGGAGAGGCCAAAGGCAACAGCTCAGCGTTCACGATCAGAACACCGCTTTCGGGGGTGTCGGGAAAAGGCTCCGCGTGCATCAGCTTGACCCCGACGAGGACCTGGGTCTTGCCCAGCTTCACCTTTGCCGACCCGTTCGCGGTCTTGATCACCCCTTTTTCCACCACGACCTCCCTCAGCTGGTCAAGGGCGCGGCCGTCGATGCGCTTGCCCTGTTTCACCAAGTCAATGATGTAATCCCGCTTGACGCTGGAAACTATCTCCTCCATAACTACCCACTCTCCTTAATAGCATATTTCTCCTTTAGTGCCTGCCGCTGCACCTCGTAGATCTTCTCGCAGCCCCGGAAGGCCAGGTCCAGCGCCTGCTTGAATTCCTCCTTGGTGAAGTGGCCGTCCATCTGCAGCAGTGTTATCGCCTTCTTCCGCGGTATAATCGCCACGGGCATGTCCGTGGTTCCAAACTGGTCCTCCTCTTTGATAAGGTCAAGGACGATGGTGTCCTCCACCTTACCCACCGCCACTGAAGAAACCAGATCCCTCATGGGCACCCCGGCGTCGGCCAGCGCCACCGCGGCCGCGTTTATTCCCGCGGTCCTGGTGCCGGCATCAGCCTGCAGCACCTCGATGAAGACGTCGATCACCGACCTCGGGTAAAGCTCGAGGAAAAGCACCGGCTCCAGTGCCTCTTTGGTGACCTTGGAAATCTCCATCGACCTCCTGTCTGGTCCCGGCTTCTTTCGATCCTCGACCGAAAAGGGTGCCATGCTATACCGGCAGCGCAGAACCGCTGCGTCCGGCTGCTGGTCGTGCCGCGGGTGCATCTCCCTCGGCCCGTAGACTGCGGCAAACACCTTGTTGTTGCCGAGCTCAACATAGGCGGAACCATCGGCCCTTTCGAGGACTCCCGCCTTTATTTTCAACGGCCTGAGCTCATCAGGCGCCCGGCCGTCAAGTCTTCTCCCATCTACTATCAATTTTTCAGGTTTTTCCATTCATTTTCCCTCCGATTTTCCTCCTTCAAGCATGAGGGCCACCCGGTCGGTTAGACCGGAGGTGTGCGCCTCGCGCTCGATCATGAGTATGGCCTCCACGGCCAGGTTAACCATTCTGGGATCATCACCCCAGACTATTATCCTGCCATTCTGTCCCACCGCGAGGGTGCAACCCGTCTTGGATTCAATGACCTTGAGCATCGACCCCTTGCGCCCCAGCACCCGCGGGATCTTCGCCGGTGAGATCTCCACCAGCTTGCCCCCCTCAATCCTGCCCATGCCCCGCTCCGGTGTCTCCAGAAGAACCCTCATGTACTCATCAACCTCCTTTACCGCGGCCAGGACAACATCTCCTATCTTGAGAAACTTGCTGATGTCCTCCTTATTCAAGTCGACCTTCCGATGCACCAGCTCGGAGACGAAGAGGTTCGCGGTGTAGGGGGAGTTGATGTCCAGAATCCAGCCCGAGGAATGGGTGTCGATGACCACCCCGATGACGAGATCACCGACGCGCGGCACATAGCGGCCCTGCAGAGGTATCACCCTGACCTTGTCCCCCTTGATGTCCGCCAGCCCCACCACTGCAGAATAAATCCTATCGCCCTCGCGGAAGGAACCCTCCAGATGCCGATAGTTGCCCTCCGCGATCAGCTGCCCGGGAACCACAATTTCTCTGTTCTGAACGTAGATCATTCACAGCACCTTTGTCTCAACTTCCCCCCGGGTCAGGTCGTTGAGCTTGTCGAAGAATTCTCCCTGAACCCCCGCCGGAATCTCCACGATCGCGGCCCAGGAGCCATCATTGAGCCATTGCTCCTGCTTCACCGTCCCGAATTCCCTCACCGTGCGCTGCGCCCGGCCAACGTAGGTCGCCGGTATCTTGATCGCTATCCGCTTGGTCTCAAACTTCAGGGGCAATATCGGTGACAACGCCTTCACTATCTTCGGCAGCTGCTCCTCGGCGCTCTTGTGTTCGTCTATCTGAACCTTGGCCTCGCTGATCGCCGCCTCTATCCTCGCCGGCGGGTGGGGCAAACCCGTCTGCGGGTTAATCGCGCGCCGGGAGATCATGGCCACCACCTGCTTCAACCTCTGCTCGCGCATCCGGCGCCTCTGCTCCGTGGTGATCTGAACCTCGCCCCTCTTCACGATCTGCTCGGCAACCTTCAAAACATCGGTAGTACCAAACACCTTCCGGATCATCTCCTCAGAGGCCACATCGCCCTTCTTGGAGTCCTTGAAGATCTTATCGCTCGCCAGCAGGTTACGCAGGTCCACGCTCTCCCCCATCCTAAGGCTCAGCGCCAGCTCAGGATCAACGAGTACCTCAAAATTCGTCCCGTGGCTGGACAGCCTAGCTACCACAGCATCCTCTAGCTTCACCATGGCCCGCTACTCCTTTGCGGGCTTGGTCTGCGGCTTCGGGCCCAGCTTCTTTATGTACTTGGCGATCTCCTCATTGCTGAGCTTCTGAAAACGACCGGTCTTCACGGGTATAATTGCCATCTCCACGTTCTCCTCACTGAACTCTCCCTCAACCACCAAACGCAGCGCCTCCAAAGCGAGAAGGATGGCATCCTCCAGCGAAAGCGTCTCCTCATACTTCCGCTCGAGGAACTCGGTCACCGTCTGGGCTCCGCCGCCTATTGCCTGGCACTTGTACGCTGCCACGACCCCGCTGGGATCTGTTTCAAAGAGCCGGGGTTTTTTATCATCGACGCCCGCGATGAGAAGCCTGGCGCCGAAGGGCCTGACCCCGCCGTGCTGGGTGTAGAGCTGCTTGGTGTCGCCGATGCGCTTGGCAAGGGCTTCCACGCTTATCGCTTCGTCGTAACGCAGACGGTTGATCTGGGCCTCGATGCGCGCGTGATCGATCAGCACGCGGGCATCGGCAATTAAACCTGAAGCTGCCGCCCCAATGTGCTCGTCCACTTGGAAAATTTTTTCTATCGAAGTTTCCTCCACTAGCTTGCTTCGCACCCTTTTCTCCGCAGCCAAAACCACGCCTTCGTTTACCTTGATCCCCAGCGCCGTCAGCCCGCGCTTGACGGCCTCCTGGGCATACTGCACCTGAAACAGCTTACCATCTGGACTGAAAACGGTTATCGCCCTGTCATAACCTGCCCCAGGTGGTACAAACGCCATTCACATCAACCTTTCTTAAACTGATGACAGTGATTCAATTACTGTAAGATATAGGCATATTTAACATTAGCGGCGGCTGCCAACGGGTCTCTCGCGGGCTGCGGGCGGCGCTAAAAATTTTCTTTTCGCCGCCCGGATGGTCCCAGAGACCCCAAGAAGTCTCACCGGGATCCTCCCCTGAAGCAAAATTCTCTTCACCTCGCCGGCCAGATGATGCCCGCAGAGGAGGAGGCCCCTTCCTGAGGCGGCCTCGTAAAGGACCACCTTGACCTCCGCCGGTTCAACTCCGAGTTCCCTGCAGATTGAAGCCACGACCCGGTGAACGTCCAGTTTCCCTTCCTCCACCTCAAACGCCACGTATCTCTTCCTGGGCCTCATGTTTTCCCCGGGCCTCCAGAAAATTGACCACCTTGGCCACGGCCACCTCGCGCTTGGCGGGAAAGGAAACCACCTTGAACCTCACGTGGATGGACTCGCCTACCTCGGTGGGGACCAGTTTACCCTCCTGCGCCAACTGCTTGTCAAATCTGAGGTAGAGAAAACCGGAGTCGTCAACTTTTTTCTCCACCGTCCGCCGGAGTTCGGCGAGTGCTGCTTCATCCATTCTCGCGATAATGGTCTGCCAGAACTCCCGGAGATCCTTCTTCTGGTTGATCCTGGCCTCAAGGACTGTAATGGGGTTTCCGTGGTGTCCCGTCAGGAGCGATCGCCGCACCTCCACGGGCGAAGGCAACAGGCCTTTCAACAACTCCAGAGCCCTCTGCTCGTCCTCGGTGGCGTGGACGTGCAGGCTCACCGCTGCGCTGCTGAAAGGGAACTCCATCGACTCACTTTATTCTACCCCGGGCCCTGACGCTCGGCCTCAGGCGCTCGGCGCCCTTGCCCTTCCTGGTCAATCCCCGGGACTTCTTCCCGGCGTGCGTCAGTCCCCGGTAGACGCGACCCCGATGGCTCTTGCCCGCAATCCATCCCAGCTGTGGGTCGCTTTTAATGGCGGGATGATGAGGATCGAGCAGGATGACCTCGTAGTATTTATAGGTGCCGTCCTCACCCACCAAGTAGGAGTTGAGCACTTCAAGGTTGGGATACTTTCTGGCCGCCCTTTCCTCGGCCATGAGCTGGATGTTCTTTTTGGGCACTATCTTCAGGACACCCATGCGCTTGGGCCTTCTGCCGCGAGAGGGCCGGGGTTTTCTCCGACCGCCCCTTCTGACCCGAACCCTGACCACGACCACTCCCTGCTTGGCCTTATAGCCCAGCGCTCTGGCCCGCGCCGGCTTCGTCGGGCCGTCGAGGCGCTGGACAGCGGGGCCCCGGCGCCACTCGGAAAGGCGACTTCTCACCGACTCCATCTGTGCTGTCACCAAGGGAACACCACCAAAATCATGCTATTGCTTCCTTTATCTTCTCCGATATAAGGATGGCTGCCTCCTTCTGGGCCTCATGGGTGGAAGCACCGATGTGGGGCGTCAGGATCACGTTGGGCAGCTTCAGCAGCGGGCTGTCCACCGGAGGCTCACGGGAGAAGACATCAAGACAGGCACCCGCGATCTTGCCGCTCGTCAGTGCCTCGACCAACGCAGTTTCGTCCACTATTTCCCCCCGCGAGGTGTTGATCAAAACAGCGGTTGGTTTCATCAGGCTGAGCTCCCTCTTCCCGATCAGGTGTCTGGTTTCCGCGGTCAAGGGGAGGTGGATGGTCAGGTAGTCTGCCTGCCTGAGAACGGTGTCCAGGTCGGTGTACTCACAGCCGGTCCGGGCGGCAAATTCCGGATATCTCACGCAGTCCTGGGCAACTATTTTCATCCCAAAGGCGAGCGCCAGAAAGCCGACCCGCTGCCCGATTTTCCCGGTCCCGATTATGCCTAAAGTCTTACCCCGCAGCTCCGTGCCCATCAGCTCGGCCTTGAGCCATTTCCCCTGCTTCATGCTGAGATCTGCCTGGGGCAAACGCCGCGCCCAAGAAAGCATCAGGCCCATCACCAGCTCGGCCACGGCCTCGGTGGGGGCTTCCGGGGTGTTGAGGACTTTTATCCCTCTGGCCTTCGCCGCCTCGACATCGATGTTGTCCACGCCGGCGCCGGCCCGGCCGATGATCCGAAGCTTCTTCCCGGCCTCGATGACCTCCCGCGTCACCTTGGTCGCGCTCCGGACGACCAGCACCTCGTAGTCCTTCACTCGCTCGATGAGCTCCGGGGGCTTCAGGCCAACCGCCACATCAACTTCGGCTACCTCTCGAAGGCGCCTGATTCCCTCCTCATCTATCTTATCTGTGACCAGAACCTTCACCATTTCATCACACCACTATGATTAAACGCCACCCAATTTATAGCCGTCGAAAATAAAAAATTGCTTCACCCTTGGCCCACCTTTCATCTTCCGCGACTGGAAACGATCTTGATGACATCGCCGTCTTTCAACTGGTAGTCCTCCCCCAGCCTGCGCTTCGTCCTGGCGTCGATGGCGTAGAGGAAGGACTCACCGAGGTCGGTGTGGATGGTGTAGGCAAACTCCCTCGCCGTGGTGCCCCGGCGGACGAGAAAAGCGTCGGGGAGGACGTTACCATTTTTATCGGTCAACTTGTGCTCATCATCCACAGGATACACCACGATCAACTTCAGCAGCTCGTAAACTGCCCTGTCGATAACCTGCTGCACCCCTGTCGAGCCGAATTTCTTCAACAGAGCTGAGATCTTTTCCAGCGCCATCTTCTGCTGCTCGTTCAGCAGCTCCGGCTTCAGCACCTTGAACTCGGAATCACCGGGCCGATAGTCAATTATGCCCTTCTCCGCCGCCCGCCTCAGGATCAGCTCGGCCTCGGAGCAGGTGGGCACCACCAAATAACCCCGGCTTTTCAAACGCTCGATGTTGCTCTCGGCGGTAGGGACGTCAGACTTGTTGGCCGCAATCATTATCGGTTTGCTGACCTTCCGGAGCTCCGTCACAAACCTGAGCAGATCATCGTCCGACCATCTCTCCGGATCGGAATGGTCCACGGCCGCCAGCTTAAAGGCCTCGGCGACGTGCGCGGTCCTCACGCCCAAGCCGCTGAGACGACTCGAGATCTCCTTCACCAGATCCAGCTTCTCGTACTTCGCCCGGCGGGCAAACCTGGGCCAGTCCTTGGCGAGTATCCCCCGGATCCACATGGCAATCTCAACCTCAAGGAAATCTATGTCCTGGAGGGGATCATGGGTGCCGGGTGGGCAGGGCCGTCCCTCGGCATCGGTACCCCCAGAAGCATCTACGATGTGAATCAGGGCACCGGCCATGCGAAGGTTGTCCAGAAACCTGTTGCCCAACCCCCGTCCCATGTGGGCGCCCTCAACCAGGCCGGCCACGTCAATGATCCTCACCGGCACGTGGCGAACGCCATTAAAACACTTGGAGTTCTGGGGATTGCAGACCACATTGAACTCACGGCAGGGGCATTTGCTTCTGACATAGGTCACACCGACGTTGGCGTCAATAGTGGTGAAGGGGTAACCGGCCACCGGGGCGTTGGCCAGCGTCACCGCGTTAAAAAAGGTGGTCTTGCCCGTGTTCGGCTTGCCGACGAGTCCCAGCTCCAGCACAGTCAACCCTTCGCGACTCGCTCATAATAGCCCGGCTCCTTGTGACTGCCGAAGCTGCTCAAGCCCTGCTCGACCAGCTGTCTCCGGAGCCTCTTGGCATAATCCTCATCTATCTCCTTCCTGCTCTCCAGGAAATTGATTATCTCCAGCGCCTGCTCCTCAGTCGTGCACCTTCGGATGTAGTCCACCGCCGTCGGCTCATAACCGTGATTGGAGTGGGCCGCCTTCTCGCCCTCCTCAACGGTGCTTCTCACGGCGTTGATCCTGATGGTCCCCTTGCCCCCGATTTCCCGGGCCAGGTTGGGGTACTTCCTCCTGAACTCCTCTTCGGATGATTCCTCCATCTCTACCACTCAATTTTTCTGGGCCATTTATGCTTCTTGATGATGGGCTTGGCGATGACCAAGGTGTTCGGCTGGACGTCCTCGTAGACGACCGCGCCGGGACCGACCGCAGCGTTGGGTCCTATCTTGACACCGGGATTGATCATTGAATTCACGCCCGTCTTCACATCATCACCGATCACCGTCCCCAGCTTCTTCCTGCCCGTGTTGACGATTCTTCCGCTCACCTTCATCTTCACCGCGCTTTCGTCCAGCCGCAGGTTGGCGATGGTGGTCCCGGCTCCAAGATTGCACCGGCTCCCGATGATGCTGTCGCCAACGTAGGAGAGGTGGGCCACGTTGGTGTGATCCATGATGATGCTGTTCTTTATCTCCACCCCGTTGCCAATCCTAACGTGATCACCAACGCTGGTGGAGGGACGGATGAAGCAGTTGGGGCCGATGTCACAATTCCTGCCGATGTAGGTGGGCCCTTCAATGTAGGACCCGGATCGAATTCTCGTGCCCTCGCCCACGTAGACGTTCGACTCAATGTAAACCCCGTGCTCGATTTTTCCATGAATCTCCCCCTTGAGGTTTCTCAGGAAGTATTCGTTGGCCAGGAGCAAATCCCAGGGCCTCCCGATGTCGGCCCAGAGCTCGAGGGGGGAGATGAAGACCTCGCCGCCCTCATCGATCATCATCTGAATGGAGGAAGTGATCTCATATTCACCGCGCTTGGATTTCTTCGTCCTCCTGATGGCATCGAAAACTTTGGGGTCAAAGAGGTAGATCCCCGCGTTGGCCAGCCTGCTCTTCACGCGCTTCGGCTTTTCCACTATCTCCTTGACCTGATCCCCCTCGACGAAAACTATGCCGAACTGGGCTGGGTCCTCCACCTCGATGGTTCCCATGAGACAGGAAAAGTTTTTCCGGCCGCTCAGCTCCCGGTAGCGCGCCATGAAGGCATTCAGTGACTCTTGGTCCACCAGGGTGTCACCGTTCATGACCACGAAGCGTTCGCCGCCGACAAAATCCTCCGCCAGCGAGACAGCGTTGGCGGTTCCGAGCAGCTCCTTCTGATGCAGGTACTCCAAACGCACGCCGAAAGCAGAGCCATCGCCGTAGCGCTCCATTATCTGGTCCTTACCGAAGCCGACGACCATCGCAATCCTGTCGACCCCGGCATTCCGGAGCAGCGAAATCACGTGATCCAGCGCCGGCTTTCCGGCCACGGGTAGCAGGAACTTGGGCTTGGTGAAGGTCAACGGCCTCATCCTCGTGCCCAGCCCCGCCGCTAGGATAACCGCCTTCATCTTTATCACCATTAATGTGGTGGTCGCGGCTAATAAAATGTTGGAGGCTGAAAATTTCCGAAAGAATCCGATCTGAACGGCGGGGATCATTTTCCCCCTTATAAATGGCCTGCCCCCAAATTTCTGGCGGGGAATCTGAAGCTCGTCCATTACCAGACCCTCGAGGCCGTCAAACCCGACGAGCTGCGGCAGCTGATCAGAATAAAGGAAAAATTCAACGAAAACAGGGGTTTCTGGGAGCGCATCAAGCTCTGGCGAAAATCCGACATCTTGGAGTTGATGGAGCCGGGCGGCGCAAGGTGGGGTTTCACCAGGGCGCGGGATGAGAGGGACAGGTTGCGGCTGCTGATGACCCTCAGGAAAATGTCCCGGGCCACACCGCGGCTGACCTGGGTTATGTACGACGAGGGCAACGGCGGCAAGGAAGTTGTGCTGAAAGGCGGCGTGGTGGTGGCCTAGCGTCGCAGCCGGGCTCAACCGCGCGCTAACCCGGAAACCCCTTTCCCAGCAGCCGGCCATCTCTTGCCACGAGCCAGCGGCCTCTCCTCAGGTCAGCTAGCCGGAGAGGAAATGATAAAAAGGTGGGCTTGAACCTTTGTCGATTGGATGCCACTGTTGAAGAGAATCGTGGACGGCTACATGATGAAGGTCCCCGAAGTGAGGGAACTCTGCGACCGCTGCCTGAAGACGAAGAGATGGGGAGGCAACGCGGTTCTGATGGTCGTGGACGCTGCCTTCACCTCCATCGGCCTGAACTATTTCACCGCGGTTGTTCCCAAGGTGGAAGAGTTCGACAGGGTGTTCGTCAAGACAGGAAAAATAAAAAATTTCGCCGACCTCGCCGAAGCCAACATCAGCGAGCTGAGAAAGGTATGGCAAAACCAAAGATCATGGAAAATAGCCCGGGGGATAGCTGCCCACCTGTCCACGCTGGGCGACGGTGGCGCCGCTCTCCGTAAGTGGGCAAAAGATTCCCGCCTTGAAAAATGGTGGGAGGACCCGATTGGCCGGATCAGCGGGGTTGGCCTCGTCACCTTTCAGTACCTGAGGATGATGGGCGGCGTCGACACCGTGATGCCGGACAAAATCGTCAAAAGGGTGATCAACGGCATCCTGGCGCAGGCGGGGCTGGAACCCGCCAAGGACGACCTAGAATTCATCAAGAGGGCCGAGGAAGTTGCCCTCTCCTGCGGCTACCGTCCTATTGAGCTCTGCTGGATGACCTGGCTCGTCCAACCAGAGGGAAAAATGATGCGGATAAGAAAGTACCACGACATTCTTTCGAAGATATGAGGGCAAAGCTGTTTCCGAACCGACAGGGGATTTGGGCGGGTTGAAAGGAAAAATCATGACCCACCAGAGGGCCGACACAACTTTATGCCGGAGGGAAGGAGTGTTGATGGTGATCCCGTGGAGCTGATAGACGGCCACGCCCATCTCGAGGAGGTGCCCAACCTTGAACTGGAGCTGGAGCTGGCCAAGAAGAATAACGTCAGGGCCATCATCGCCGTTGGCTCCGACGAGGGATCAAATCAAGCCGTGCTGAACATTTCCCGCCGGCATTCAAACTATGTCTTTCCCGCCCTGGGTCTTCATCCGTGGAATTTGAGCGATGACTTCGATGCTGCCGTCAGGTCCATCGAGGAAAACATCGAAAATTGCATTGCCCTGGGGGAAGTGGGCCTGGATTTCAAGTATCAAACGCCGAGGGAACTGCAGTTGAAAGCTTTCGGCCGGGTGCTGGATCTTGCCCTGCGCCACGACAAGCCGCTCATAATACATTCACGCTGGGCATGGCGCGAAGCCCTTGAGCTGGTTAAAAAAGCCGGGGTGGGGCGGGCGGTCTTTCACTGGTACAGCGGCCCGCCGGACATCCTGCGGGAAATCCTCGCGCAGGGCTATTACGTCTCGGCCACGCCCGCCGCTGAATTCAGCGAGGCGCACCGAGCGGCACTTAAGGAGGTTCCGCTGGAAAGGCTGCTGCTAGAGACCGACTCACCGGTGAAATATCGCGGGGTGGCCGCAACCCCCAGCCAAGTGATCAAGACGCTGAAAGCGGTGGCCCGGCTAAAGGAAGTTGACGAGGCTGAAGTCGCCAAGGTAACAACAGAGAACGCCATCAGGCTCTTTGAGCTGAAAATTTAGAGTTTAACCGTTTTGTTTATCTTTGAGGGTCGCTCCTTTTGGCCATGAATTTTCTCTAACAATATATAAGGCCCAAAATTCAATTTAATTTCATGGCTCAAAAACACCTGAATTATTTGAAAACTGAGACTAAAAGGAAGGATCTCATTCGCATGATTTTTGAAAATAAGATAGCGGATGTTTTGATAAAAGGAGGAAACGTAGTAAACGTTTATACTGGAGAGATCTTAGAAGAAGACATCTCGATTTATGGCGACAGAATCGGAACAGTCGGCTTAAACGACATCAAAGCAAAAAAGGTCATTGACGCTGAAGGGAAATACATCACTCCCGGTTTGATGGATGGCCACCTCCACATAGATGCTTGCATGCTAAGTGTAACCAGCTTTGCCAAAGCCGTTTTACCTCACGGAACTACTTCTGTTTTTCTTGACTCCCACGAAATCGGAAACGTAATGGGTGTGGATGGCGTCAGAATGATGGTGGAGGAAGGGAAAAATACTCCCTTGAGGGTTTTTCAGTACATCCCTGCACAAGTCCCAACTGGCCCAGAAAAACTCCAGACGCCGAACGCAAAAATAACACTGGAAGAAACCAAACTGCTCTATCCGCTTGAAGGCATTATTGGACTAGGCGAAGTTAGCAAATGGCGGGTTTTGGCCGGGGACCCCTACTTTGTGGATAAAATTGAGTGGATACTTAGCGAAGGAGGTTGTGTAGATGGCAGCGCACATGAGTTCAGCGGTAGGAAGTTACAGGCCTACGTTGCATCCGGAATTTTCTCAGATCACGAATCTGTGGAAAAGGCGCTTGCCATCGAAAGGGCAAGAATGGGCCTAACAGTTATGATCCGGGAGGGGACTTCGAAGGTCCAGCATAACATAAAATCGTGCATAAAGGCCATTACTGAAGCTAAGCTGAACCACACTAATTTTTGTTTCTGCTCCGACTCCCTATTGCCGTTTGACATCGTCAAGAGGGGGCACATCAACTATTGTATAAAAACGTCTATAGAGTGTGGATTGGATCCAGTCATCGCAGTCCAAATGGCCACCATCAACTGCGCTCGAAACTTCGGTCTCGATAACGAGCTGGGTGGAATCGCGCCAGGGAAGGTTGCCGATTTGTTGATAGTTGACGATATCAGAAAATTCCAACCACGAATGGTATTCGTAGGCGGTAGGTTGATAGCCAAGGAAGGTAAATTAATTGAACAAGTCCCTGCTTACCGATATCCTAGAAAATTTTTGCACTCGATAAAAATCAAAAGAAAAATAAAATCCGAAGAATTGAAAATAAGAATCAAAAAAACGGTGAACAAAGTAAGAATACGAGTGATCAAGATTGTTACTCATATACCATCAGACAATGCTGTAAAATCGGTATATCCAACCGAAATGAAAACCGCCATTGTCCCAGTGAGAAACGGAGAAATTATTTCTCAACCATCAAAGGACATAATAAAAATCGTCGTCGTGGAAAGATACGGCAAGACCCAAGGCCCTAACATAGGCAAGGGTTTTGTTAAAGGATTCGGGCTTAAATCGGGGGCTATAGCGCAAAGCTTGAGCCAAGAT
Organism: Candidatus Hadarchaeum yellowstonense; assembly: GCA_001515205.2. Classification (GTDB taxonomy): domain Archaea; phylum Hadarchaeota; class Hadarchaeia; order Hadarchaeales; family Hadarchaeaceae; genus Hadarchaeum; species Hadarchaeum yellowstonense. The sequence continues at coordinate 23,276 of LQMQ01000021.1, forward strand.
AAACATGATATTGTTGGAATTGGTGTGAACGATGATGACTTGGCCTTGGCGATTAACGAAGTGGTTAAAATTCAAGGCGGAATAGTCCTAGCCAATATGGGCAAAATATTGGATACGCTAAAGCTACCAATTGGAGGAATAATGACGAACAAATCTGCTGAAGAAGTCAACGCTGCTATAGTGAAAATGACAAAAAAGGCTATGAAATTAGGCTGTCGAATAGAAAACCCATTTGATTACATTCAATTTCTAACACACCCCATGTTGCCCAGTTTCAAGATCACTGACCTGGGTCTCGTCGATGTTAATAAACAAGAACTAGTCGATTTAATAATTGAACCAACCAGTTGATCACATGGTTCAAAAATTGTGGCATGGCCTTACTGACTGTTTACTATCTCGGACTTGCCGGGCTGATGAAGCGGTTCCCCATGTCGCGGGATTTTTGCTGCATAAATGCCTCAGAATCCACAAAACTTAAAATATAAACGGTATTAAGCCAATTTTGGAGGTAGGATGGAAAAAAGTGACCAGTACTTCTTAGTATTTTCCGCAGTCTGGGCATTAGTTTACCTCTTTCTACCATATACGGACCTTTTTGCGAAGAGTCCCACCTTTTT
>LQMQ01000022.1 GCA_001515205.2 Candidatus Hadarchaeum yellowstonense
CAACCCGATCAACGGCCCTCTTTCGCTGGTTTTGTCAACGACCAACCTTGCCGCGGGAAACACCTTCTTGAGTTCCTTCGCATTCAACTTGCAAGAAATGACGATTTCGTCCGAAAGCTGGGCTATTCTTTCAAGAACATGTTTGATCATCGGTTTTCCATTTAACTCATAAAATGCCTTGTTGCAACCCAGCCGTTTGCTGCTGCCACCAGCCAGAATCAGGATGCCGAGTTCTTGCTTGGTCATCATTTTTTCTCCAGCTTTTGGACACACCTGATTGTTGGATATTTTATTTGTCCTTTTAATGAGGTTAACTGTTGGTCGGCGCCGTTTCCCCGATTGGAAAATGGGATGGTCCCAGTAGATAAAAACGTTTTTTAAAGGTCACGACTTAGGGTAGTAGGATAAAAGGACGAAGGTGTTGATTTGGAAGCTGTGCAGAAAAAAATTGATGAGGCCAACAATTTGTGCGTTGAAAAGATTATGGAATCCCACCCTGTTTTGGTCGACATAGACCAAGCCATCAACGTGATTCCGGGAATGGAGGAGCGCATGGTGCTCCACAGCGGTCCACCGCTGCCCGGTGGCTGGGATGAGATGATCGGACCGATGAGGGGCGCAGTAATCGGGGCGATGATTTACGAGGGGTGGGCAAAATCAGAAAGGGAAGCGGTTGAGCTCATCAGGCGGGGGGAGATAAAATTCGATTCCACAGCCAACCATGATGCGGCGGCACCGATGGCGGGAATAATAACCCCTTCGATGCCCGCCTTCGTGGTCAAGAATAAGACCTACGGGAACTTCGCCTATTCTAACGTTAACGAGGGTTTGGGTAAGGCGCTGCGCTTCGGTGCTAACGACGACCAGGTAATCGCGAGGCTACACTGGATTGAGAAGACCCTGATGCCCGCCCTGAAGGTGGTGTTGCGGGAGGGTGAAATTGACCTTAAGGAGTTGATTGAGGCCTCGCTGCACAGGGGAGATGAATGTCACAACAGAAACAAGACGGTAACCCTACTCTTCCTCAGCGAGATCTTGCCCCGGCTCCTCCGCTCCGAGCTGGAGCGCAATCAGGTCGCCGAGGTGGTCGACTTCATCAGGGGCAATCCTCACTTCTTCTTGAACCTTTCCATACCATCGAGCAAGTCATCTCTTGACGCGGCCAACAACATCGAGTACAGCACGGTGGTTACAGGATTATGCACCAACGGAGTCAACTTCGGGATGAGGGTGAGCGGGATAGGTGACCGGTGGATCACGGCCCCGTCTGTTTACGCCAAGGGAAAATACTTCGCGGGATTTAAAGAGGGGGACGCGGCGCCCGTGCTGGGGGATTCCTATTATTCCGAGCCTGCCGGGATCGGAGGCTTCGCCATGGCGGCGGCCCCGGCGATAGTCAGCTTCATCGGCGGTGAGCCAGACCTGGGAGTTAAAACGACGCTGGAGATGTACAAGATAACGGTAACTGAACACAAATATTTCAAGATAGCCAACTTGGGCTACCGCGGCACTCCCTTGGGCATCGACATCAGAAAGGTGCTTAAAACAGGGATACTGCCGGTCATCAACACCGGGATGGCGCACAAAGACCCCGGTATCGGCCAGGTTGGGGCAGGGATAATCCGGGTACCGATGGAGCTGTTTGTCAAGGCCCGGGCAGAGTTCGAGAAGAGGTACGGGGTAAAAATACTGTAATCCTCTCCTTGGCAATCATTTCGGCCAACACCGCTTAAAAATGTATATAAGTCTCTCTGACAAGTGGTATTCAAAAAGTGATTCTATGAAGAAAATGAAAGTGATTGACCTTACCCAACCTTGGGGGATGAACACACCACCATGGCCCGGCGGAAAGGCACCGACGATAAGATACGTGAACATGATATCCACCGACGGCTACAGCCAGCAGGAGATTACCTTTACCACGCACATCGGAACCCACCTTGATGGTCCTCTGCACTTTGATCCCAAGGGCAGGGATCTGGCCAGCCTGCCCATGGACAAGCTAGTTGGCGAGGGAGTTGTCGTTGACGTCAGCGAGGTTGGTCCCTACGGCATCTACACACCGAAGCATGTGACGAGCAAAGTCGACGTTAAAAAGGGCGACATTTTGATCATCCACACCGGCTTCCACAAGTACTACGCCAACGCCGAGGAGCCCGATGAAATCGCCTACTTCTACAAACATCCCGGACCTCACCGGGAGTTTAGGGACTGGGTAGCTGAGATGAAGTTCAAGTGGATTGGCGTCGACTGTGGTTCCGCAGACCACCCGATGAATACTGGACTTCAGAAGCTCAACCCGATTGTTGCCAAGGAAGCGGAGAAGAAGCTGGGCAAGCCGTTGAGCGAGATTTTCCCGCCCGAGATGGATCACATGATGCACCACACTTTGTTCAAGCAACCCTACGAAATCATCCACGTGGAAAACATTGGCGGTGACATCGACAAGGTGCTCAACAAAAGGCTGATCATCGGGTGTTTCCCGCTTAAGACAATCGGTGGTGAATCAACCCCCTGCAGGGTTGTGGCCTTCCTTTTTGAGTGAGGAAAAGTAAAAATAAGGTGGCAGCGAGGAGCTGCCACTTTTCTATTTTTAACGCAGGGCGGCGATGCCGTCGATCTCGATCAACAGCTCTTTCATTATCAGGCTCTTGACCGCCACCAGCGTGCTGGCCGGATAGTCCTTCTTCAAATACTCCGACCTTATCTGCCTGAACTTGGCGAGGTTCTTAATGTCCGTCAGGTAAACCCTTATCTGCACTAGGTCATCCAAGGTTCCTCCTTCAGCGGCTAGGATAGTTCGCAGATTTTCGAAGACCTGCCTCACCTGTTTTTCGAAGTCTCCCTTGCCGACGATTTCCCCTTTAGCATTCTCCGCAATCTGCCCTGAGATGAACAGCAGGTTGCCAACTCTCACCGCCGGAGAATATCCTGTGGGCTTGGGCATGCCTTCTGGAACAACTATTTTTTTCACTAATCTCACCTCCCGAAAGAGAGTTCGCTTGTTTGGGGCTGTTCGGTTTTACTCACGGACCCATTTCAGTTCCCAAACTTCTGGGTTCTTCAGCCACGGCGCCGTCGGGATAATTTTCTCGCCTATCTTTTGAACCTTATCGATTATTTTTTCCTCGTCAACTGTTTTGACCACGCCCTTTTCCATGATTATCTTTCCATTCACCATCACGGTGTCGCATGAGTCTCCCTTGCCGTTGTAGACAAAACTGTTTACCACGTTCTCCTTTGTCACGGGGACCCAGTATATCTTTCTGAGGTTCCACATGACGATATCCGCGGCCTTTCCAATCTCCAGCGAGCCAATTTCTTTGTCCCATTTCAGCGCCTTGGCACCGTTGATGGTGGCCATCTCGAGGGCCTTTGGGCTGGGGTCGGCAGTTCTCAGCATGAACAGGTCAGGGTCCGGGAAGATCATCGGGTGCCAGGCCTCAGCGTGTCCGACTGAAACTAGCCAGATGTCCCGGACTAGATCGTGGGCCGTACCCGTGCTGGACTCATCGTTGCCGAGGGCGACGTTTATCCCCATTTTGACCATAATTGGAAACTTGCCCCTCATTGAAACGGCAGAGTAGACGCCGTGCATGCTTGATCCTGGGACATGCACAACGTTGGAGTTGGTTTCTTTAAGCATCAAAAGTTCGCCGCCGTCCACCCAAGCCATATGAGCAGCCATGAAATCCGGTCCGAGAACGCCCTGGTCGTACAGATATTCGATGTCCCTGCGGCCAAATCTCTTGCGGGTCATCTCAACCATGTCGTGGGAAACCCCGGCGTGGGTTAGTATCCCTGAATCGTACTTGTTCGCCAGTTCCCTCGTGGCTTTGCATAGTTCCGGTGACACATTGCAAACTTGCTGGAGATCCATCCAAGCCTTGATCCGGCCATCGGCGGCACCGTGGTATTTCTTTATGAACTCCTCACTACGGCGGATGCACTGTTCGGTGGTCTCTCTCAATCTGCCGCAGAGTTCTGTGAAAGCGTCGTAAGAAGCATATGAGGACTTGGTCGCCTCGTGGATGTCCATCAAATCCCGGCCCAGAACCGCTCGCACCCCGACGTCGGTTACTGCTTTGGCAGCCGACTCCTCCATGGTCTGGATGGTGCCACAGTCGCAGAAGGTAGTTGTCCCGGTCTTCAGCCCCTCGATCAGGTTTTTGACAGCCGCGTAGTAATAGTTCTCCTTGGTCAGGTTCATGTAGGTCCAGGAGAAGTATCTTTCGCACCAAGGTACCACTGGAACATCGTCCAACATACTTTTGTCATAGGCCGACTCCAAGTGGATGTGTCCGTTGATCAAACCCGGGGTCACTAAATAGTTCTTGGCATCAATTACGCGGTCCGCTCTATATTTTCTTTTTATTGCCGCCGAGTCGCCGATGTCAACGATTTTTCCATCGTCAACGGCAATGGCGGCATTCTCAAGAAGTCTTCTCTTCGGGTCCATTGTAAGGACAAATCTCGCGTTTGTAATGAGGGTATCCACCATTGTCTCAGAATGCATAGGTATCTGTCGTTAAAAAGATTTTTGGTCAATTTAGACATTCTCCTAAAGGCACCGACAGGGCCACGAAGATGGAGCGTTTGGAAAATTATTAACAGGCTAGAAACAGTGATCTGAGTTCAACACCATCGGATTATATGGAGTAAAATCAAAGTTGTTGCGATGGTTGATAAAAACAAGGTTAAAAAATTGGCTCTGAGGCTGGGTGTTGACCTGGTTGGTTTTGGGCCAGCGAGGAAGATGGACGCGGCCCCAGCCGGACACCGCGCGACAGATTTTCTACCTGATGCTGAAACCATCATCTCCGCGGCTATTCGCATAAACTATTCGGCGGTTGAAGGACTACCTAAGACGAGGAGGGAATACGTGAACGCCAACGATGGTGCTAGGACCATACTCAATGAAGCCCTCGTTAGAGTTTCAGGATATCTCGAAGAGCAAGGTTACTCAGCAATACCGTTTCTTCAAGGAACAGATCGGGAATTAATGATGGGTGATCTCTCCCTAAAACATGCTGCAGTCGTGGCAGGCATTGGTGAGTTCGGGTTGAATAACCTTGTTCTCACACCTCAGTTCGGTCCTAGGGTTTTGTTGGGCGCAGTCGTCACGAGTGCACCAATTAAACCAGACCCCCCGTTGAAGATTCAGCTTTGTGATCGATGTGGGGCCTGCCTGAAAGCCTGTCCAACGGGGGCATTAAAGGATCCCAAAGGATATAACAGGGAGAAGGGTTGGACAATTGACAAGCACCGCTGTTTTCACTATATTTATGAAGTTCTGGAACCACGATACGGCCACTATAGCTGTGGTCTGTGTATCAAGGCCTGCCCTGTTGGAAAGAATAGATCGCACAAGTTAGCGCAAAAAACGCCTTAAGTGGAGACGAGAAACTGTTTTTGATAGGATGATAGTTGATGTGCACGTGCATTTGGGCGAACTGAACAAACATTTTCAGAAGTGGTGGATGGATGAACTTTACAGCGGTTTTCCCAATGTGCCCGACAGAAACGTCAGATATCGCGAAGATCCTCTTGAAGGACTCATGGAAGATCTGGACACAGCAGGTGTGGATGTTGCTTGCGTCATGGCCAGCGACCACAGGAGACCATATCCCTACGGCAGCGGGTCCAGCTACACACCCAACGATTACGTGGCAGAATGCGTGCGCAGGTACCCGGATAGGTTAGTTGGCGTCTGCAGCTTTGATCCACTGAGGGACCCTTGCGAGGCCAGGAGGGAGCTGGAGAGGTGCGTCAGAGAATGGGACATGCGGGCGCTGAAGCTTTATCCAACCTATGATCACTTTGATCCTAGGGATGAGCGGATCTTTCCCATTTACGAAAAGGCCATAGAGCTGGACTTGCCGGTCCACTTTCACATGGGCTACACTGGCACCATCAATGCACCGATGAAATATCAGTTTCCCCATTTGCTTGACGAGGTGGGAATAAGGTTTCCCGAGATGAAGGTGATTGTGGCCCACATGGGGTTTCCCTGGGTGGATGAGTGTCTGTGCCTGTTGATGAAGCACCGACACTGGTATGCCGATATCGCTTACTGGGGAGCATTCCCTCCCGAATTTTTGATCGAGATGATGAAAAAGTTTGATTACCTGTGCGGCTATCACCGGCTCTTGTATGGGTCGGAAAATCCATGGACGGCAACATTCACGAAGGAGGTACTGAATCTAAACCACATCGCCGAAGAAAAGGGAATCAAGTTCAAGATAGGAGAAGAAGACATGAGGAAGATCATGGGCGAGAACGCCAGAAAACTTTATCGAATTTAGAGACTACCGCTTCCTCGCCGGTAACACCTTTTTTCTCGGTTGAAACTGTTTCCTTCTCTCCAGAATTCCGGGCGTGATCTTTGTCGCTAGATCTATTATCTGTTGTTCGTCCACATTTTTCAGGACGTGGTTCTCCATCACCATTCTGCCGTCGACAAACACCGTCTCTACGTCATCCCCATGGCAGGCGTAGACGAGATGTGAAACGACATTGAAGAACTCGCCGAAAATAACCGGGGTTGTGCGCAGCTTATTCAGGTCAACGAGGATCAGATCAGCTTTTTTACCAACCTCCAAGGAACCTATTTCTTTATCCCAGCCCAGTGATTTGGCACCCTTGATGGTCGCCATCTCCAGCACTTGGTAGGCCGGCAGCACCGTGGCGTCCAGCCTAGTTACCTTTTGCAACAAAGAGGCGAACTTCATCACCTCAAACATGTCGGCGGTGTTGTTCTCCTTCAACCCGTCAGTGCCCAGACTGACGTTGGCTCCGTACTTTATCAGCTCGGGAACCGGGCAAACTCCGTCCGCGAGCTTCTGATTACTCACGGCGCAGTGAGCGATGTTGGTCTTTGTTTGGCCCAGCAGCTGTCTTTCTCTTTCGGTGAGCCAGCAGGCGTGGGCGATCAGAGTGTTTTTGCCCAGCAGGCCGAAGTCAGCAAAGGCCTCAATGGGATGTTTTCCAAATCTTTTCATTGCCAGTTGCCACTCGTCCTTCACCTCGCTGGAGTGGATGTGAATCCCGGTGTGGTATTTCTTAGCTCCATCAACCACTTTGTTGATGTGATCATCAGAGCTGTAGAAGGCCCACTCTATCCCGAACCAGACCTTAACCCTGCCCTGAGCATATCCATTTCTAGATCTGACCAGCTTTTCATTTTCTTCAAAAGACTCGTATTTATGAACTGGAGAATCGGCAGCCATGGGAGCTAGGACGGCGCGGATCCCGATCTCCTTTACAGCGTCAGCGCAGCGGTGCATGTATCGAAACATGTCTGCGAGACAGGTCGTCCCTGATTTCAGGGCCTCAGCGTAGGTCAGCATGGCGGCCGCGTGGGCTATCTCCGGTGTGACGACCCAGTGCCAAGGTGAAATGTAGTAATCCAGCCATTCGATCAGCGGCATATCATCCGCTGTCCCCCTGATCAGATCTGAATGAATGTGGGTGTTCACCAGACCAGGGATGACGGCTTTTTTCCTAGCGTCGATGACTCGATCAACTCGATACTTCTTTTTCAAGACTTGATGAGTTTTACCCAAGTCGATGATCCTGTCACCCTGAATGACCACGGCGCCATCTTCAAAAATTCTACGATTTCTGTCTACGGTGATCACAATGCCGTTTTTTATCAAGGTAGTTTCGGACACATCATCAACCCTGTATTTTTCAACAAAATAATTCAGTTGTTGGTTCTTTTATTCTTGACTCCACATAGCAATTTTCACCTGACCCGCTTGTTTAAATAACGGGCGCGCAACCCACAAGTGTTTAATAGCTCCAGCGTCCACCTACAAAAAGAGGTGGATGCCATTAGCGAGATAGTGGCAATTGAGAATATAGGCAAGCTAGTTTCGGGAGATATAAATAGACCCATCTTGGAAGCTGACACGATTTTGATCCGAGATGGAAAAATAGCTGAAATCGGCTGGAAGGGAGAAATTGATGTGGAGTCCGCCAAGACGCGCATCGATGCCATGGGGCAGGTGGTAACACCCGGTTTCATCGACCCGCACACGCACATGGTCATCGGCGACTGGACTCCAATTCAGAAGGCAATCGGTTGGATGGAGGGCGCTCTTTTGGCCGGTGTGACGACGATGATTTCTCAGGGCGAGAACAACATTGGCGGGCTTCCCATGGACCCCGTGGGCAACAAGGCTCTGGCAATTCTAGCCGCCAAGACCTATAAGAAGTACCGTCCCGGAGGGTTTCTCAAAGTCCACGGCGGGGCATTGATGTTGGTGGAAGGGTTAACCGAACAGGACTTTAAGGAAATGGCCGAGGCCGGTGTGTGGCTGATAGCCGAGATCGGCGGTTGTGGTCTCTACAAACCCAAAGATGTTGTGCCGATGGTAAAATGGGCCAGAAAATATGGATTTAAAGTTTCGGCCCATCTAGGCCCAGTGTCAATACCGCTTTCAGCACCGTTGATGGCTGACGAAATCATCGAGATTGACCCCGATCTGGCCGTCCACGTAAACGGTGGTTCGACTTCAGTTCCCTTTTCCGAAGTGAAGAAACTTGTTGATGATGCTGATTTTCATCTCGAGGCGGTATTCAATGGAAATCCCAGAGCAGCCGTGGAAATGGTTGATTACATGAGGAAAAAAGACGCGCTCAACAGGCTCGTTATCGGATCTGACACACCAACGGGTAACGGCATGATCCCCGTGGCAATTCTGAGGATGGTGGTTCAGATAGCCTCACTGAATCGGCTTCCAGCTGCCGAGGTCATTGCTGCGGCTACAGGTAACACCGCAGATACCTTTGGTTTGAACGTTGGTAAAATTGAAGTGGGTCGGGAAGCGGACATCATCATCTTAGATCGACCAGCCGGTTCTCAAGGGCGAGACGCCTTGGAAGCAATAGAGATCGGAGATATCCCGGGGACAACGTTGATCATGGTTGATGGTCAGATAGTGGCCCTGAGGGGCAGGGATACGAGGCAGACAGCCGGCTGCGTCAAGATCAACGGTGTTGAGAGAAAAATAACCACCATGGAAGACTATCTCTGGGGACCTTGGAAGTTTGCCATTGACCGGTTGATCTGAACTCGGAGGGACACAAGATATAAATTTCACAGAGCTTCAGAAGGTTGTGATGAAATGGCCGAGGTAAAAAGATCCATCTGCATGGGATGTCACTGTGAGTGTGGTGTTTTAGTAACAGTTGAGAACGGTAAGGTGACTAAGATAATTGGTGATCCGGACCACCCTCAGAACGAGGGAGCTATCTGTGTCCGGGGGATGTCCTACCCGCAGCTTCTTTATCACCCAGACAGGCTGCGCTACCCGATGGAACGCCAGCCCAACGGTGAGTGGAAGAGGATCTCTTGGGACGAGGCGATGGACAGGATCGCAAACAAGTTCAAAGAGTTGATTGAGAAATACGGGCCGGAATCTCTGGCCTTTGTTTTCTGCGATGGTGACAGGGACAATATTGTTTTTAACGTTGACTGGCTGACGGCAATCCAGAGCCCCCATTTACTGGGGACAGATGCCCAGTACTGCATTCGACCGAACTGGATAGCCGATGGTCTCACTTTCGGCCAGGCGTTGACTTGGGAAAAGGGCCCTGATTACAGGAACAGCAAGTGCATCCTCATCTGGGGTGGAAACCCGTTGGAGACTCATCTCGGCTCCAAAGGACAGGAAATCCTGCAGGCGAAATACAACAAGGGAGCCAAGCTCATCGTTGTCGACCCGCGCTTCACCAACCTCGCTTCTAAGGCCGACATCTGGCTCCAAGTGAGGCCGGCAACCGACGCCGCGTTGGCACTGGGGATGCTTAACGTCATTATCAACGAGGAACTATATGACAAGGAATTCGTCGCCGAGTGGACCGTGGGCTTCGATAAACTCCGGGAAAGGGTTCAAGAATATCCGCCCGATAAAGTTGCCGAGATCACTTGGGTGCCTGAGGAGAAGATCAAGGAGGCGGCCCGGATGTATGCCACGAACAAGCCGGCTTCAGTGCACCACCGGATGGGAGTCACCATGAATACTAACGCTCTTCAGACCTGCAGAGCCGTGGACCTGCTGATCGCGGTAACGGGCAACTTGGATATTCCTGGAGGCAACCTGCTGCCCTTCCCCTCACCCACAGGTAAGGTCAGGTCGGCTTACGTGGAGTTTCCCAAGCTTTACGCGGAAAGGTTGCCCAAGGAGGTGAAGCAGAGGAGATACGGGGTGAAGGAGTTTCCCTTTGGTTATGATAAGGCCAACCCATGGAATGATTCTCACCCTGTTCTCGCCTTCGATTCGATTCCTGAAGGAGGAATAAGGGGCATGTTCATCGTCAACGACCCAGTCATGGGAATGCAGGGGAGCAAACAGACGGCCAAGGACCTGGAACACTTGGAATTCCTGGTGGTGATGGATTTCTGGATGACGCCTACGGCCAGCTTTGCCAACATTGTTTTGCCTGCTGCTACTTGGCTTGAGAGGGACTTGGTTCACGAGCTTCATTACCCCAGTTACGTCGGCGTGGCTCCCAAGGTGATCGACCCGGTTCCTGAATGTCGTGATGAGCGAGAGGTTTCGATCGAGCTGAGAAAAAGGCTGGGGTTGAAGAGCGCCTATCCCATCAACAGCGTGAAGGAGTGGAATGATTTTCGGCTTGAGAGACTGGGCGTGACTTTTGACGAGTTTTATCAGAAATACGGCACGGTGCTAAAGTTCCAGCTAGAGTATCAGAAGTATAAGAAGTTCAGGAAATTCCCCGGAACCCCGAGCGGAAAAGTTGAGCTGTACTCTAAGACGCTTGAGGAGAATGGTTTTGACCCGTTACCCCACTACGAAGAGCCACCGGTTGGTCCCATCAGCACACCCGATTTGATGCAGGAATATCCTTTCATTTTCATCTCCGGAAGCAGGAAGGTTCTTTACTTCCACGGCTATGGGAGGCAGCTTCCTTGGCTTCGCGAACTACAGCCAGATCCTGAGGTTGAGATAAACCCCGAGGCCGCTGAAGCACTTGGCATCAAGGACGGCGACTGGGTCTGGATCGAGACGCCCCAGGCAAAGGGAGAAAGGGTGAAATTCAAGGCTAGGTTAACTTGGGGGATTCATCCCAAGGTAATTAACGCCGATTCACACTGGTGGTTCCCGGAAAGAAAGGATGACCCGCACCGCGCTTGTTTTGAATCCAACGTCAACGTAGTTGTCCCCCGATATCCTCCCTACGACCCGGTTTTCGGCTGCCCGATTATTCGTGGGGCCATCTGCAAGGTGACTAAGGTGGAGGGGTGAAAATGGCAAAGTACAAACTACAGGCCGACGTGAAGAAGTGCATCGGGTGTCATTCCTGCGAGATTGCCTGCAAGCAGGAGTTCCATCTTCCCGTGGGACCGATGCCCATTCGCGTTGTTAAAATTGGTCCCAGAATGATCAACGGCGGATTGAGAACAGACTATGTTCCAGTTTTCTGCAAACATTGTGAAGATGCTCCCTGCATTAGAGCCTGCCCGGAGCACGCGCTTTACAAAAGGCCCGATGGCATCGTCATGGTGAACAAGGAAAAGTGCATCGGGTGCCAGCTGTGCATTGACGCTTGTCCGATAAACGCACCTCAATTTAACCCTGAGCTGGGAAAGATTGAGCTCTGCAACCTCTGCGCCCACAGAATCGAAAAAGGAGAGAAACCTCTTTGTGTTCTGGTCTGCCCGGCCAGATGCCTGTATTTTGGTGAGACGACCGAGGTCAATAAAAAGATGCAGGAAATAAAAGTGAAGGACGTTTTTAACTTTAAATAATTAAAGGCACCTTAAGCTTCATTCCAGCAAAAGCAAAATAAAGCTCTTGTAAAGCTGCCCCTCTTTGACCACGTTGATGCTGAATCCGGCTTTTCTGGCAGTCTTGTAAACGTCGATTCCCACTGCCTCCATCGATGGTCTGGCCTTTAAAGGATAGACGCAATCAGCCTTGCTCAGCGAGCCGCGATTTTTTGCCCTTTCAGCCACGCAGGGTTTACAGTACCGACAGGGCCCTGAAACAAGAACTAGGGCACGATAGAAGCCACTCAGGAAGGCATCTCTTTCCAGCGCCACGCCGATTTCATGAACCCGGCTCAGATCCTCTCTATTCTTGAGGTTTTTGAACTCGATGAGCAAAGCCTTACTGTAGTTCTTCAGCCATTTTCGTGTCTCCTCTGGAGTCGGAGTGTAGGGTGGACAGGTGAGTCGGATACCGTACATCCTACAACCGTACTGGCACTTTATCCTCACGTAGTCCTCAACGAAGACATCCTTAGTGGAGATGAGCTTGGCAGAACTCGCGCCCATTTCTTTGGCCTTCTCAAAAAGTGCCCGCAACGATCCTTTAAGTAGCGCCATTTATGGACCCACCCGTTGCTAAAAATCGTCAGTGGTCATTAATAAAAGTCTTATCTTGGCTGTTTACGGAAAATTAGCGGTCGCCGATGGTTTCATTGATCGCGGGCAGAATCTCCCGTACCCTTCTTTACCCCAAGCGCTCCCTTCACTGGCCACTATTTCTCCCCGGACCATGGTCAACTTGGGAAGGCCCCTGACGGTTAGACCATCGAAGGGAGTCCAGTCTGCCTTGTGGTGCAATTTTTCCGCTTTTATCGTCATTTCCTCATTCAGATCTATTATCGTGATGTCTGCGTCAGAACCGATCTGAAGATTTCCCTTGGCGGGGTAAAGACCGAAGATCTTTGCCGGCATGGTCGACAAGATTTCGACTAACCTCTTCAGCGGAATCTTCCTTTTATGATAGCCCTCGCTGATCGCGATCATAACTCTCGTCTCAACCCCAGGAACTCCCCCCTCGACGTCCCAGATGTTGCTCCAGCCCTTTTCTTTCTCAGCTCGGAGAGGCGCGTAGTGGTCTGTCACTAGAACGTCAAGATTCCCCTCGGCCAGAGCCTTCCAGAGCATTTCCGAGTCAGCTTTTGTCCGCAGGGGGGGATTGACTTGGAGATACGGCCCGAATTTTTTCAGATCATCTTGGTTGAAGAGCAGATAGTGAGGACAGGTCTCTCCTGTTACCGGCAACCCTGCCTCCTTCGCCCGCCCGATCAGATCTGCTCCGCGACCGGAGGACACATGAAAGACGTGAAGGGGTGTGCCAGCTTCGGCCGCCAGCATTATCGCTCTGGAGATGGCCTCGGCTTCAGCGATGGTTGGCCTTGACAGCGCATGTGCGAGAGGATCACCCCTCCCCTGCTGCTTGAGCTTATTCAAGTAATGAATCCGGATGCTTTCGTTTTCAGCGTGAACAGTGGCTAGTGATCCAGCCTCTTTTATTTTGTTGAGCGAATCCAGCATGGCTCCGGTATCAATAAAGGGCAGCCCATCCGGGTTGGCCATGAAGTGTTTAAAAGAGGCCGCACCCATTTTTGAGACCTCCGGAATTTCTTCGATATGTTCCTCCAAGCAAATGGCAGCGTGAATGGCGAAGTCAACGGCGGCGAGCCTCTCTCCTTCGCTCTTCACGAGGGAAAAGGTTTTCTTTAGGCTACCATCTCGAGGCACGGCGAAGTCTATAACAGTTGTTGTGCCCCCGATGGCGGCCGCTTTGGTTCCGTTGCCGAAATCTTCCCTGTGTAGAAGCCCAGGAATATGGAGGTGAACGTGGGCATCTATGGGTCCGGGAATTATCAAGTTCCCCCGGGCGTTAATTTTTTCATCTGCCTCAGGCAGGTTAGGTTCCTTGGCGATGGCGACTATCTTCCCTTCATCGATCGCTATTCCCGCTTCAAGAAAAACGCCGGGGGTGAAGATTCTTCCGTTAATGATGATGGCGTCAACCTTCATTGCGACTACCTCTTCGAAAGCGCCACACCGGCGAGCAGATACAGAATAGCCCATGTTGTGATCCAGTAAAGCGGCCAGGCAGGGAGTTGGTAAGGTTCCCATGCTGGAGTTGGTATCCATTCCACATTGAACGCCCTCACCCTCTTTTTGCCAACTTCGTGGGTGATTTTAAGCAGATCGGCGATGGTGATCCCCAGAGGTTCGTCCAGCCCCGGAGCAGCTCCCAGATCCAAGACATCCAGGTCCAAGTTGAGAAAGAGATGTTCGGCACCGTCGCTGGCGATCTCGATTGCTTCTTCAGTAACCTCTTCAATCCCCTTTTCCCCAATTTCAGCACTGGTGAATACGGTTGCTCCCTTCTTCCGGTACCACACCATCTGCTCCTTGAAATTTCGTGGTCCCCTCATTCCTATCTGAACGAAGTTTTTCATGTTCACCCCTTTGAGCTCAGCCACCCTAGCAACCCAGCAGGCAAGAGACCACTTGCCACCTTCGTGGACTTCCATGTTGTCCGCGTGGGCATCTAAGTGGATAATGCCCAAACCGCCGCCCAACCTGTTTATCGACTTTGCCACGAGATAGGGGTGTGACCCGATCGTTAACGGTATGCAGCCAGTTTGTAAAATTCCTGAGATGCTGTCCTCAGCCAGCTTGAAGTATTGTTTTCGGTTTTCCTGAGTCGCGGGATAAAATCCAGGTACGTCGCCGCAGTCAACGAGCTTTATCTTGGCAAAGACGTCGAGGTCAAGCTCGGGCAGATATCCTCCATATTTCAGCGAGGCCTTCCTCAAACGCATCGTGTCCATCATATTTATACCCACTTCCCTTCCCACCAGCATTTCAGCCCCTTGGGAGGGCATTCCTAGAAAAGCAGCATCGGCAGTTCTCAGGTCCTTTTTGCTCCTTGCAAGCGGAGCCCCGAGAAAAGTGGGGACATCGCCATATACAGTTGGAACGAGCAACTTCTGAAATCTTTCCATGGACCTTCGATACCTTAATTTGCTCACAGAATCCCGCGTTTATTCTTTGTCTGGCATCATAAAAAATCTTGTTTTATCCCGAGGCTACTTTCGGACAAATATTTAAAGACACGATTGCTGAAAATAACCGTTGGGCGGCGGTGCGGTTATGGGTTCAATTGAAGTGTCCGTGGTTTATCTATCGCATTTCCAAGAGATCACCGGGGTAAGGGAGGAAAGGATAAAGATTCCAAAGGAGGCAACGTTAGCAGATTTACTGAGAATTCTGGGCGAGAAACACGGCAGGAAATTCAGTGAAGTTCTTTTTGATCCGAAGAGCGGCAGTGTTTATGGACATAACCACATCACCTTGAACGGACAACTGGCTCATTTAATTGACAAAAATTTCAGGATTAATCTTAGCGACGGAGACCGGATAGTCATCGCCCACGCCGTCTCGGGTGGTTAATTTACTTTAGGGATTTTGCCCATTTTTTCCAGCTCGTCTGCAACATATCCTATGCCGAGTTCTTCCAGCTTTTTCCGCGGGATGAGACCAGTTTCCGTGTCCCAGCCCCTCAGCCTGTAGTACTCGTCTAGCATTTTATCCAGCTCCACAACGTGCCCCTTGGCAACGCCTTCAGGGGCAGGGGTTTTCGTGAAGCGTTCTGGTAGTCTGTCGTCTTTTCTGGTCAGACCTTCTCGGATGTTAAAGGCCCTTTGTAGGTTAACGATTCTCTCACCGGTTCTTCTCATGTCTTCTCCGGTTACTTTCATCCCCGTTGCCAGCTTCATAATCTTGGCCAAGTCTTCAAAGTATATCTGCCCGGTGTAAAGAGGCAGACAGATGCCGGAACTCTTGCAAAGCGAGAGGCTATCACAGAGGGCACAGAGTTCCTCACCGTCCTTCACTTCAAATGCCTTGTATTTGGGGTTCAGCGGCTGAGCCATCTCGGGAAGATATTTTTCTCCAAACCTAGCTTTGATTGGCTCTTCACGACCCAGCTCATCGAGGAGTGGGAATGCCTTGAGGTGATCAGCACCTCTGCTGGCGACTGCGTGGGCCAGCCCCATGGACTTCTGGGCTCTGCCGTCCTGAGCAGCGATCTCCATCCCCTTCACCGTCATCAAGTATTTTTCCGATCCCCGGCCCATCATCTGTGCGGCCCGGAAACTCCCCTCGGCCAAGATAGCACCAAAGCCCTCCCTTTTGGCAATTTTGGGAATCAGTTCCAGCAGGGCCTCGTGATTGCCCCAGCTCAGCTCTATGCCGTCAGTATCCTTTTTTGTCAGGATTCCGTTTTCATAGCATTCCATGGCCCAAGAAATTGTTCCTCCAGTGGAGATGGTGTCCAAGCCCAGCTCATCACAGAGTTCGTTAGCATAGATGAGAGCATCTAAATTTCTTATCCAGAGTCTCGCACCCAGCGCGGACAGAGTCTCGTATTCTGGTTGTTTAGCGTAGATTCCGGAGAAAGGTGGCTCCTTGACCCGCACTGGCTTTTCGCAGGTGGCCCAGCAACCGAATCCGCCCCTGTCTTTTATCCTGTACTCTCTCCTGATTCTTTCTCCACCGATCTCCTTGGCATAGGGGAAAACACCGGTCTGGAAGTTCTTCACGGGCCAGCGGGCGATCTCGTTCATCAGCTCCACTAGAATGGGGGTCCCGAACTTTATCCTGTCGAGGATATAGAAATCCTTTTTGTAAACTTCGATGATCTCATTCATAAAGTCATAAAACTCCTTGGGATACTCTGTTTTCACATCCTTGGTGCCTCTGACAGCCACCGCTTTCAAATTTTTAGATCCCATCACGGCACCCAGACCGCATCGGGCTGCTGCCCTCCTCAAGCTGATAACAGAGGCGTATCTTACCAGATTTTCACCAGCTGGACCACAGCTGGCCACTTGGATCCTGTGGTCGCCGAGATCCTTTCTGATTATCTCCTCCGTTTCTCCGGTGGTCTTGCCCCAGAGGGCACCGGCGTCCATAATTTTTATGGTGTCGTCATTTACCCAGAGATAAACAGGCTTGCTTGCTTTACCCTCAAAGACAACCGCATCATATCCCGCAAACTTTAGCTCCGGGCCCCAGTGTCCACAGCAGCTGGAATCCCCATAAATGCCGGTTAGCGGAGATTTGGCCCCGACCTCAAACCTGCAACTGACCGGCCAGCCGGTGCCACAGAGAGGACCGATGGCAAAGATGAGCCTGTTTTCAGGACCCAAAGGATCGGTTTGGGGACCGACCTCGTCCCATAAAATCTTAGTGATGAAACCAGAACCGCCGAGGAAGTTCTCGGCCATCTTGGCGTCAAGTGGTTGCTTGGTGATTGTGCCGTGGCTAAGATTCACCCGGATGATTTTCCCCGCGTAGGCTCTGTATTTAAATGACATTTTTTTCCTCCATTATCTCCATCAATTTTCTGGCATACTTCATCTCAGTTTCATGGGCGAGATCGTTGGGGTCCACGAATCTGAGTTTTCCCGGGGGACAGTGCTTCACGCAGTTTCCACACTGGTCACACTTGATCGCGGTCCCGTTATCCGGGTGCAGCCAGATAGCACCAAAGGGACATTCCTGAACGCAGATGCCACAGCCAATGCATTTTTGAGAATTAACCACCCAAACCCGACCCTTTCGCTCGATGGCCTCCACGGGACAGCTCTTGGCGCAGGGAGCAATTTCACACTGTCGACAGACTATTGGGCTATCGTAGGTGGCGCCGATTCTAACAACACGGATCCTAGATTTCTGAGGATTCATCAACCCCTCCTTGATGTAGCTACAGGCTATTTCGCAGTTTCTGCATCCGGTACAGTCGAGCGGGTCTATATACAATATTTTTCTCGACATTCTTCCTTCCTCACTCCAGCTTTAACGCCTGCGCTGGGCACAAGGTGACGCAAAGTCCACAGCCAAAGCAGGCGTTTTTATCTACTCTAGCCAAGCCATCATACACCTTTATCGCCTCATAAACACAGGTTCGTTCGCAAACACCGCAACCGTTGCACAGTTCCTGAGCCACTTCCGGAGTTTTTTTGGCAAGCGATGGCTCTTCGCTAAGATATTTCAGGGAAATTCCTCTAATGTCATCAAGACTATCATAACCCTCGGTGGTTAAAAATTCATCAATCTGTTTGACAATAGTTGAGAAGACACCCAGTCCTTTGAGAATGGCTGCGGTGTGCAAGTGAACACAGGTGGCCCCCGCCATAAAAAACTCAATGGCATCCTTACCGTCGCTGATGCCTCCTCCACCGATTACTGGAATTTTTACGCTTTTGGCCATTTCTGCGACACAGCGCAGGGCCAATGGCTTTATGGCGGGACCAGAAAGATAGCCGAAGCCAAATCTTGATCCCAGTAATGGTTTTCCGGTTTTTGTGTCGATGGCTAGCACCGGACCCAGCGTGTTGATTCCTGAAATGTAATCAGCACCAGCACGTTCAATCCCTTTGGCGTATTCAGGGATATTTTTGATGTTGGGACCAATTTTAATCCCAAGGGGAATGTCAACGGCTCCCCTGATTTCTTTTATTTCCTCCTGCAGTTGCTCCAGCGGGGGATTGCCGATGGGAAGCTCTAGCATATCGGCTCCGCTAGCTGCCAGCATTTTAGCCATTTTTACCATTTCCTCAGTTCCACCGAGAAAGCTGACGATCACCGGTTTGTTTCCCTCTTTGGCGGTTTTCATTTGCTTGGAGAACTGTTCGGCACTAAGGGCGGACCAATCATAGTTGATCATAGCGCCGCCTTTGAGAGCAGCCATACATGGTCTCGGTGTATCCTCATCACGGGGATAAACAGTTTTTACAACTATGGCACCGACACCGTACTGTTCCGCGGCCCTTTTGACAGCCCGGGCGTCCTTGGTTAACGGCCCCGGGGCCAGAATCGTGGGAAATTGTAGCCGCAGGCCTGCGAGGTTCACAGTGAGATCGATCGTTTTCTCACCTCAACACGTGGGCAGTTTCCAAACCGGATTTATCGGTGTTTTAATGGCTCGTTCCTGATATCTGGCGGCTTGGATTTTGGCCCTTTCGATCAGCCTCTCCTCATCAACAGTCAAGATCTCTTTATTGCTCACAATGATCTTGCCATCGACCATAACCGTGTCAACATCAGGGCCACGGCAGCTGAAGGCCAGAACGTCGAGCTTGTTCTGTGCTGGTGTCAGCTTGGCTTTACCCGAGAAGTCGACGATTATTATATCGGCCTTTTTGCCTGCTTCTAGGGACCCGATTTCTCTGTCCTTTCCCAGAACTTTGGCCCCGCCCATGGTGGCGAGGTAGAGGGCCTGTGATGCTGGTAGCATTCCACCGTCCAGGTAGTAGAGACGTAACATGGCCATTGAAAAGGTCATGAGTTCAAACATATCGTAAATGTTGACGCCGTCTATGCCCAGACCAACTTTGCAGTTTCTCCTGAGCAGTTCTGCAGCCGGGGCGAGGCCGTTGGCGTAGAAGGCGTTGCTTTTGATGTTGAAGGATAGGCCGACGTCGTTCCTCTGCCAGATCTCCAGCTCTTTCTTGGAAATGTAGATTCCGTGAGCGGCGTCAACATCCGGACCCAGGAAGCCCAGCGAGTCTAAAAATTCCACAGAGCCACCAACTTTGTATTTTCTTTTTATCATCTCCACCTCGTAGGTGCTCTGGGCAATGTGTATCTGAATGCCGCATCGGTGTCTGTTGGCTATTTCTCTTGCTTTCATCAGAGTTTCCGGTGTACAGGAGAAGCAAGTGTGCACACCCATCATTCCTTGGACTCGGGAATCTTTCCTGTAGTTTCTTTTTTTGATGAAGTTTTCATTTTCTCTGAGCCCCTGTTTTCCCTTGGCAAGGCTGACCCGATCGGTGGTTTCGAAGGAAAGAAAGGCCCTAATTCCGGTCTCGTCGCAAGCCCTGCCCGCAAGATCGAGCGCTCCCGGGAGCAGGTTTTGTCCTTCCTGGAGATCAGCCGTACAGGTGATACCATTCTTCAACATTTCCGCCGCCGCGAGAAGAACTCCAGTATAGACGTCCTGCTTGGTGCAGGTGTCCTCAATCTTTGGCCACCACCATCGCGTGAGCAGGCTGCCGAAATCAGCGGCCACCTCTGGCTCCAGTGGAATGTCCATATAGCGGGTCAGTGAGTTATACATGTGGTTATGGGGCGTGACGAAACCAGGCAGGATGGCCTTCCCTTTGGCGTTTATTCTCTCCTTTGCCTTATGTTTTTTCTTGATCTCAGAAGTCTTACCCACGGCTAAAATTTTGTTTCCCTCAACAACAACAGCGCCATCTTCTATAACTCTGTTTGATCCGTCCATGGTCACTAAGAATCCATTCTCTATGATAAAATCGGCCATACTTTCTTTTTTACTATGAACAAAAATCGATAAAAACATTTGTGATACCTAAACTGCTCGGGCGGAAGCATTTTTGCTCGCAGTTTCATGGTCCAAGTCAATTGGCTTGGCTAGAGTCAAATGGTGCTGAAACTAAAAGGTTTAAAAAAAAATACTGCCCCTAGAGAAAAATTTTCTCTAGAGGGTAATGCTTTGCACAAGCTCTTTGACGTTTATTTTGCCGGATATGATATCCTGTTTTGCTTTTTCCATCTCATCCAAGACGCTCTGGGGAATTTGGTCCTTCAGCGCGTAGAACGGGGTTATTGTGGCACCACCAGACTTTAGGTCTGCTTCGTATCTGGGCTTAAATTGCCCTGCCTTGATGTCGAGCATTATTGTCTTATAGTGGGCGTAGGAGTCCCATATTGCGCTGGTGACAATAATGTTCGGGTTGATTGAGTGGGTGTCACCCTCGCAGCCGAAAACATAGGCTTTGCCAGTTTCCTGAGCAGCCATGATGGCGCCGAGTACCGGGCCGTCAGTCATGGGAGCGATGAAGTCAGCACCCGCTTCAATCTGCGCCATCGCTGCTTCTTTGCCCAGAGTCGCATCCATAAAGCTGCCAGTGACTGCATAGAGCACTTTTGCGTTCGGGTTCACGCTGAGAACTCCCGCTTTGAATCCCTTCGACCATTCAACGATGCCGGGAACCTCAAGCGGGCAAAGCGTGCCGACGACGTTTGTTTTGGTCATTCTTCCGGCGAGGATTCCAAGCAGGTAGTAGGCCTCTTCCAAATACACCCAGACAACCGAAGCGTTTGTTGGGAAATCAGGTGCCAGCATAGCGGTGGTGACAAAGTATGAGTTGGGATATTTTTGGGCCGCTTCTCTTGTCGTGTCCACGAACTGAGAACCATGTTGAATTATCAGATCGTAGCCCTCGGACGCGTATCCACTGGCAATCCGTACGGCATCAGGAACGGCAACCTGTTCGGTGTACGAGAATTTATCGGCGATTCCCTCCGCCACCAACCTTGACACCGCTTGGTAGGCAGGACCATTCCAAGTAAGGTCAGTTATCACATCTGGCAACAGCAGGGCCACTTTCCATTGTTTAGCAGTGGTGGTAACAGGAGCACCGGGTTGAGTTGCAACATAAGCAGCTGCCACTGCGATGATTGCTATTACTATAATCACACCGGCAATCATTCCAGTTTTTGGCATTCTTAACCTCCCACGGGAAACTTAAAATTGAGTCAATATAAATGTTTTCTTCGTATTTTTTCGGTTTCCATAGGCTGGAAAACGAGATCATCTACATTCTTTCATCGAGAAGCAATTGTTTATTAGCATCTGGAAAAGTAGATTGGGGGTGAAACATGTTTAAAACCATGGTCCTCTGCGTGACGGAAGCAACCCCGGAAGAAGTGGTTAAGGTCGCCATCAGGCTGTGTTCTAAGGAGACCAAAATTTACGCCCTGCACGTGGTGCGGCTCCTAAGTGAGTTCTCCAAAAAGGAAGCCCTGGAAAGGTTCTCCTGGGTAATCGATGCCTTTGAAAGGGCGGGCTTGAAGAGCCAGCTGGAGATAATCGAATCCACAGATGTTGGCAAGGCCATAGTTTCCTTTGCCAAGAAGAATGCCTGTGATGTTATTGTTACCGGAACCATCCCAAGAAAAGGACTCCTCGGCGCGTTTACCGAGAGCATTTCGGACTATGTCATAAAATATGCACCGTGCACGGTGATTCTGGTAAGAAAGTCCGGCATGCCGGTGTGAGGCCAGCATTGAAGACACGCGGCGGGTATCATCGATGAACTCACTTTCCATGGCTCCCATTCTAGTATTTGCTGCAACAATTTTCCTCGTCTTCAAACACCCCATCGTAAGGGTTCCCTTCACGAGAAGGCACCTCCACATTGATTATGGTTTGGCCCCGCTGCTGGGGATAGCGGTCCTGGCGGCCGTAGGATCCATCAACCTCGATACCATCTCAAGGGGAATCTTGGGTTCGGATATGGTGACTCCGTATGCGATAATAATTTTGATCATCACGCTGTCGTACATTTGCGTCTCTTTGGACTACACCGGTCTTTTTGAGTATGTCTCGCTGAAGTTCGTTCGGGCCGCAGGAGGTTCTGGAAAGAAGCTCTTCGTTTATTTTTTCCTCCTCAGCAGCCTGCTTACCCTGGTTACCGATAATGACATCGTGATTCTGACGATGACCCCGATCATATTTTACTACAGCCAACGGGCCAAGGTGAACCCGGTTCCCTACCTCATTGCCCAGTTTTTTGCCGCGAACATCCTAAGCATGACGCTTTACATCGGTAATCCTGCCAACATCATCGCGGCCGATTCCATCGGCATTTCCTTTCTGGATTTCTCAAAATGGATGCTCCTGCCCTCTGTCGTTGCCATGATCGTCTGTTTAGCAATGCTGGTGCTGGTTTTCTGGGGCATGCTGCCGGGAAGGACGGAGGTGCCCGATGTGGACCCCAGCCTTGCCATAAAAAACAAAGCAGGGGCGTTGTTTGGCACGGTTCTGTTCATCGTAACTATCGTGCTGATGAGTTTCCCGACCAGCTTTCTGGGAATGCCATTGTGGGTGCTGACCTCGATTGCAGCAGGGGTCATGGTTGTCTTCGATATCGTCTACTATCATTACTGCGAGCCGAAAACAAAGGAGCATCGATCCGGAATCACAGTCATAGCCTCAAGGATGCCTTGGAAGACGATTCCCTTTGTGCTGGGGCTGTTTATAATTGTGGAGGATTTGGTCTCAAAGGGTTGGACTGACTTTTTCGCCTCCCAGCTTTCCCTGCTCGCCGGAAACCTGTTTGCAACCGTCGTGGGAATCACTTTTTTATCTGCGTTTGCCGCCAACCTGATGAATAACCACCCGATGACGATATTCTTTGTCCGGACCTTTCAGAGTTCTTCCTTTAACGTTTCCGCGGTGGCGCGGATGGGTTCAACTTTGGCGGTTATAGCGGGAGCCAATTTTGGTGCCAATTTGACGCTGGTGGGAGCGCTTGCGGGGATAATGTGGGCCGGCATTTTGGCGGAGAAGGGGGTACAAATTTCATTTTCGCAGTTCTCCAAGTATGGTTTCTTGGTCATGCCTCTGGTGATATTGGCGGCTGGCTTGACACTGGCCCTGGAACTGATGTTGTGGGTTTGATCGGCAATGTCTTTCATCGAAGTGACGCAAGCGCAACAGCTTAATTTATCTGGCATGAGAGCCGAGGACAAATTAATCTGTATTTATTTTCGTTTGTTTAAGTAACGGCGCCTCAACTTAACGGAGGGGCTTATGCCAACAGGTCTGGCAGCATCGGACGTTATCAGAGCCATGATGCGTGCTGGGTTTTCGCGTGATGAGATCTATGACTTGTTAGCAGAAGCCGGAATGAAGGGGGAACAGGTGCTGTTCCTGATGGACCGGGTGGCGGCCGATTTCCATGAGTTGGGAATTGAACCGCGCCCCTCGAAAATCGCCGCCGAGGTAGGCAAACTGTTTCTTGAGACATTCGAGAGCTTCAAACAAGCGATTTTTTCCCGCACCGATTCATTGATGTTAGAACAACAGATGATGAAAAGTGAAATCGAGAAACTGAAGCAAGTTGTTGCCGGGATGAAGCCAAGGTCCCAACCAACGGGAAG
>LQMQ01000023.1 GCA_001515205.2 Candidatus Hadarchaeum yellowstonense
GCTCTCACCCGCCACACGTAGGCGCCGTTGTTCTGGAAGGTGAAGGCGAAGTTCTCGACATCGAACTCGTTGTCGACCAGGAGCACCGCGGGGTCGTCCTCGCGGTAAACCTGGACCTGATATTTCACCCCGGGCTCGGGCCTCGACCAGCTGAAGGCCAGGTCAAAGCGGGAGAGGATTGCTCCCTCCCGCGGCTCGAGCAGCTGCGGCGCTGCCGGCGGCGTGGTGTCAATGGTGAAGGAGGCGGCGTCCGACCAGCCCAGCAGCTCCTCTCCCTTGTAGGCGGCAACGCGCCACCAGTAGCTGCCCTCGGCCAGCGCCGCCGAAGGCGTGTAGCTCCTCTCGGTGGTCTCGATCCGGAGCAGCGGAGTGGAGAAATCCTGGTCCCTGGCGAGGAGGAACTCATACCTTGTGGCGCCGATCCCTGAGGTCCACCGGAACTCCGGGGTGCTGTCGTTGATCAGGGCGCCGTTGGCGGGGTAAAGGGGCGAGGAGCCGTGGTTGATCTTGATGACCTTCACCAGGCCGTTGCTGCTCACGTGGGCCACGCTCATGAAGTCGGGCAGGGCACCGATGCCGGCGAAGAGGCGCACGTAGAGCGGTGGGCCGGAATAGTAGGGATCACCGCGGGTCGCCGCTATCTGATCCAGCGAGGGGGTGTTGGTCCAGTTGGGCACATAGACCCGCAGCACCCGGGGGATCTGAATGTTGTCCCGGAAATTGTAGCGGAAGTTGGTCACCCCGCCGGTCTGGTCGTAGTAGAGGATCACCACCCCAGCATAGTGCCTCTCGCCATTCTCCCCCCGGACGTAGGCATCCAGGTGATTCACATCGAGGGCCACGTTCTCCTCTCCGAACCTGAAAATCAGCTGGTTGTCAAACCCCGTTGACTGGCTGCGCTCGCCGCTCTCGGCCAGGACCACATCCAGCATGCTGTAGACCTGGAAGACGTGGGTGATGAGGTAATCGATCTTGACGCCGTAGTTGTCGCGGTAGGTCTCCAGGTAGAAGGCGATCTCCTCGTCGGACCCCAGCCCGGGTAACCTCTGGATGTCGGTGCGCCTGCCGTTGATGGTGAAGTGCTGGTTCAGGAATTTTCCGGTCGAGTCCACCACCGTGTAGATGTAATCGGGGGGCTTTACCCCTGGCTTGTTTTCCCAGGTGCCCGCCTCGGCACTTGTCTCGACGCCGTCAACCACCGCGGGCCTTCTGGCGACTCCCGTGAGCAGGTGCCCGTAGGACCACTCCACCGCGACCACCGCGTTCTCGGGGGTGTTCTCCCGGAGCCAGGTGAAGGAATCCATGAAAGCGCTGTTCAGCCCCGTCTGCCCGTACCAATCGGGCGGGGGAGTGGTGGCCGCCGCGGAGGCGTAGGCGTTGAGGACGAAGGGACTGACGAAGATGACGACCAGGGCTGTCACGGCGAGGGGATCCTCGGCCTCCTTCAGCCAGCCCAGGGACGGCGTGGAGTAGGCCCGCCGGATGAGTTTGATGAGGGCGGCGAAGCCGGCGCCGGCGAGCACCGGCACCAGGGGCCACCATTCACGAACAAACCTAGCCATCCCCTTGCCCGGATAGACCATCGCGAGGAGAACTATCAGCCAGGCGAAGACCAGGATTTCCCAGTTCTTCCTCGACCAGGCGAACTTCGCCAGCGCCAGCAGGATCAGGATCACCACGACCACGGTGAGAATGGTGTTGGTGTAGAACTCACCCAGCGTCTCGGTGATGGGGCCGGCCGGCCGGGCCTCGCTGGCGTAGGCGGGCAGGGTCACGCCGCCCCCGCCGATCCCGACGTAGTTCAGCAGCATCCCGAGGAACCCGACCCAGAAGTCAGGGGCCTGCTTTCCCAGAGCCACGTAGATCACGCTCATGACCGCCATCATGACGATGACGCCGACGATGTGGTGGAGATGGTCGCGAAGGGAGGACTTGACTGCCCCGAGGACATCGGAGAACTTGCGGGCGAGGGCCTCAAAGAACCGAACCAGCAGCAGGATGATGATCCCGCCGACGGGGACGGCCGCGAAGAACAGGGCTCCGGGCCAAGTCAGCGAGAAGAGGCCAAAGGAGAGGCCGGCGAGGAGGGCATACTTCAGAAAGTCGCCCCGGGAGGCCTTAAACAGCTTCAGGGTGAAAAAGGCCGAGGTCGCGGTGAGGAGGAGTTTCAGGCAATCGCGGTCGAAGGATCCCACCTTCATCCAGTAGATGGTCGTGGTCATCGTGGCGGCGAAGAAGACCGCCGCCCCACCGGCGAGATCTCCCCCGAGTTCCCGGCCGATGAGAAAAATCGGGATCAGCGAGAGGGCGAACATCAGCGGGCCCCAGAACTTCACCACATCCATCAGGGTGACGCCCGGGTTCACCGCGTTTAGGCCGCGGTAGAGCATCACCGCGAGCAGGGGCTGCAGCTGCTCGTTGAAGGAAACAGGCCAGCCATAGGGGGCGTGGGAGAGCGGGTTGTTGTCCACGAGGGTTCCCCGCTGCGAGATCTCCACCGCAACGTCGTAGACCCAGCCGCTGTCGGAGGTGGTGAGGGTGTCGTACTTCTCCCCGGGGACCAGGAGTATCGAGAAGGAGAGGACCATCATCAGAACCAGGTAGACGGCGAGCAACCATCTTCGGTAGTTCAAATTGACACCCAATAAGTTTAGAAAGAACAGACCTTAAAGGCTACGAGCGTCTGGCTCTACTCGGTTTTCTCGGGCTGGCTCTCTTCCGTCTTCGGCGTTGGCGGGGCCTCCTTCGTGGTCACCATGATCCAGCCCAGCCAGAATCCCAGCCCACAGACCACGAGGATTCCCGCGGTCACCGGCAGGGCGAAGGCCAGGGCCCCGCGCGCCCAAGCACCGGCACCGCCGCTTATATATCCAAAGTAGATGTGCGCGATCGCCACCACAACCGTAGCGATACAAAGCAAAGCCCCAAGAGGTCTCGTCGCCGACAATCAATCACCCGCTTCAAACATCATTTAAATGCTCCTTTTAAATAACTTTCGAGATGCCGTAAGCTCATAAACCCCGGCGACAAAATTCTTGCGGGCCCGTGGCCTAGCCAGGATAGGGCGGCAGCGTCCTAAGCTGTAGATCGTGGGTTCGAATCCCACCGGGCCCGCCTTTAAAAATCACGTCCACGCGCACATGAAGCTCAAAAAATTTGGAGCGAATCACTAAGCGCTGGGGCGGTGGCTTGGTTAAACCGGCTCAGCCATCTGCGGGCGTGACAAGCTAACCCAAAGTGTCCCTGCTGCGGGACCCATTCCCAAGCTCCTGGGACCAGCGCTCACTTGTCACTTTATGTTCACGCGCTCCCCCGCAGGCCCGCGCTCCTCAAGCTTCTTCAGGGTGATGTCGAGCAGCCCGTTGATGTAGCTCGCGTCCGCGCTCTTGGGGTCGACCCTCGCGGGGAGTTCTATCTCCTTATAGTACTTGATCTCGCCGCGCTCGGCGGAAACGGTGAGCCTGTCCTCGGTGACGCGCAGATCTATGTCCTCCTTTTTCACCCCGGGGAGCTCTATCGCCACCCTGATCTCGTCCTTGGAGGGGATCACCTCGACCAGCGGTTCCCGGTGCGTGATGGGTGCTGGGAATGGCATGCCTCTCCTCAGGTTGCCAAAGGTTCTGATCTGGGGCTTGCCATCGGGCCCCATGGTCATGGAGTAGCCATAGATGATCGGCCCGAAGGTCCTCTCCACCGAGCCATCTGGCAGCTTTCTCTCCCGGAAGAACTCCCGCGGCATCATGGTTGAGAACTCCCGGAACATCTCCTCGAGGGCGCGATCCAGCTCCCAGAAGAACCTGGAGTAGGGCCGCCGGCGGAACCACTCCTCGAACCAGTCCATCGAGACCACCTGATTTTTATTTTTCCTTTTCCTCTTTATCTTTCCTCCGGTCTCCGGGATCAACGAAATTTTTATCATCGGGAAAAATCGAAAATGATTTGCCGCGCCTGCCATGTGCCTGAGGAGCCCGGCGGCGATGGCTCAGGTACCACCGGGCGTGGCACATATCTCATTCAACAGTCGGCTGCCGTGGGAAATCAGCGAAAAACTCAGAGATAAACGGATCCGTGAAGTACACCTTTCTCTCCGCACGGTTGTTAGTGCGATAACAGGACATCCATATGGTCCTTGTCGCGAACATAACGTCTACAAAGAAGCCGGTGGCCTAGGCCCCGCCGAGCGCCGTGCGCCATGGACAGCTTGAAAATTCAGGGAAATGAAAGAACCCAGATCTCGGGGCTCCTGGGAAGCGCCTCCGGAGAAACCCGGAACTCCCTCGATTTGATCCTGATGACATTCCTCTTACCGCTCAGGAAATCCTCCACACCGGCGATCCCCACCTTTAACCCCTTTATCCGGTAATGCATCGGCACGGTAATTCTGGGGGCAATTTTCTGGACGGTCTCGGCGGCCTCTCCCGCATCTATCGTGTAGACGCCTCCAACCGGGATGAAGAGCACGTCGACCTTGCCGATCCCCCTCACCTGCTCCGAAGTCGGAACGTGACCGAGGTCCCCGAGATGGCAGAGAGTCAGTCCACCAAAATTGACCACGTAAACCGTGTTTTTTCCCCTCAGCCCTCCGCCCTGATCGTCGTGGAAAGTTTCTACGCCCCTGATCCTGACCCCGCCTACGTTTTTCTCAACCGCATCCCTGACAACCGTTCCGCCCGGCCTGAGGACGAGCTTGACGCCGGCCGCGTGATCGTAGTGGTCGTGGGAGACCAGCACCACGTCGGCCTTGACATCGGGCCGGGGAAGACCCACCGACTCTCCGTCGTGCGGGTCAAAGACAAGGGTGATCCCATTGCCCACCTCGAAGCAGGCGTGACCCCACCACCTTATCCTCACCATGACACTCCCGCTGGTATCTTTTACTGCCTGAAAGATTAAAGCTGTGGCCGAGATCCAATCGAACCCTTCGGATTTTCGGTAACGGCCATTTTCTATCCCTTAGAAGTCCGCCATCCTCCTCCAACTGTGGCGGCGCCCTCCCGGTGAAAGTTGAACCCGCCGCGCTATATTTTATTGCCTCACGGAGATAACAGGCTTGTAATCAGGAGCCGTCGTGAGGTGAAACATTGGTGGAAAACAACGACCCCAAGAACTATGCTAGGAGGCTGGTGAAGGGGAGCACCATAGTCTTC
>LQMQ01000024.1 GCA_001515205.2 Candidatus Hadarchaeum yellowstonense
TTAGCCCAAGGATGCCGTTCAAACAGGGCCTTAGTTTTTCATGAAAGCTGACGAGGCGAGGAAGTAAGTTGCAAAGTATTGCAATATAACCGGAACTGAGCCCCTGATCACTCCCCTCCTCCGTGATTTCGGAGAAGCAGCTGAAAATTCTTCGAGATGGCGCGTTTTTGCTGGTGCGGGGGGAGGGATTTGAACCCTCAACATTCGGATATCAGACCCAGGAGTCTTCAGTTTTGCCCCTTGAGGGCTGTCCCCAAGGTCCGACACTCTTGAGCCAGGTTTTTCCTGGTCTCCCATTTCAATCCGGTGGCATTTTTCCACCAGATGGTTGAGTTACCCCCGCACCCATCAATTTACTATAGTTTGACGTTAAAAATGCTACCCCCGGCTCGCGGAAGAGTTTCCAGCACCACCCCACTGTGACTGCGGGGCGAGCGCAGGCCGATGACAGGCTTTTTGAGCCCCCAGATCCAGGAAAAGATTAAAAGATACTGATTATAAGACCGCGCGCAATACCGTAAGCTGATGGTGATGCCGGGTTATCGGGGAAGGATAGAGAGGATCTTGAAGAGGGCCTCGGTCAAGGTGGGGGATAAGGTCAAGGTCGAGAGCCGCGGCCGAACCTATGTCGGTGTGCTGATGCCGCGCACCGATCTCGGCGACCCCAACCATCTGGTCCTGAAGCTCTCCAGCGGTTACAACGTGGGCGTGCGGGTGGAGGCGGCCACCAAGGTGACCCTGCTGGAGAGCGGGGAGCTCCCGAGGCTCACCCTGCCCCGACCGGAAATTGTTCAGGACCCGAACAAGCCCCTGGTGACGATCGTCGGAACCGGTGGCACCATCGCCAGCAGGGTCGATTACCGCACCGGGGCCGTTTATCCCTCCTTCACCGCCGAGGACATCTGCAGCGCGGTTCCGGAGATAGCCGAGATTGCCAACATCAGGGTGGTGGAGGCCTGCAACGTCTTCAGCGAGCACATGACGCCGGATCTCTGGGTTAAAATAGCCAGGGTGGTGGCGAGGGAAATTAATGCTGGGGCCGCCGGGGTTGTCGTGGCCCACGGCACCGACACCATGGGTTACACCTCCGCCGCGCTGAGTTTCATGCTTCGTGGCCTGTTCCGGCCGGTGGTGCTGGTGGGGTCGCAGAGGTCTTCCGACCGGCCCAGCAGCGATGCGGCCCTGAACCTCATCTCGGCGGTGGCGGTGGCCGCCAGATCCGACATCGCCGAGGTCACCGTGGTGATGCATGGCACCACCGACGACGACTTCTGCCTCATCCATCGCGGAACCAAGGTCAGAAAGTGCCACACCAGCCGCAGGGATGCCTTCCAGAGCATCAACGAAGTCCCCCTGGGAATGGTCCGTAACGCTCAGATCAAGATGTTTCGCGACGATTATCAGCGCGCCAGCCAGGGGGGCAGGGTGAGGGTGCAGGGAAAGATGGAGAGGAGGGTCTCCCTGGTAAAGGTCACTCCCGGCCTGCCTTCGAACGTCATCAGGGACATCATCTCTTCTGGTGGTAAAGGAATAGTGCTGGAGGGCACGGGGCTGGGCCATGCCCCTGAGTCCCTTTTCGATGGCCTCGCCCTTGCCCAGAGGCGCCGGATACCGGTGGTGATGACCTCGCAGTGCCTCTGGGGAAGAGTGGATATGAACGTCTACTCCACGGGCCGTGACCTGCTCCGGCTCGGCGTCATCCCTGCGGAGGACATGCTCCCCGAGGTGGCCTGGGTGAAGCTGATGTGGGTGCTGGGCAGAACCAGAGATCCCGAGCGAGTTGCCAAGCTGATGCTGCAGAACGTGGCCGGGGAAATAACGCCGAGGACCAGGCCCGATGTCTTCTTGAGGCCCATCTTCGAGGCCAAGTGAACCGGGCCTTAGATGACGGCGAGGCCCCGGAGCGCGAATATGGCCCCCACGCTGATCAACGTGGGCACAAACAGGCTCTGCGAGGTTGACTTGACATCGAGGTCAAACCTGGAGATGATCAACAGGTTGGTGACGGCCGGAGGCATCAGTGACATGATCAGCAGGCTGTTTCTCACCGCCTCCGATGGGCTGAAAATCAACGTCAGGAGGGCGGCGACAAGGGGGGAGAGCAGCAGCCGGTTCACCGTGATGATCCCGGTGATGCGGTTGCCGAAGACGAGGAGGGATTCCTTGGAGAGGGGGATGACCATGCCGACGAAGATCAGGCTCAGGTAGACGGTCAGTAAGCCGAATTGGTGCAGCCAGGCGAAGGCCGTTGTTGCGGCAAAGCCCGGGATAAGGGGGCGGGCCAGAAAGCCGAGCAGGAATCCCAGCAGCGGCGGGTAGGTGATGGCCCGGATCAGCACCTTCTTTTCAAACCTGCCTTGGCCCCAGTAGGAGGCCAGGAAGACCCCGACGGTGTTGTGGAGGATCATCGTGGGCAGGGAGAACACCAAGGCGGCGGAGAGGTCGCCGTAAAAGGAGTAGATCAGGGGGAAGGGCAGGAAGATGTTGTTGAAGAAGGTTGAGTTGATCACCACCGTCCCCAGCTCCTTACTGCCGAGTTTTCTGGAGGAGAGGTAGCTCAATCCAAAGCACAGCCCCACGTAAAGAAGCGAGAGCAGCACGATGTTTCCCAAGGCGAGTCCAGTCAGGTCGGCCTTGAAGATCTCGGCGAACATCAGGATCGGGGCCATGATGTTGATCAGGAGGAACTCCAGATGTTTTGCCTTCAGGCCCACCCTCGCCCTGCCCAGCAGAATGCCCAGGAGCATCAGAGAGGGGATCAGCAAGATGTTGGTCAGGTCGCTCAAGTCATCCTCCCCTTACAGCCCATATAATTGAAATCGCAGCGCTTAAAGGTGGCTGTGTGCCGGAAGGCTGGTTTTTTCTGGAGGATATAAAGCACCGGTTGTGGTTTAATGCATCGGACCAAGCTACCCATAAAAAGCAAAGACGATTTTTCACAAGCACCCAGCGCAGAGGGCCCACATTTCCGGTCAACCAGCAGCCCACCGTAACCTCTTTACTAAAATATAACGTCAGCAGAGATGGATGTGATGAAATCAGGTACTGATTACGAGAGGATAGGGCTGCGCGTGGGCTTCGAGATCCACCAGGAGCTGGACACGCACAAGCTCTTTTGCCGCTGCCCTTCCCGGCTGCGCGATGAAGTTCCGGACCTGCAGGTGAGGCGAAAGCTGCGCCCGACCCAGAGCGAGCTTGGCGAGGTCGACCGCGCCGCCCTGGCTGAGGCCATCAAGGGCAAGGCCTTCAGCTATCAGGTTTACTTCGACAGTGTCTGTCTGGTCGAGCTTGACGAGGAACCACCCCACCCGGTGAACGAGGAAGCTCTTGATGTTGCCCTTCAGGTGGCGCTGCTGCTCAACGCCAAACCAGTCGACGAGGTCCACGTGATGCGTAAAACCGTCATTGATGGCAGCAACACCTGCGGCTTCCAGAGGACGATGCTGGTGGCCACCGACGGCAGCCTTGAGGTCAACGGCAGGAGGATCAACATTCCGACGATCTGTTTGGAGGAGGACGCTGCCAGAAAGGTCGGCGAAAACGCGGAGGTTGTCCATTACCGTCTGGACCGTCTCGGCATCCCTCTGATCGAGATCGCCACCGGTCCCGACTTCAGCGACCCCGAGACCCCGGCCAAGGCCGCCCTCTACCTGGGGCAGCTGCTTCGCGCCACCGGCAAGGTGAAGCGCGGCATCGGGACCATCCGGCAGGACATCAACATCTCCGTTGCTCAGGGGGCCCGCCAGGAGATCAAGGGGGTGCAGGAGCTCGGGCTCATTTCCACGGTGATCGAGCGGGAGGTGCAGCGGCAACTGGCCCTTTTGGAGATCCGCGACGAGCTCAGGCGCCGGGGGGCCGGGCCGGTGGAAAAAAACCTGATCGACGCCACCGAAATCTTCTCGAAAACGTCCTCGCGGGTGATACAAAAAGCCCTGGCCTCCGGGGGCCTGGTTCTAGCGCTGAAGTTGGCCAAGTTTGCGGGGCTTCTGGGCAGGGAGATCCAGCCCGGCCGCAGGTTCGGCACCGAGCTCTCCGACCGCGCCAAGATCTACGGTGGCGTGGGTGGCCTTTTCCACACCGATGAGTTGCCGGGCTACGGAATCACCGCCGAGGAGGTTGACCGGCTGCGACAGAGGCTCGGCGCCGGGGAAATGGATGCCGTTGTCCTCGTCGCCGATGTGAAGGAAAGAGCGACGGCAGCGCTGGAGGCCGTGCTCCAAAGGGCCAACGAGGCGCTGGTCGGGGTGCCCGAGGAAACCCGCCGTGCCCTAGAAGATGGCAACACCGAGTTCATGCGGCCGCTACCCGGCGCCAGTCGCATGTATCCCGAGACGGACATCCCGCCAATACCGATCACCGCCGCCAGAATTAGGCGGATTAGGAGCCGCCTTCCCGAGACCCCGGAGAAGATCTGCGCCCGCCTCGTGGAAAGCTATCATCTCAGCCAGGAACTCGCTGAGCGCCTGAGCCTCTCGGAAAATCTGAAGATTTTTGAAGAGCTGGTCGCCAGCACCGGAGCTGACCCCACCCTGATCGCGGCTACCCTGGAGGGGACGATCATCAGCCTGCGGCGTGAAGGGGTCAAGGTGGAGCTGATAACCAGCGAGGTCCTCCGGGATCTGTTCAGCTCGGTGGCCAAGGGGGATCTGGCCAAGGCCATGGAGGACTTAAGCCGGGCGGTGAGTCTGGAGCCGGGAGCCGCCTACACCTACGTGCTGCGGGGCGATCTCTACTGGGAGATGGGGGATCTGGAGTCGGCCAGGAGGGACTACGCCAAGGCACTGGAGCTATCTCCCGAGTACCACGAGGCCCTTAAAAGGAAGCGCCGGTTGGAGGACAAGGGTACAGGGCACGATCGAAAAGCCTAAGATTGGACAGTGGGCCTGGGATCGCCCCAAGGGGATGGGTACTTTCCTGCCGAGGGTCAGGGATCGCCCAAAGCCAACGGGGTGATGGGCGCCGGTTCGCTGGAGCTCCTGCGGGTCATCCCCTCCACGATCTAGACCTCCCGGAG
>LQMQ01000025.1 GCA_001515205.2 Candidatus Hadarchaeum yellowstonense
TGGTTGGTACCGGGACCCAGCGGGATGCCAATATCCGAAGAACTGGCCACTGCGGTGGCCACCTCCATCGTCCAAGAACCTCTTGCCGAGGGTTACTGGGGACCAACCATCCCGAGGTTTCAAGGAATCCAAGTGAAATTGCATTCCCCACTGGAAATCTTCGCCTCAAGATATGAGATCACTTCTTCAAAAGAGGGCATCAGAAAAGCGGGCAAAGAGGGACTGCCCGTGGTCGGAGGGATGACAGGACTTGGACTGCCGGCTTTCATGGCCGCGATGTCTGCCGGAGGGCTCACGAAGGGGGACTGTATCCTAACCAGCTGCGTGAATGAGTTAAAAATTAACTATGACATCCTGTCAAAAGTTCTGTACACTTCAAGGTGCACCGACGTGAATCTGATGTACGACCCGACGCCGGTCCTCGGTGGAATTGCCGGTGGGCCCGAGGGAACGGCGCTGGTCTCAGTCGCTCAGGAGATAGAATGCCTGCTCCTAGGCGCCGACCTGAGCGGTGGAAACGCGATTGACATCTGGTCTGGAACTAGCTCCGGAAGGGAAGCCATCTGGGCCTCAGATCTTTTTTTAATCGCCATGAACAGAAACGTTAACGCGCTGGAATACTGCTACCACTTCGCGGCCGCGGGCCCGGGTACTGAGATGCTTCTCTACGAGGGCGCGGCAAAAACAATCGCCGCGGTGGTCTCGGGGTATGATTTTCACTGCGGCCCGCTGGCGCTGAAGGCGGGAAAGGAAAATCACATTTCTCCGCTGGAGTTCAGGTTAAGCATGGAAGTCGCTCACGGTGCCGCAGGGATGAAAAGGGAGGACGCCAACTATTTGATCAATAACCTGTTTGTAAAGTTTGAGGACAAAATCAGAAACCCGCCCTCGGGAAAGAGCTTCACCGAGTGCATGGATCTGAAAACCCTCAAGCCGACGGAGGAATGGCAGAGGATCTATGAAAAGGTGAAAAGGGAACTGGAAGACATCGGAGTAACGTTTCGCTGATTTGCCCTTCGCCGCAGAGTAACCACTGGCCTATTGACCGCCTAAATTTTTCCGCTCACGTCGCGGTTCGTTAATCCTTGATCTCCTTGAAGGTGTCGTAGGTAGCCTGTATGGTCTTTTCTATGTCCTCCGGTTCATGCATCGCTGAGACCATCCACTCCTCAAACCAAGCCGAGCCCGCTGGAATTACACCCCTGTTCAGCATGTGGATCCAGTATCTACCCCACTTCGCCGCATCGCATTTAGAGGCTTCCCGATAATTTTTCGGCGGCTCATCCAAGCCGAAGAAAATGCTCCCCATCATGGTACAACGACCCACTGCCGCCTTTATTCCGGTGTCGGCTATGGCGTCAACGACTCCCTTGTAAAGCTCGTCGCCCAGCCTGTTGATCTTGGCATAAGCAGCATCGGTCATCACCTTTTTCAGCGAGGCCAGACCTGCCGCAATCGAGAGTGGATTGCCGTTGTAGGTGCCGTAGTGCACAACCCCACCCAGCGGCGTTATCATTTCCATGTATTCCCTTTTACCACCAAACGCTGCCAGCGGGGCCCCTCCACCAATGGCCTTGGCAAAGGTGACCAGATCGGGCTCAATGCCGTAGAGCTGACTCCCACCGCCTGGGGAGAGGTTGCAGCCGGTTTTAACTTCGTCTAATATCAACAGCACCCCGTATTCGTCACACAGCCTCCTGACCTCATTGAAGTAGCCCTTCTCCGGGGGTATTATACCGCTGTTGGTCAGCACCGGCTCGGTTATGATTGCGGCTACTTCATTCTCATGCTTTTTAAGCACCCTCTCCAGGCTGCCGACGTCGTTAAAATGCGCCACCAGTGTCTGCTTGACAACTTCCTCAGGGGTACCCAGCGAATCCGGTGTAGATGCTGGATTGTGAATCGAGCCCAGCTGCACTCGCCGCCGCGGCTTATCGCTGATCATCAGCACATCGCTCGCTCCGTGGTAGCAGCCCTCCATTTTTACCACCAGCTTCCTGCCGGTAGCCGCCCGAGCCAATCTAACGGCATAAAAAGTTGCCTCCAAGCCTGTGTTCGAAAAGCGAAGCATGTCTACAAAGGGGTATCGTCTGATTATCTCTTGTGCCAGTTCAAGGGCTCCCTCTGCCTGAAAACCCAACAGCGTTCCCTTCTTTATTTGCTCGCTTATCGCCTCGATGATGATCGGATTGGCATGCCCTGCAGTCATGGCACCATAGGCAAGGCAGTGGTCCACATATTCCCTTCCATCCAGGTCCCACAGTTTACCACCGAATCCCCTAGCCATGTAGAGGGGATAGGGCCGGAAGAACTGTATGGCGGTGTTTACTCCTCCTGGAATCACCTTGGATATTCTTTCAAAGTAGGCTTTTGAACCGGGCGTGTTTTTTATATATATTTCCTCCTCTGGTAAGGACATCACACCCTCCGCTCAAATCGTCTATCTTTTGATATTTAAGTCTTAAGAGCTTTAAATTAGCTGGCAAACCACATAACAGCAAGATGCTTAATCAGCTGCGATAGAAAAACTAAATTTTTAAGTTTGCTTTGGAATGAATTAATGGGATTGATTAATGAAAATAGATGTTGAACTCAAAAACGTGACCAAAAAATACGGAGAAATAGTCGCGGTCGACGATGTTTCATTTGCGGTGGAAAGGGGGCAATTCTTCTCTCTGTTGGGCCCCTCGGGATGCGGAAAAACCACCACGCTGAGAATGATCTCAGGCTTTGAAACGCCTACGGAGGGTGAAATCTTCATTGAAGGAAAACCGATGACCAACGTCCCTCCATTCAAAAGGCCCACCAACCTGGTTTTCCAAAATTTAGCCCTGTTTCCACACATGAATGTTTTTGACAACATCGCCTTTGGCCTGAGGATAAAAAAAGTGCCCGAGAACGAAATTCAAAAGAGGGTCAAGGAAATGCTTGAACTGGTGAGGCTGCCCGGCTATGAGAAGAGGAAGATTAGCCAGCTGAGCGGCGGGGAAAAACAAAGAATAGCCATTGTCAGGGCACTGGTGAACCGGCCGGCGGTGCTGCTCTTAGACGAGCCGCTGGGGCCCTTGGACCTGAAGCTCAGGGAGGAAATGATCGTCGAACTGAAAAGGATTAAACGCGAGGTCGGCACGACCTTCATCTACGTCACGCACGACCAGGGAGAGGCGCTCACCATGTCCGATAAAATAGTTGTTATGAACAAGGGAAAAGTTGTGCAGATAGGAACACCAATGGAGATTTATGAAAAACCAAAATCAAAATTTGTCGCTGATTTCATCGGTGGGACTAACTTTTTTGAGGGCAAGTACACGGACGGGGCGGTTGAGGTTGATGGGTTGGGGAAAATTTCCATTGAATCCGGTGCCCACGTTTCCAAGAAAACTCTCTTGCTCTCCGTGAAACCGGAAAAAATTTGCATCGGCAAAAAGCTGAAAAAAGTAGACAACATTTTCGATGGAAAAGTAACCGAATCCTTTTACCAAGGGCGGGCGATCACGTATAAGGTCCTGCTGGAAAATGATTCCCTAATCACCGTCGTGGCGCCGAGCTATGGGATGGAGAGAGTTTTCGGAATTGGGGAAAAAGTGAAGGTGGGTTGGAACAAAGAGGACGCGAGGGTAATAACATGATCCCCGGGCCAAGTGAAAATTTTTTGGTGGGAGAAGGATAATGAACCCAAGGGAAAAAGAAGCCTCCCAAAGCCCGAAAACAAAAAAAATTGAATTAAGGGGAATTTTATTAGTGGTCCCCACCTATCTGTGGCTCATTGTCACCTTTTTGATTCCAGTGATCTCGGTGCTGATGCTGAGCTTTGCTGAGCTACATCCCGTGACAAAAAACATCGTAAGCTTTCCCACGATGAACAACTACCTAACTTTGTTCACAAATTTAGACTATGTCGTGGTGCTGTTGCGAACATTGTTACTGACCGTTGCCGTCACCATTTCTTCGGTGGGGCTGGCTTATGCCGTGGCATATTTCATCACTTTTAAAATCCTGAAAAACAAATACACGATCCTTCTGGCATTTCAGGCTCCTTACATCGCTTCTTACATGATGGTCTTGCTGGCGTGGCGACTGCTGCTGGGAAGAAGCGGAGTTATCAACTCGCTGCTGATGTCCATGGGCCTGACGTCCGGACCCATCGAGCTGTTGGGATACAACGCCTTCTCCGTTTGGCTGGTGTTAACGGCAACCTGGTTCCCTTGGCTGATCCTGCCAATATTTGTCTCACTGGAAAAAATAGACCGCTCATTGCTCGAAGCCTCCCAGGATCTTGGCGCCTCGCCATTCACCACTTTTCTAAAAGTTACTTTTCCATTGAGCCTGCCTGGAGTCTTCGTGGCTATTTTGTTCGTGTTTATCCCAACCATTGGAGAGTTCGTGGCTCCGGCCGTGGTCGGTGGAACCACCGGGCTGATGTTTGGAAACCTAATTTACGACTTCTTTCTCAAGGGATTCAGATGGGACATCGGCTCCGCCTTTGCCGTCTGCCTGCTTTGCATCGTCATCTTGGCCGTTCTTGTGCTTTTCCGTAAGATAGGTTTCGAAAAGCTGATGGAGAGTCTGTAAATGAAAAAAACAAATATTTTATGGTCAATTGTCGTCATCTTCGCCATAATCCTGGCGTTCTCGCCGATAACCATCCTGTTCTTGCTATCGCTAAACGACTCGCCGGCGCTGCCTTTGAAAAATTTCCCGACCACAAAATGGTATGAAGCCCTCTTTCAATTTCCCGGGGCAATGGAATCCATCGTCAACTCCCTCATGGTCGCAGGGGTTACCACGCTGGTGGCGGTGGTCCTCGGAATATGTGGAGGATATGCCTTAGTGCGGACAAGGTTCGTTGGAAAGAGCTTTTTCACCGGATTGCTGCTGATGCCCATGGTGGTGCCCTACATCATCATGGGCATAAGCCTGCTGTCGTTTCTGCTGAGGCTGGGCATGGAACCATCGCTGATAACAATCATCATCGGACACATTTTGCTTGCCATACCTTACGCCACGCTCGTGCTAACTTCCAGATTTATCGGATTTAACATCAGCCTCGAAGAGGCCGCGATGGATCTTGGCGCCGACAGGTTGACAACATTCAGAAAAATTACCCTGCCCCTGATAATGCCGGGGATCATAACCGCGGCCATTTTATCAT
Organism: Candidatus Hadarchaeum yellowstonense; assembly: GCA_001515205.2. GTDB lineage: Archaea > Hadarchaeota > Hadarchaeia > Hadarchaeales > Hadarchaeaceae > Hadarchaeum > Hadarchaeum yellowstonense. The sequence goes on from LQMQ01000025.1 coordinate 5,153, forward strand.
TCATCATCTCTTGGGAGGATGTCGCCATGGCGGTTTTGCTCGCCGGTAGCCAGCAAACTGCTCCGGTTTTCATGTTCTCTTTGGTAACAAAGCTGCCCAAATTTGTGCCGATATTAACCGCCATGTCAACGATAATGTTCGCCTTTGCCATTGTTTTAGCAATCTTAATGAGAAAAGCGGAAAGGTTTTCTATCAGCTGAAGCAAACACAAGGTGCCAAAAGGCTCCAAAATTATTAAGACAATTAGTTGTTTAGTTTATTCTCCAATCTAACCTTGACTGCCCCATATAAGGGGCAAGGCCGATGTCGTTGGTAGCATTTCATCCGACGCCGGCAGCGGTTTTGGCTTCCGTCCAAGCCTCGAAGTACTTGTCCCATATCTCCGGATCAGGGTGCTCCCAATTGTAGAAAACTCCCTTGCTCAACAGCGCCTCCGGGTTATCTAGTCCCAGTATATGTATTCTCTCTGGATCGGCTATTTGCCAAGCTTTGGTGTTGGTGGATGCATAGTAGTATACGTCAGTCAGATACTTGCCAAGCCTCGGGTCAAGGAAGGCGTTTATGTAGTCATGGGCCAATTCATAGGTGCCCCTCTCCTTCGCGCCCTGACCAACGTTCATGCAGTAGGGCCAGATGAACAGCGCTTCTCCCTGCCTGTAATCATGGCCTGGTGTGAGCCCCAAGTAGACCACATCCAGTCCATCCTCCAAGCCTGCCGCGTACAGTTCCGTCCACATTGTCGCAACCGCAACCTCTCCCGATTTGAGACTGTCATAAAGCTCATACTGGTCATCGTAGATGATCTTGGCCTGACGAAATGCTTTTGTCACCGCTTCCTTCCAAGCCGCCAGCTGGGCATCGCTGGGGTTCTTGAAATCCTCGATTGAAAACAGCGCATCGAAGATGGGTGCACCGATTTCTGATGGAGCATCGTACATGGCCGTGCCGACTTCAGCGTACCTCGGATCCCAGAGCACCGACCAGCTGTCTGGTTCTGGCAAACCTGCCGCTTGAATCAGGTCCCTTCGGTAAATTATTGAGGTCATGCCCATGTCAGTGATCACCGCATATAGCTTGCCATCGTGCCTGCCGACCTTTTCTGTCAGGTCTTTGAAGTAAGGATGCACGTCTTGGAAGTTGGGGATCAGGTTCAAATCAAGAGGTTCCAAAGCACCGAACTCCAGATATCTCAGCAGATGGGTCCGGTAGCCACCGAAATTAGAAACATCGAATCGATCCCCTATCGCGATTCTCGCCAGGGCCGAGTCCTCGTCTGGGAAATTGGTGACCGACACTTTCAGTCCCGGATGGGCGTTTATAAAATCGTCCCAGATGCCATACTCACCCATGGTCTGTAGATCGTACCCCGCCCAGGTCCAAACTTTTAATTCGTTTGCCCTTTTGGGCCCCTGAGTCAACAGATAAACTGATGCCACACCAACGACAACAACTACCACGACCAATATTGCTATCAGATACTTTTTCACGATTAAAGGTTTGAAACGGCCTTATAAAAGACTTTTCAAGATCAACCCCTACCAACCAGCGATTTACAAACGGCCACAGCTTCAATAGCGTCTGGTGCGTAGGCGTCTGCCCCGATTTTTTCGGCCCACTGCTGGGAGGTCGGCGCCCCACCGATGACCACTTTTACTCCCTTAAGCAGCCCCTCCCTCTCCAGCGCTTTGATAACCTCTCCCTGGTTAATCATGCTGATGGTCATGAGAGCGGACAATCCAACTAGTTGTGGATCGTGCTCCTTAACCGCCTCAACGAACTTTTTGATAGGAACATCCCGGCCCAAGTCAACTACCTCAAATCCCGCTGTGGAGAGCATCGCGGCAACGATGTTTTTTCCGATATCGTGAATATCGCCCTCAACCGTTCCCAAGACGATCTTTCCGAGGGTTTTCCTTTCGACGCCCAGCAGTTTGAGCTTAGGCTCCACTATATCCATGATGGCCTTTCTGCAACCCTCTCCGGCGGCAATTAATTCGACTATGTAAAGTTCGCCGCGCTCGTACTTGTCACCCATCTCCCTCAGCACGCTCGCAAATGCATTTATGACCTCGAGCGGCGGTACATTTTGATCCATCAAGCCCTTAGTCAGTTTTAAAATTTTTTCTTCGTCAAGCGTGTATACTGCTTCTTTTATTTTTTGTTCCAAACTTGACGTCTTTTCACCCCCAGCTCAATCAACCGCCTCTCCTCTAGCCAGCTCCTTGTCAGCCCTTCTCACGATCTCGCTAAGCCTTTCCCGGATGTCCTTGTCCAGCGGGACCGGCACGTGGCTCTTGAGGATCTTTTCCATCCTTCCTCTTGCCACCTCGGCTACCGACCTGCCACCCGACTTCAACCAAGCGTCATAAGATTTGGTGTCGGAGATCATGGGCTCCCAGACCTCCCGGAAGTGTGACAGGGTGTGCCTGTCCGTCAGGTAATGGCCCTCGCAACCGACTCTCAATATCGCGTCCAAGGCCAGCGCCTCGTTGCCCATCTCAACACCTTCGAGCAGCTTCATCACCATGGTGACGATCTCGTAGTCTATCAGCATCTGCTCGAAGCAGAGTGTATTGTAATTCTCCAAAATCCCAATGCCACCAGCACCTATGTCTGCGCCTGTCATTGCTGAGAAAAGCCCTCCCAGCGCCTTCTCATAGGCGGACTGGGCATCCGGCAGCTTGGAAGCGGTAGTCGTTCCTCCGGAATAGATGGGAAGTCCATAAAATTTGCCCATCTGATTGTGCCCGGCTATCACCAGAAGTGCTTCAGGGGTGGCTCCCGAGTGGCCGCCCCCCTTCATGTCTTGAGAAAGAGGATAGGAACCATACATCACCGGAGTGCCGGGATTCGCCAACTCCAAAATCGTTAAGCCGGCCAGTATCAATGCATTGCCCAACAGGATTGAACCTGCCACGGTTATCGGAGCTGTGGCTCCCAGTATTGGCATTGAAACTATGGAAATCGGGACATTGTATTTGGCTAGCTCAAGATGGGGTTCGATTCCCTCGCGAGGAATAATCAACGGATTTACCAAACAGGTGCAGGCCGACATTATGGGCCTTCTCCTGATCTCCTCCTCGCCGCCTACAACGGCTGCCACCATCTCCAAGAGATACGGGATTTCTCGGGAGTCGTCAACGGCGCCTGCGCAGTAGTGCTTCTCCGTGTTGTTAAGGACGGCCTCAAATTCATGCAGCATGTGTGAGTGAAGCGGGGTGTCCTGTGGTGTCACCGGGGTAAAAATTGCATTGATATAATCCAAAAAATCAACGATCTGCGCGGCCTTGCACAGGTCATCCTTACGGCCGGGCCGCCTCCTACCGCTATCAAAATCGATTACTTGTGTTGCCACCCCATCGGTTATGTTAAAGATGTGTTCTCCGTCCAAATGCAGGTCTAGTTTTGGATTTCGGGAATAGAGGTCAATTGACCTTGGCGCCTTACGCACCGCCTCCTCAACTAGATGCTCGGGGATTTTGGCGAGGAGTTTATGCTGATCCACGTCTGCCCCAGCACCCTCAAGAATGTCCAGCGCCTTTTTGCTGAAGATTTTGACGCCGAGATTCTGCAGCAAACTCAGCGAAAGCTCATGTATCTTATTCACGTCCTCGCCGTTAAGGACGCGAAAGAGCTTCAGCCTTCTTACACCAACCTTCATATAAATTACCGAAACAGGCGGCCCTTGCATTTTTGGTTAAAAACTGCTATGATAAATAACTTTAGCTGAGGCACCGGACCCGGCAGTTTTGACCATCGCTTTTATTCGGGAATGCACTATATCAGAGCTGGAGAAACATGGCAGTCCTTCGCGTCAGGCCGTCGAAACTATCGGGCGAAATAACCGCACCTCCGTCCAAGTCATACACCCACCGCGCCTTCATGATCGCCCTGCTGGCGGACGGCGAAAGCACCATAAGAAATCCGCTCATCGGCTACGACACCATGGCCACCATTGAGGCGGTGAAGGAAATGGGGGCCGAGGTGATCCGCGAGGACAACACCTGGCGGGTGCGGGGAACGGGCGGGAAAATAAAGCCGCGCACGGGGCTGATCGACGCACGCAACTCAGGCACCACCATCAGGCTGATGAGCGCGATCGCTGCCCTCTCCCCCAAGCCCACGCGGCTCACCGGCGACCAGTCAGTCCTGCAGCGCCCCATGGGTCCCCTGATCGAAACGCTCGGGGAACTCGGAGCCAAGGCGAGATGCGAGGGAAAGGAGGGCCGGCCACCGGTGATCGTTGGGGGCGGCCTGGACGGGGGAGACGTGGAGATAACCGGCGGCGTCAGCTCGCAGTTCATCTCCGCCCTATTGCTCGCCGCACCTCAGGCCAAGGGCGACGTCAGCATAACGATAACCGGGGAAATGCGTTCGAAACCTTACGTCGAGATCACGCTCGAGCTGCTTGAGATGGCCGGGGCAAAAATAAAGCACGACGGCAGGCTGACCAAGTTCAGCATACCCGGGGGCCAAACTTTGAAGCCGATAAACTTGACCATTCCCGGTGATTTCTCCTCGGCGGCTTTTCCCCTCGGAGCTGCCGCCCTCACCGGATCCAACGTGAGGGTGAACAACTTGGACACCAAGGGGGCCCAGGGCGACAAACGCATCGTGACTTTGTTGAAGGACTTTGGGGCCGAGGTGAAGGTGTTCAAAGATGCTGTGGAGGTCTCTGGCGAAGGTGATCTGAACGGCATTGAGGCCGACTGCGGCGACAACCCCGACCTGGTCCCCGTCCTCGCCGTCTTGGGTTCCGTCGCTGATGGGCTGACGAGGCTGACGAACATCCCCCACCTGCGTTTTAAGGAGACGGATCGACTGCGTGCGCTCGCCACCGAGCTGCGGCGTTTCGGTGCCGATGTCGAGGAACTTCCCGACGAGCTGAAGATCAACGGCGTGAGGAAACTGGAGGGAACTAGGGTTAGCTCTTACGGCGACCACAGGATGGCCATGGCCTTCGCCGTGGCGGGATTGGTCGCCAAAGGCGAGACCAACGTCGATGGCGCTGAGAGCATTCCGGTTTCTTACCCTGACTTCGTCACCGATATGCGGAAGCTCGGGGCCAAAATTGAACTGGTTAAATGAAAGCTCCGCCGGCATCCTTAATTTACCAAGCCTCAGGACCCTCTCCGAAGTCTCCGCCTCTGCCTTTTCCCCGGTTCTCCCTCAAGCAGCTGCCAGACGGTGAAGCCTAAGAAACCGATGAGGAAGCCAACCCCATGGGCAAAGATGTCAACTTCCGGAGCAACGTTGAGAAATCCGCTGATGTCGAAGAACACCATCAACAATATCGAGAGGGCGTAGGAAAACGCCAGCAGGCTGGGAAAAACGTCCCGCAGCCATTTATTCAGCCGGGAAATTCCGCCCTTCTTCGTCCCGAACCACTTCCTTATCACCCTGAGGTGCACGGGCAGTTGTTGCAATGCGTTGGCAAAGACGATCCCCAGAGCGCCGTAAACGATTCCAGAGGCACCGAAGGAAGAAATTTCAGGGTTGGCCAGGACGAAGGGGTACTCCAAAAGGTTGGCGCCTATTCCGGCCAGAAAGGACAGGAGGAGAAATTTCCTGCTCAGGCGCCGTTTGACCCTTGGGGAATTATTCACGTTGATCAGGATGAAGAAGGCCGCCGCCAGAAGAAACCCCTCGACATTGCTGATGATGTGCTCCGGATCTACGTGGGAAAAGGCGGAAGTCAAGATCCCCCAAGGGCGGTCGGCGGAAAGCCATAACCACTCGAGCAGCGGTGGGTAAAGGGCCAGCAGGGCAAAGAGGGCGCCGTTTAAAACCAAGAAGATAACCAGGGCTAGAAGGACCAGACGGAACCCGGCGAGGCGGCGGAGGAATCCGGCAGTGTTTGGCATATGAAATAATTGGCTGGCAAAGCTCAAAAAGAAGTACTGGATCCTGAACATGTGGTCCGTCAACAATTGAAGCATAATTTTCAAAAAAACAAAAAAAAAGAAAAACTCCGGGTAAGGGCATCCCGACCTCAATTAAGGCCAAAATGATCCCTTTCCCTACTTCCGACCGCGGTTCTCAGAAACCACGGTCAACGCTTGGGTTTGGGCAGCCCTAATCGTCTTCAAAACTTACGGGCCCCTTCTTGATCCCCGGCGTTTTTGGAAGCAATCCCTGCAGTAAACAGGTCTGCCCTCGGTTGGCTTGAAGGGGACCTCGCACTCGGCACCGCAATCGGAACAGGTTGCCTTGTACATCTGCCTTGGTCCGAACCTTCCTGACCCGCCGTATCTTCCGCCATATGCCATTTTACTAACTCTCCTATTTTTTTCAGATACGGTGCGGAAAAACAGTTGAACTATTTCTCCTGAATCTCCCAAAAGGAGACCACACGTATCTTGAATTGAATTAAACTCTTCCCGCTTAAATAGTGATCGGTTGCGCGATTGCTGGCCCGCATCGGCCGACGAAGCTCATGAAGCCCTGAAACCGGGATTAAACGCCAATGGCCTTTTGTACCGTTTTTATTATCGGGGTCAGCACCGCCCGGGTAACGAACTTCAGAATTTTTGACCTGCTGATCATTTTGGCGATGGTGGGCGATGTTCTGTAATAGAGCGAGATGAACAGTCTCCCCGCCCTCTCCCTCATGAGGTAGTTGTCCCGGAATGACCTCAGCACGTTTATCTCATGAGCCATTGAGGTTCCAAAGGCAGCCGTGGCGATGAAACAGCCTCCACCCCGGCGCTCGAGATTCAAATTGAACTCCGTCTTGTCCTTGACGCACTGATAGACCAGATGGGGGATCTTCCTGACGGTCTTTCCCCGCAGGGTTCTCACTGTTTTTTCCACTTCCTTTCTCCCTTTGATCTCCATGGGAAGGCCGCAGACAGGACAGAGGATCGTGGGCACGGAGATGAGGGTTCTCGGGTCCACCTCGGTGAACTTTTTCTTTCCCTTGGTTTGCTCCGGCTTTTGAGCCTCCTTTACCTTCCCTTTTTCGCCCTCTTTTCCTGACTCCTTTGCCATGAGAATCCTTGAGTTATTGGGAGCGGCGGGTTATTAAACCATTCTCCCTGCAAAAACGCACGACAAACGGAACCTGTTGCTCCGCTCTCCTACTTTAGGTAAGATTCGATGCCCACGGTCTTGTCCAGTATAATGATGGCAATTACCGCGATGATGATGTATATCGCTGCCGCTGCCGCCACATCAGGTGTGATCGCCGTCTTGATTCTGGTGTACATGTTTATGGGGAGGGTGGCCGACCAGATCGTCGTCAGCATAAGGCTCGTCACGAATTCGTTCAGGCCCAGGACAAACATAAGCAGGCCTCCGGACATTATTCCCGGAAGGAGCGCCGGAATTGTGATGTGAACGAAGGTGTAGATCTCATTGGCCCCCAGGCTCATCGAGGCGTTCTCCAGATTCGGATCCATGCGATTGACGGCCGACGAGGTGGACCAGAGCATGAAGGGAAGGTTTATCTCCATCAGGGCAAAACCGATGCCCAAGATGTTGCCAACCAATCCGGTGCGGGCATAGATGAACAGCAGCGAGATGCCCTGCACCACCAGCGGGACGGTGAAGGGGAGCAGCAGATAAACCTGTATCGCGTTCCTCGCCTTTATTTTATAGCGGAGCAGCCCATAAGAGGCCAGCATGCCTATGGGCACCGCCAGTATCGTGCAGAAAGTTGCGGCAATCAAGCTGTTCTTCAAGCCCGTTTGGAACCAGGGGGAGGTTAAAGCGGTGAAGTACCATTGAACTGAGAATCCTTGGGGGGGAAAGGTCACCCGCGGAGCGCTGGTGAAGGAGCAGATCAACACGATCAGCAGGGGGAGAACGAAGAACAGCATGACGCCGGCTAAAAAGATCTTGGTATACCACCTCAAGCCATCACCTCCCCCTGATGAAGATGTTTCCAATCTTCCCTATTCTGAGGATTATGTAGACGATCGCCGACAGCGTTATCACCAGAACCACACCCATCGCCGCGCCGTAGGGATAGTTCACGGCGTTGAAGATCATCATGTACATCACGTTGGCCACAAAGTCAAACACGCCACCGCCCAGCAGGTCAGGGTTCGCATATTCGGTGGCACCAATGGCAAAAGTCACTATCAGCGCTCCAAGGATTCCCGGTTTCAGCTGGGGCAGGACGACGTGGAAGAAGCACTGCCTGGGGGTGGCTCCAAGGTTCTGGGCCGCCATCTCAGTATATTCGCTGACCGCGGTCACCGAGGGGGCTATGAGCAGGATCGTCATGGGCAGCAACATATGAAGAAGCCCGATCAGGACGGCATAGGGTGTGTTGACCAAGCTGATGGGGCTGTGAAACAGCTGCTGGGTCAACGATCCCAGCAGGCCCTTCTCCCCCAGTATTATCAGCCAGGAATAGGCCTTGACGATCTCCCCGATGAAAAAGGGCACCAACGTCATCAACAGCAGTGCCCTTTTGAGCATCAGTGATTTGGTTCTCACCATAAAATACGCGTAGGGGATTCCAATGAGGAGGCACAGGATGCAGGTTATCGTGGTGAGCGTGAAGGTTCTTATGAAGGAGGAGACAACCCCCTCCGTGGTGAAGACCCGGAGGTAATTTTCTAGGGTGAAAGCCGGGACGAAGATCTGAATAATATCGTATTTAAAAAAACTGATGAGAGAAAAATAAAAAAGGCCAACCGCCATTATTCCAACGGAGACTATTGCCGGGAGGGTTAGTAAATAACCCACTCTTTTCTTCGCCCAGAGGTAAATTTTCTCCTTTAGTGAATCGGACCCTTTCTCCGCCGTCATGGTCGTTACGCCTCTTAGCGTGCTCCTTGGTAGGGATTCTTTAATCCCGGCTTCAGCCCGTGATCTCTTGGAACCTGGCAAACCATTCCTTCTGGTACTTTGCTAGGACATTCTCTGGCACAAAGATGTTCATTGCCCAGTGTTCAGGCTCTGTGGGGAACGCAGGATCTCCCTTCATGTAGTCTGGAATCGGTGCGCCAACGGCCAGCGGTGGGCATCCCAGCAGTTCAGCCCACTTGCCCTGGACGGTCGGGTCGCAGGCAATGTTGATGTACTGCTTGGCCCAGTAGTCCCGCTCTGGCGGCAGATTCTTAACCACTTCCAAAGCATCCGTGTGCACTTCAACGCCTTCCTTCGGAACCACCCAGGCGACCTCAGCTCCCGCTCTCTTCGCCTCGAAGACGTTGGTCAGGATGGTAACCAGCAGTGCCATTTCCTTTCTCTCGATCCACATGGAGAAATCTGGGTCTTCGCCGAGTCCACCGATGCTTGGGGCCAAAGTCTTGAGCAGGTCCCATGCGGCCTCCATCTTCTCGGGATGGGCCAAGACCTCGCTAATCTCAACTCCAGCCAGTCTGGCCAGAACCGCGTGGAAGCCTATGCCATCGTCGTACATCGCTATTTTGCCTTTGTACTGCGGCTCCCAGAGAACCCGCCAAGAATCGGGTACCTCCGACACCAAGCTGGGCACGTATGCCAACACATAGGTGTAGGCGTAAACGTTGACGTAAGGCCATTTGTCGCCGTATAGTGCCATCACGTCGGCCCCTGGCTTAGCCTCGGGTCTCATCTTGGCAAGGTTGGGAACCTCGGAGAGTGACATCGGAGAGACAAGTCCCCACTGCGCTTCCAGGTAAGCGTTGGTGGATATGGTCCAGTTTACATCCACGGGCGGCACCTGGCCGGCGGGTATTATCTCGCGAAGTCGCGTCTGCAGCTCGCTGTCCTCAGTGTAATCGTACTCGACTTTTATCCCGGTTGCCTCTTCAAAAGCCTTGCTCACCGCCTCATCAAGAGCATACTCCCAGCCACCGCCCCAAGCCCTGACGATGATGCTCTTTGGTTTCTCTGCCGTGGTTGACGGTCGGCCTACAATCCAAATTCCTATCCCTACCACGACCACTATCACTACTATGGCTGCTATCACTATGCTCCTTTTCATACAAAGGTTTTGTTAAATCGGGAGTTTATAAAACTTTTGTAGTTGGTGGTTTGTTTCATAATTAAGCCAAGAAATAGCGTTAAATGTTTCATCGATCATCGAGATTTTTGCTTTTCCAAAAACCTACTCCTGTATACGAACGCCAAAGGGTGCTATAAAAATGTTAATTAAAGCGATTCCAGTGGATTATGAGGTTATTTGAAAAAATTAAGACTATTTAAGACTCAAATAATGTTTTTTGATATTCTTATTTTTGAGAAGATCACGTCCCCTTCCCTGCATCACTATCTTCCCATTTTCAAGAACATACGCCTTGTCCGCTATTTCAAGAGCATAGCGTACATTTTGCTCCACCAATAGAATGGATACTCCGTTTTTCTTTATGGCCTCGATGGTTTCGTAGACGCTGGCAACAACTTTTGGTGCTAATCCCAAAGAAGGCTCATCAAGCATTAAAAGAGAGGGACCACGCATCAACCCACGGGCGATAGCTAGCATTTGAGCCTCTCCGCCACTTAATGTCCTTGCCGGTTGGTTCTTTCTTTCCTTCAAGATGGGAAACATCTCAAAAACTTTCTTCAGCATGCCATTCTTCATGTTTTCTCTCGCCAAGTATGCCCCCATCTTGAGATTTTCTAACACGGAAAGATTCGGAAAGATTCTTCTGCCTTCAGGAACGTGAGAAATCCCCAAACGTGCTATCTCATGAGGAGGCATGCCGTTTATTTCCTTGCCTTTAAAATAAATTTTTCCGGAGTATGGATGTAGAATTCCAGAAATTGTGTTAAGAAGAGTTGTTTTCCCTGCACCGTTTGAACCCACTATCGCAACTAAGCTTTTATCGGCAACCTCGCAGGAAACTTGATTTAATACTGTCAAAGTTCCATACCCGGAAGTTACCCGGACAACTTTTAACAGATCCATTTTTACCACTTTTCCCCCAAATAAGCATTTATAACTTGTTCATTTTTACTGATGCATCTGGGAGTACCTCTGGCGATTATTTCTCCATAGTGAAGTACGTACACTGTTTCACAAAGTCCCATAATTATCGGCATTACATGCTCGACGATAAGAATAGTAATCTTCTTTTTTCGGTTAATATCTCGAATCATCCTCATAAACCTGCTTGTTTCCTTTGGATTTAGACCTGCCCCTGGCTCATCCAAAAGCAAAAGCTCGGGCTCCGTTGCCATTGCCCTAGCTAGTTCTAATTCTTTCAACTGTGTTACATTAAGTTCTCTACAAAGCTTTGATCTCAATTCATCCAATTCAAAATATTCCAGCACATTATTGATCAGCTCTTGCGCCTCTCTTCCGCTGCGTTTCTTTAATGTGCCTATTAAAAGAGATTCCTCGACGGTAAAATTAAGAAAGGGCTTAACTATCTGAAAAGTGCGAGCCAAGCCCAATTCACATATTTTATGTGGTAGCAGGCCCGTTATATCTTTGCCCTTAAAGATAACTTTTCCATGATCTGGTTTTAAAAAACCTGAGATGACATTCAACAGAGTTGTTTTTCCTGCGCCGTTCGGCCCGATGAGTCCGGTTATCCTGCCCTTCTCAATTCCAATGTTCACGTTATTTAAAGCAACAATTCCCCCGAACCTTTTGACTATTTCTTTTGTTTCAAGAATGTTGTTGCCGCCCATGTTTAGTCCCTCCGCCTTTCCTGAGTTTTATATAAACATTTTTAAGAATGGAACTCAGTCCTTCCGGTTTAAACAATATTATCAGTATTATGGCCAAGCCAAAAATAGCCGGATAGATGCCCAGCACTATAGTTCCAAACACCGCTCTCAAATATTCCTTGAGGCTGACCAAAATCGAAGCAGCTAGCAACGGCCCGTAATATGTCCCCAGACCGCCAACTATGCCCAGTACTGCAATCTCCAGTGCAAAGTTCATGTTGAAATCAGTGTTGGGATGAATGAAGCTACAAAAACAAGCATAAAAACCACCGAACGCCCCAACTATGAAAGAATAAATAAACAATCCCTTCAACTTAGTTCTACGGGTGTCAATTCCCAAACTTTCCGCAGCATCTTCATTACTGCCCAAGGCCAACATCGAATATCCAATTTTAGAATATCTTAACCTGTAGTTAACTAAAAATGTAATTAGCAAAAATATTAGCGCAATGTAAAAATAAGGAATGTAAGATCCAAAACTCATGTAATAAAACGGATCTGTCTTAGATCGAGGCAAATATTTTTCCAGCGGACCTCCGACCTCCTTCCACAACATGAATATTACTCGTAAAACTTCAACCAGCCCTAAAGTAGAAAGAGCATACCATATTTCCTTCACCCCGTAACGAAACATTACATATCCAATGGCCGAAGCAAAACCTGCGGCAATGATTGCCCCCACAAACATTCCAATCCAAGGGGTAATGTTCCACCAAATTAGCATGTTCCCAGCTACATAGGCACCTATGCCCAAATACGCAGTTGCACCCAAATCCAGCTGGCCTGCAATACCACCCATGACATTCCAAGCTGTAGTAATCACCCCGTAGATCAACACAACTGTTGCAAGTAGTATGAAATACTCATTGAAACCTACAAAAACTGGTATCAGGGCAATAATCAAAACAAACACGATAAAAGCCGGAACAAACTGCCTGGGTTTCACATCATTTCCTCCCGAACAAACCTTTTGGTTTAAGCCATATCACCAAAATAAAAAGAAGATATATTGGCAGAGAATGCGCTTCCGGTGCCACAAAGGTAACCACCAGTGATTCAGCGATGCCAACAATAATTGCTGCAGGAATAATTCCGGAGATTCTACCCAATCCTGCGAGCGCCACGATGCACCAGCTTAGTAAACCAAATCTGAGGTAAGATGACGGATCCGCATGCTGGTAGGTCATCAGGAATGCTGCAGGAATTGTAACTAAAGCCAACCCGAGGCCAAAGGCCAATGCATATATGCGTTTGACGTTGATCCCCATCAGATAAGCAGCTGTCCTGTCATCGGAAGCCGCCAACATGGAAAGTCCTGTATAAGTTTTTGTTAAAAATAAATGAACGATTATCAGCAACACCAAACTTACTACTGCTGTGGCTACACGCGAATAGGAAATAGCAAGGGACCCGATATTTAAAACACCAAATATAAACGATGGCGGTAATCCTTTTGGTGCCGTGCCACCTGCGATTTGAACAAAAGAACGTATAACCATTGCAACGCCCAACATGAGAGCGATTTGTGAGAGAGGAGTCCCCATCGTGCGGTTAAGCATTCCATAGTAAATTAAAACGCCCACAAGGAAAAAAATCGGTAGCGCCGGCAAAAAGGCTACCGTTTGATCTAATCCGGAAAAAGAAACTATCCAAAAAGTGAAATACATTGCTAACATTACAAACTCTCCATGTGCAAAATTTATTAAATCCATTACTCCGTAGATCACTGATAATCCGAGTGCAACCATTGCATATATCAAACCATTTATCAGCCCGCTGATAACGGATTGAGCTACAACGTCTAACATTACATTTTCCTATGAAATGGTATTTTATTAATCTTTTGGAAGATAGTTCAATCCATAAAAATTGTTGATAAACAGAGGTTATTGAAGTACACTTTCTTCTTTGGTTGTTTTATTATCGTTTTTCTAAAAATTGGTTAGAAAAATATTTAAAAAGGAAAATTATAGGGAAAAGAGGATTAGATGGAAATCACGGTGGAAGACCTGCTTGATAAGTACAAAACAATGGTGAAAATTAGGAGATTCGAAGAAAAAGTAAGTGAACTTTTCGCAAAAGGAAAAATTCCGGGATTTTTACACTTATCGATTGGTCAAGAAGCTGTACCAGCCGGCATGCGTAACGTTGTTAAAAAAGGCGATTATTTAATAAGCACTCACCGAGCCCATGGGCACATGATAGCTTGGGGCTTGGACTTGTCGAAAATGTTTGCTGAGCTTTTCGGCAAGGAAACCGGTTATAATAGGGGAAGAGGCGGCTCGATGCATATATGCGATCCCAACAGTGGTGCACTTTTCGCCAGCGCTATCGTCGGTGCTGGAACGGTGATCGCAACTGGTTCTGGTTTATCTGCTAAATTGAGAAAAACCGACCAAGTAACAATCTGTTTTATGGGTGACGGAGCAACGGAGGAGGGCACATTTCATGAAGGCCTAAATTTGGCCGCCATATGGAAGCTACCGGTAGTCTTTGTTGTTGAAAATAATATGTACGCCATTTCTATGTGCGTAAAAAATGCAATGCTGTGTGAAAAAATCTCGGATCGAGCAAAAGCTTATGGGATGCCTGGAATAACTGTAGATGGAAACGATGTCTTAGCCGTTCATAAAGCATTTAAAGATGCCGTTAAACGCGCAAGAGATGGTGGCGGACCTACTTTGATCGAATGCTTAACTTATAGACACCACGGCCATTGGGAAGGAGACCCGGACTATACTGCTGAAGTCTACAGAAAACGTGAGGAAGTTCAAGAATGGTTGAAAAGAGACCCCATTAAAATTTTTGAGATCAAGTTAAAAGAAATGGGAGTGTTAAACCAACAGATAATTGAAAAAATCGAGAAAGAAATACAGGTCGAAATAGAGGAAGCAGTCAAATATGCTGAAAGAAGCCCGCTTCCAGACCCAGAAAAAATAATCGAAGATGTTTTTTCTACCACGGATGGGGTATGATATGAAAGAAATAACAATGAGAGATGCCATTAGGGAAGCTCTTTGGGAAGAGATGGAAAGAGATCCAAACGTTTTTCTGATTGGGGAAGACATCGGCACTCTGGGAAATATTTTTGGGATCACAACGAACTTTATTAAAAAGTTTGGAAAGGAAAGGGTTAGAGATACTCCGCTATCAGAGTCGGCGATCATCGGATGCGCAATTGGCGCTGCCATGACTGGCATGAGGCCTGTTGCAGAAATAATGTACATGGATTTCATGGGATGTTGTTTTGACACCATCTGTAACCAAGCTGCAAAAATACGATTCATGAGCGGGGGTAAAGTTAGTGTTCCCATGGTGATTAGAACCAACTGCGGCGCTGGATTCCAAGCGGCGGCCCAACATTCCCAAAGCTGGGAGGCAATTTTTATGCATGTGCCTGGTATAAAAATAGCGATTCCTTCCACACCATACGATGCAAAGGGGTTGCTCAAAACTGCAATCCGGGGCGATGACCCTGTATTGTTTTTAGAACATAAAATGCTGTACTTTACAAAAGGTTTCATACCAGATGAAGAATACTTAATCCCATTTGGCAAAGCTGACGTGAAACGAGAAGGAAAAGACGTCACCATCGTGGCCACACTCGCCGTGATCCCAAAAGCCATAAGAGCTGCCGATATTTTAGCAAAGGAAGGAATAGATGCCGAAGTCATCGATCCTCGAACATTAGTCCCGTTAGACAAGCAGACGATAATAAACTCAGTAAAGAAGACCGGAAGAGTTGTCATAGTGACTGAGGAAAACAAAAGAGGCGCCTCAAGTGCTGAGATTGCTTCAATAATCGCTGAAGAGGCATGGAACTGGCTAAAGGCCCCGATTAAAAGGATTGGCGCACCGAACACGCCAGTTCCATTTAGTCCACCTTTGGAAAATTATTATATTCCAAACGAAGAAAAAATAATCAACGCCGTTAAAGAAATCTTGAGTACATAAGCTGCTTCTCTCTTCGCAAAACGCTGCCTAATTTAAATATGAGTGTGTACAGATAGGGGATGGTGTGTGGATGGCTGAAAATGAAATTGAGAATTATTACGAACGGTTTATGGATTTACTAAAAAGAATTAAAGAAACCGACGCCGAATATACTCTAGCCTTTTTTGAATTTGCAAAACAAGCGGAGAAACCTGGTGCACTCTCAACAAAGGAAAAAGAATTAATTTCAGTTGCTCTTAGCGTTGCTGCGCAGTGCATACCTTGTATAGCTTTTCATGTCAAAAATGCAATAAAAGAAGGAGCCACTAAAAAAGAAATCTACGAGGCTGGATTTGTTGCAGGCTTAATGGGTGGTGGCCCTGCAATAGCCTACCTTAGATACTTAGTAGACGCCTGTGACCAGTTCGGGGCAAAATAGGGATCTCCAAATGCCGTGAAATCAAAATAAAACGACATTTTCAGGGTTGTTCAAATATCTTTCTTCATATATCTCTTTGGCTAACAATTTTTCTTCCTTTGTTAAACTGCCTTCAACTAATTCTACTTTCCAACACGATTCAAAAGCGCCGCACAGGATTTTTTTAACTTCCGCTACTGTGACTGTCCTGTTTAAAATTGCGTTGAGCGTGGTAACTTCTTCACGCCTACTCCCAACATGTTTTTTTAGAGATAAACTTCCAGCGGTCTTCAAAACCTTCCACAAAATTTCAACATCCGTATTTATCAGAAGTGTTCCATGATGAAAAACAGCACCATCACTTATAGTGCCAGCCATGCCTGAAATTTTTTTCTCCCCCACATAAATGTTATTAGAATCAAGATAGGACCTTACTCCCAAAAAATTTAGGGAATAAATCAAGGCAGACCCGAGTATTTTATAGGTCGCCGAAACATCTTTTTCTACTAAATTATGTCCTTTAGGCAGGGCTACTGCACAATTTAAATTTCCATCGTCTTGATAGACAGCGCCGCCGCCAGTAAATCGTCTAACTATTGACGTCTGGTATTTTTTACATTCTTCTAGATTAACCTCATTCTCAATACTTTGAAAGCGTCCGATCACTACTGTATTTAGGTTTCTCCAAAAACGAACAGTAGGATTAACTAGGCCTTTTCCCACAGCAATCACTATGGCTTCTTCGATTGCTAAGTTCATACATGGATCAGTGTGCTCGATATCTAAAAATCTCCATTTTTCCATATTTTCCCTACGTCATTAAAATGTTAGGTTCCTCTAAAATTTTTTTTATCCTATTCAAAAAATTAGCGGCTGTGGTGCCGTCGACAATTCGATGATCAAAAGTCAAAATCAAAAACATTGTTGGTCTAATTACTATCTCATTGTTTAGAACCACTGGTTTTCTGGTTATCTTTCCCACGCCAAGTATTGCGCATTCCGGAGGGTTTATGATGGAGGTAAAAAAATCAACTCCGTACATCCCAAGATTAGATACCGTGAAAGTACCGCCACTTAGCTCGTGAGCAGAGAGTTCTCCCTTCCTTGCTTTTTCAACTAATTCCTTTAATAAAAAGGACAATTCTGATAGAGATTTTTTATCTGCATCCTTAATAACAGGAACCAATATTCCTGATTCTGTTGAGACCGCGACGCCAATGTTAATATTTTCAAAAATCATTATTTCATCTTTTTCCAAAGTTGAGTTTAGCGTGATGTTCTCTCTAAGCGAAAGAGCAGCTGCTTTGACTAAAATAGCTGTATAAGTTAATTTTGATCCAGATAATTTCTCTATTTCATGACGCATTTTTTCATAGAAGCCTACAAGATTAGATGCATCAATTTCCATCATCATCGTTACATGGACCGCCTCCAAATAAGAACGAGAAAGCCGTTGTGCGGCTTTTTCTCTAAGATCCTTGAATGGTATCACTTTGGCAATTTTCGGCAGCTCAAAACTTTCCACGATCTTCTCCTCTTTCACCTCTTGAGATTTTTCGGAAACTTCGATTATACCAACAGTTGTGCCGACAGGGACCTCTTGTCCTTCCACCACCATTATTTTTTGCAGAATTCCGCTTGACGGTGCCTCAATAGTATAAGTTATCTTTTCAGATTCTATTTCAAGTAGTGGTTCTTTTTCTTCTACTTTTTCACCTTCCCTTTTGAGCCATTTTAATACCTTGCCTTGTCTAGAAATCATGCCCAGTTTAGGCATCACGACTTCGCGCATATTTTCCTCTAAGAAATTTATAACTAATCATTTATTAAGATGCTACGCCGTCAAAAAGTAAATATTGGACGATTTAAGTTTATGCTTTTTGTACAAATAAATGCGAGATTTACTGAGCATTTATTATTTGGCTCACCGGCCACACCTCTCGCCCAGCATCAACCCAATATGCTCAGATTGAAATTTTTTGCGCGTCGTTGTGCTTGACGAGCTGGTCGTTGTAAGCTTTCCAATCCCTTTTAACCTTATTTGGCTGTTGAATCACCCCACTGTTCTTTTCAATCAACCTCATAGATCTGGCCTCCAGATACCAAATCAAATCCGTGGCAGAGATTAATACAACTAACCAAAGT
>LQMQ01000026.1 GCA_001515205.2 Candidatus Hadarchaeum yellowstonense
CGATCCTGACGCCAATGTAGAGCCAGGCACCCCCTTTGAGGATTTGCCAGAGGACTGGGTTTGTCCCATCTGCGGCGCGGCGAAGGACTTGTTCAAAAAGATGTAACGCGTGTTTATCTAATAGATCAATAGAGATCATGCCACCGACAAAGCTAAAGATCAGCTGAGCAAGAAACAAATACCAAGGTATGGTGGACCCAGCGGGATTTGAACCCGCGACCCCTCGCCTGCGAAGCGAGTGCTTTCGGCTTGGACTTCTTGAAATCCAATCTGCCGCTGAGCTATGGGCCCACCATTCCAATTAATTTCCTGCCCCTCATTAAATACTTGCTGAATTTTGGCGCCTGAAATGGCTTTTTCTAAACCTCCGTTTTTCCGCGCCTGACATTGCAATCAAATTAACCAAAAATCCGGCTAAAAGAGGCAACTTAGAAAACTATCCCTTGCGACACATCTTCAAAAAGTACTCGTGAAGCCTGGTGTCCGGCGTCAGCTCCGGATGGAAAGCCACGGCAATAATGTTCCCCTGTTTGACCCCCACGATTTTCCCCATGAACTCAGCGAGAACCTCAACGTCCCCCCAGATCTCCTTGACCGCTGGCGCCCTTATGAAGACCCCCCTGAAGGGTTCCTCGCCGAGCACCGGAATATGGAGATCTGCCTCAAAGGATTCACGCTGCCGCCCGAAGGCATTCCTCACCACGGAAATATCCAGCAGCCCCAGCAGCGGCTGCCTTGTTTTTGCCACCTGCTCATCCCCACGCTTGGCCAGCACAATCATCCCGGCGCAGGTGCCAAGAATCGGGACTCCGGAAAGGGCCAATCTTTTCACCACGTCAAAGATCTCGGTGATCTGCATCAGCTTGCCGATGGTGGTGCTTTCGCCGCCTGGGATGATAATCCCGTCCACACCCTCCAGATGTTCCGGCCGGGCTATCCAGATGGCCTCACCTCTTTGGCCGCTTTTGGAGAAGGCCCGCTTGACCGCCTCGATGTGTTCGCTTACCGCCCCCTGCAGACCGATGACACCGATTTTCATAACGTCACCTGCTTCTGATGATTTGCCCCGGATGCTGTCTTATTATACCAAAAATAAAAATTGCTAGGCTAAAAAATTAACACCTGCAGCAGCTCGATGATTTTTCTTCCAAGCACTTCTCCGGATATTTATCGAAGATTTTTTTACAACCAGCCGAGCAGAAGAAATAATCCCTGCCCTGGTAGACCGACTTGAATTTCGTCTTTTTCTCGTCAACGAACATGCCACAAACCGGATCCTTCGCCACGAGTTCACCTGTTCCCCTGTTATTTTCCCACATTTTAACTTTGCCTTAACAACAAAAACTGGTGAGATGTGCCCAAGACGCCGCTAGCTAGCCCCAATGGGGTGGGTCCCCTTCCGACCCTGACTTCAAAGCTGGGCCAGAAAGAGAAGCTGCACGCGGGTGTCCGAGAGTTCATTGGCGATGATCTCAGCGACTTTTTTAATCACCAGATATCCTCGCCTGCAGTCCTTTTTGAAGATCTTGTTGACCAGTTCATCGGCAACGATGGTGGCCACTTTGACTTTATCCAAACATCGGGCATAGGTGGTGTATCTCCTGGTGCGGAGGAGTGCCGGGTAGCCGAAAAATCTTCCCTTGGTGAGCGTGTAAACGGAGATCCTCTTTCCGGCCCCCGCCTCCAGCTCGATCGAGACCCTTCCCTCCAAGACCATGTAGATTTTCTCGGCCTCGTCCCCTTCCTTAAAGATCAAGTCCCCCTGCTCGTACTCCTCAACCTCGGTCAGCTCGGCGATGTCCCTCAGCTCATCGCGCTTCAGGAACTCAAAAATATCCATTCCCTTCAGGACTTCCGGCTTCACCGCCATTAGGTCACCAAATTTTAATCACTGATCTCTCTTAAAACCCTACCTGCCAGCTCGGGTAACTTTTCCTCAATGATCTTGCTCAGGCGACTCCCCCATCCAACCTCCGCCGGCTGGATGCCAACGATCCTCACTTTGTCCATGGGGTAGCCCAGCTTCTTCCCCAGCTGGATGACATCAACCAGGTTGAATTCGTGCAGGGAAAATTTTTTTCCTCCAGCAACCTTGAGCAATTCCTCGGCCCCAAAGCTGGCGATATAACCGGGTTCTTTCCCCATGTCCACGGCGTCAACCAGCACCACCCGATCGAAGCCCCTCATCTCCTCAAGAAGGTCGAAACCCATCGTGGCCCCGTCAACAATTTTAACGTCCTGATTCAGATTTCTGCTTCTGAGGAGCTCGACGCATCTCACACCAACTCCTTCATCCTTGAGGAGGATGTTTCCCAGCCCGACCACGAGCTTCCTTTCACTCAACAAAATCTACCTTTAGCAGGTGGGCAGAGCAGGAAATGCAGGGGTCATAAGACCGGACCAACATTTCCAGAAGCTGGGTTATCTCCTCCTTGGATCGGTCAAGTATCTGAGGAACCAGTTCCCTCATGTCCGCCTCGATGTTGGCCAGGTTCTGCGCCGTTGGGATGATGCAGTTCGCCGCATCTATCGTGCCGTTGCCGTTTATCCGGTACTCGTGAATGAGGAGCCCCCGCGGCGCCTCGACCACGCCGACGCCCCAGCTCTTCTTGGCCGGGGGAAGCCTGGCCGACCAGCCCGCGAGCGGCGGCCTTTCCACCCGCTCATCCCTGATGCCACGCGAGAGCAGCTGTTCAATCAGACGGGACATCGATTCCAAACAGTGAACGATCTCAACGACCTGGGCCAGGGTAATGTGATATGGGTTGTAGCTCGGCGCCTCCAGCCCCAGCATCTTGGCGGCCTCCTGAGCCCCCGGCATCAGCTGTTTATAGTTGGTGTTGAACCTGGCGAGAGCACCGACCATATATGGTTTTACCGGTCCAAATGCATGCTTTGCTGTGGAGTGGTCCACGACACGCTCGACAATTTTTTGCCGATAATCCCGGTGCCGGTAAACTCCGGCCTCCGAGGATTTTATCATCCCATCATAAAAGGGATACATTTCCGGGTTGACCAAGCAGGTGTAATTGGCCTTCCTCTCGAAATCGGGGAACTTTATCCGGGAGAAAAATTCCAGCATCTTTGGCACATCGTTTTTCAGCGCCGCCTTTATCTTTTTCAGCAGCTCCGCCATCTGCTCCTCGGTCACCAAATTGGTAAAGCCGTCGACAACCATTGAGATCGGGTGGGTGTGCCTGCCCACCATCACATCGCAAATTTCATGAGCCAGCTTCTTGAAGTTGATCGCGGTTTTAACGACATCGGGGTTGGTGGAAGCCATCGGGATCACCGAAGGAAGACCGAAGAAATCGGGGACGGCGAGGAAGAAGCTGTGCAGCGCGTGAGAATCCAGAATCTCGGCCTCCATCAAGATCTTTCTCAGGGTCTCCGTCTGCCAGGTCGGCTTGATGTCCAGCGCGTCCTCAATGGCCTTTATCGAAGCGGCCGTGTGCGAGATGGAACAGATCCCGCAGATCCTGCTGGCGATGTGAACGGCCTCGGGGAACCTCCGCCCGACCAGCATTGCCTCGAAAAACCTGGGCGACTCTATGATCTCCAGCTTAACCTCCTTCAGCTCGCCGTTCTTCACGTCGACCAGAATGTTTCCGTGACCTTCCACCCTGGTGACGTGATGGACGTAGATGTTGAGGTCTTTCCCGGTCATTTTTTCATCCCCATCAAACCGTTATACATCCGATAGAACCTGAATTTGTCTTCAGCGGACACCCCGTACTCATTCAGCAGCCACTCCATCGCCTCTAGGTTGGCATCCGGTATCAGCCCCCGACAGCCCTCACAGGCGTTGCCAGCAGAGGGACAGATTGCCCCGCAGCCTCCTCTGGTCACCGGACCCAGGCAGATGATCGGGTTGGGCTTGTGATAGTTGCAAACATTTCCCTTCATCTTGCACTCAACGCAGACGGGATAATCCGGGAGGAAGGGCTTCATGTTGTTCAGGAGTTGGGACACAAAGCGGAGAAACTCCTCCTTGTCAATGGGACATTCAGGAATATAATAGTCCACCCTGACGATGGCATCGATGGGCTGGGCCAGTATTGAATCGAAAACCCAAGCCTTGTCGCCGTAGACCATCTTTCTGATCTCCTGCTGGTTGTGGAAGTTCCTGATGGCGTTAACTCCGGCTGTGTGGGCGCAGGCTCCAAGGGCAACCAGCACCTTGGCTCTTTTTCTGATCTCCTTGATCCTCTCGATGTCCTTGGAGCTGGCAATTGATCCCTCGACGAACGCGATATCATAGTCCTGCCCCTTGTAGCTGGAGGCCTCCCTGAAGTTCACCACCTCAACCGATTCAAAGAGGTCCAGAAGTTTGTCTCCGAGGGAGAGGACAGTCAGCTGGCAGCCCTCACAGCAGGTGAAGTCAAAGAATGCGACCTTTGGTTTCGCCATCATATCGCCTCCGGCAAGTTTTTAATCCTGTCGTAACGGAACACAGGACCGTCCTGGCAGACATAAACATTGTTTATCTGGCAGTGCCCGCATTTACCAACACCGCACTTCATTTTTCTCTCGAGGTCCACCCAGATGTGGTCATCTTCCACTCCCCGATTCTTCAGCTCCTTTATGAGGAACTTGTAAACCACTGGGGGACCAACGATCACCGCCTGGGTCTTTTCCGGGTCAAAATCCACCTCCGGTATTATCGTGCTGATAACCCCCACATGGCCCTGCCACGATTCATCGGCCACATCAACCGTCGAGTAAAATTCCACATCGGGCCTGTTTTCCCATTCCCTCAGTTCCTCCTTGAAGAGGAGCAGCTGGGGGCTCCTCGCCCCGTGGATGATGAACACCCTGCCGTAATCCTGCCGTGAGTTCAGCACCGCCCAGATGAGCGAGCGCAGCGGCGCTAGGCCAAGTCCAGCGCCGATCAAAAGAACATCCCAACCCTTGAAATTCTCCAGATCAAAGCCATTGCCAAAAGGCCCCCTGATCCCCACTTTATCTCCGGGCTTCCGCGCATGCATGGCGGTGGTCACGTTTCCAATCTTTCTGACGCAGAGCTGGAAGGTTGGGCTGTCTGAAGGCGCCGAGGATATGGAGATCGGGGCCTCGCCTACACCAAAAATCGACAGCTCCAAAAATTGCCCCGGCCTGTGTCCCAAGGGCTTGCCGGAGAGGAGCTCCAGATCAAACAGGCTCTCCGTAACGGTCAGCTTCTCCACCCTTTTAATCACCGCGACCTCGGGCTTGTATATCGTCATCTTGATCTGCTCCTTTCATAGATTTCGTTGGCGATGTCCAGGGGGTCGACCACCTTGGTCAGGCAGGCCTTGCCGCACCTGCCGCAACCGGTGCAAAAGCTCTTCCCCCATTTTTCAAACAGGTAGTAATCCTTTCGGTAGGTCCTGTGGCGAAGCCTGGCCCCCCTGTCCTCCCGGAAGATCTCGCCGGTGGCTATCCGAGTGAAATCGGTAAGCATGCAACCGTCCCACCACCTGGCGCGGATGCCGTGTTTGAGATCCAGCTCAACGCAATCCCTGACGTCAAAACAGTAACAGGTGGGACAGACCATGTTGCAGGAACCGCATCCAAAGCACCTCGCCCCGCGCTCAGCCCAAACGGGGGAATTATAATTTTCCTTGAGAAGAACAGGTAGATCTGACAGCTTGGGTTTCAGCTTCCGCTGCTTTTCATCAAACTTGGCGTCCCTTTCCCTCCTGATTTTTTTCACCCGATCCACATCGGCCTGGGTGGCCTTTTTGCCCAAGCCTGAGAGAAATGATTCCCCCTTTGCTGAACCAACTTCGACAAAAAAATTCTTACCCAGATCGGTCAGGAAGAGATCAAAGCCGTCCCAGGGCAGCACCGAATCCTTGCGATAACAGAATGACTCCGGGGAACAGGGCTCCAGGCACTCCACTCCGATCACGGTCAGGTTTTCCCTCTTCTTGACATAGTTCTCGTCCAAGTTTTTCTCCGTGAAAACCTTGTCCAGCAATGCCATCCCATTGATGTCACAGGAATGAACACCAAGCAGGATCAGCGGTTTCGCTTCCACCCGGGGCTGAACCCTGACCTCATCATTCGTCTCATAATTGAGCAGCTCCTCCTTTGGCGGAAAGACGAAGGACTTGGCGGAGACCACAGTTTGGGGCCCACCCCAGAGGATCTCGGCCGTGGATTTTATCCTTCGGAAGTTGGCCTGATTTTCCTGCCTCACCGGCGCGACCACTTCCTTGCCCTCCTTGATTTGCTCATCGACGAGCTTGAGAAAACTCGTCTTGGCCACCAGGTACTTTTCCAACCTTCCACCCCTTCGGGACTCGGCTTGGTCCATCCCGCTTCTTTCAGACTAATGAATTAGCCAATTTAAGCTTTTGCCATCGCAAGAATTTTTAATTTTAAATCACACGAAAGAGGGGAACCTTCGCCGGCTGAGCTCCAGCATTTATTAACATCTTATCCCGATAGCGAGATGGTGTGGGCTCATGCTTCCTGCATTTGATCAGGATCGAATAAGGCAGGTTTTCCGGGAAAACTTATCTTTAGCCACCAGGCTCAGGGAAACAATAGAAAAATGCGCCGAGGAGATCAGAAAGAGGGAGAGCTGTGAGTTGATAAAAATAATGAACTTCTGCGGCACGCACGAATGGACCACAACCAGGTACGGCATTAGATCCCTGCTGCCTCATTTCCTGGACCTGGTGGCTGGCCCCGGCTGTCCCGTCTGCGTGACCCCGGCCCACTACGTCGAGGCTGCGGTGAAGCTGGCGCTGGAGGGGATAAGGGTCTACACCTACGGAGATGTCCTGAAGCTGCGCGGCCCGGGATCGAGCTATCCCGCCAGCCTAGAGGAAGCCAAGGCCTGCGGCGGCGAGGTAAGGGTTGTTTACAGCTATCTCGATGCCATCGCCGACGCCAGGAAACACGGGCGAGAGAGCGTCTTTTTCGCGATCGGGTTCGAGACCACCGCACCCAGCTATGCGCTGCCGTTCAGGGAAAACATGGTACCGGAAAACCTAAAATTCCTCAACGCCATCAGGTTGACCCCTCCGGCCATGAAATACACCATCAAACTTTACCAAGAGCGTGGCCTGCTCCCCATCCGGGGTGTGCTTGCCCCGGGGCACGTTTCGGCGATAATAGGGGCCTCCGCCTGGGATTTTCTCCCCAAGGAGCATGGCCTGCCCACGGTGGTTGCCGGCTTTGAACCCATCGATGTAATGCTGGCCGTGGCCCAGATCCTGCTCATGATCAGGGAAAACAAGCCCGAGACCAAAATAGAGTACAGAAGACTGGTGAGGTGGGAGGGCAACCAGTACGCGATAAAGGCCATCGAGGAGGTCTTCGAGAAAACCGATGCCGTCTGGCGGGGTCTGGGGCTCATGCCGCGGAGCGGGCTCAGGCTGCGGGGAGAACTGTTCGATAAGTTCGATGCGATGAAATGCTTCGGCATTTCAGAAGCGGGGACAACAGGACATGACAGTTCAGGATCGGAGATACCGTCGGGATGTAAGTGTGGTGAAGTCGTCGTCGGGATCTCGAAGCCGGTTGATTGTCCAATGTTTTTGAAGGGCTGCTCACCGGCCAAACCCTGGGGGCCATGCATGGTCTCCTCAGAGGGCACCTGCAACGTCTGGGCCCGGCAGGGTATAAAAACATCAGAGCCGTTTAAAGGAGGGCAAGGTGGTTGACGTGTGTTGGGGAGTGCCCGCCAAGGTGCTCAGCGTTAACGGGCAGATAGCAACAGTAGACCTGGGTGGAGTGAGAAGAGAGGTCCTAGTTGGCTTTGAAGGCATTTCTCCGGGACAACTGGTCATGATCCACGCCGGCATCGCCATCGGCAGCATGACCTTGGAAGACTTCATCGTCAACGTCACCATTTACCGCGACTTGATCGAGGAAGAACTCATCAATTCTGGAGTTACCGAGACGGCGGCCAGAAAGAGAGCCAACGAGGAAATGAACAAGCTTCTGCGCTCCTTCGGAATTGAAAAGTCAATTGAAGAACTTCAGAACTTACCGGGGACCGAAGAGGAATAAAAAGAGTTTTAACCGTTTTATCCCCGCGCGGGTAAATTATTGGGACCCGCATGGAGCTAACGCCGCTGGTAACAACCATGGCAATCGTGGCGCTTGCCGAGCTGGGGGACAAAACACAGCTCGCCGCGATGACTCTATCCGGCAGATATCCCGCCGCCGCGGTTTTCGCAGGGGCCATGCTGGCAGTTGCCCTCATCGACGGGATCAGCATCTTGGCTGGAACAGCGCTGGCGGGGCTGTTCCCCTTCCAGATCCTGAGGCTGATCGCTGCCGCCATTTTCCTGGCATTTGGCCTGAAAACTCTGGGAGAAAAAGATGGGGAAAGAATAAAATTCAGGGGAAGTCGTTCTGCATTATTGGCGTCCTTTTCCATGGTGGCTGTGATGGAACTGGGAGATAAAACCCAGTTCTCAGTGGTTGCGCTGGCCGTGGAGTACAACGCCCCGCTGCTCATCTTCACGGGGATGGTGCTGGCCTTTGCCCTGTTAATGGGGGCCGGTGTCTTGGTGGGCTGCAAATTGATCAAACTCATTCCAAAAAAGGGCCTCAGAATTTTCACCGGCGCGATTTTTTTGGCGATTGGGGTGATCCTGCTGGCGGAAGCCCTAATAATTTAATTCTCCAACAGACTATCTGATTTGAAGGCATGAAAAATGGTAGAGATGGGAAAATGGAATCGTGGGATTTGATCATTATCGGTGCAGGACCTGCCGGATTAACCGCTGGACTCTATGGCGTTCGCAGCGGGCTTAAAACGCTGGTCATTGAGGAAAAAATCCCCGGCGGAGCGGCCGCCGATGCCCCCCTCATCGAGAACTATCCCGGCTTTCCGTCGGTGAGCGGGCAAGAGCTGGTTGCCAAGATGGTGGAACACTGTGAGAAATTCAAGGTTCCCATCAAACAGTTTGAGAAGGTCGTGGGGATGAAACTAACTGGTGAAAAAAAGCTGATCCAAACTGAACAGGGGGAATACGAGGCCTCTGCCGTGATCATCGCCTCCGGCTGTAATCGCCGGGAACTCAATGTCCCGGGAGAAAGCGAGTTTCGCGGCAAGGGGGTGAGCTACTGTGCGGTCTGCGATGGGGCTTTCTTCAAGGGTAAGAGCGTCCTTGTCGTGGGCGGAGGAAATTCCGCCGCCATCTCCGCCATCTATCTGTCAAACATCGCGTCTGAGGTCAAACTGGCCCACCGCCGAGAAAGGCTCAGGGCAGAGGAGGCCTATGTGAGGGAACTGCTGGAGAGGAAAGTCGAGATCCTGTGGAACACCGAGGTTAAGGAAATAAGGGGTGACACCAGGGTCAGGAGCGTTTTGCTGTTCAACAACAAGACCGGTGAGACCAAGGAGGTAAAAATCGACGGGATCTTCGTCCAAGTGGGAGAGGTTCCCAACAGCCAGCCAGCAAGAGAAGCCGGGGTGGCCGTGGACGCCGGAGGCTTCATCATCGTGGACAGCAGGCAGAGAACCAACATCCCCGGGGTCTACGCTGCTGGCGACGTCACCGCAACTCCGGTCAAGCAGGTTGGGGTGGCGGTGGGACAGGGGATAATTGCCGCAATGGAGGCCTTTGGCCACATCAAAAAACCCTACTATTATCCGGGTTGATCGGGAATTTTCAAAGCAGGCGCGTTATCCTTGCCTCAAGTGCCTTTTTCGGCATTGCCCCCACGATCCGATCTATGAGCTTACCGCGCTTGAACACCAACAGCGTGGGGATGCTCATTATCTGATAGTCGGAGGCGATGGATGAATTTTCGTCCACGTTCAGCTTCCCGAACACCACCCTCCCGGCATATTCCTGCGCCAGCTCCTCCAAGATGGGGGCCAACATACGACAGGGGCCGCACCAGGGCGCCCAGCAGTCGATCACCACGAAGGGGTGGCTCCGGACCAGCTCCTGAAAGGTGGCCGCGTTCAGCTCCACCGGCTTGCCCGTTGCCTCGCTTTTACCACGGCCTTCACCGGCCTTTTTCATCAGCTCCCTCAACTTCCTCTCCTTTATCCTCTCGAGATCCTCGTCCCATTCCATGGACATCACAGATAAATTACCTGCTCTTTAAATATCCTGATGCTGATCTGCAAAAACATCTCCGCTGCCCCGGTATTACCCCCAGAACATAAAGGGGATAACTTAAGCTGATTTAAAGACCGAAAGAGAGAATAGCTGAAACGAGCAAGACTTTAAAGGAGCGGGCCATGCTAGGAAAAAAGCTCTTCGGCACGAGGGGCATCAGGGGGCCAATATCGACCAAAGTTACCCCGGAACTGATGCTGAGGCTTGGCAGCGCCCTGGCAGAGTACGTCAACGGTGGTGAAGTGGTGGTCGGATGGGACACGAGAACATCCGGGGAGATGCTGGCCCGAGCCTTTACCGCGGGACTCCTCTCCGGAGGGTGTGACATCGTTGAAGTTGGTGTGGTGCCCTCCCCCTGCGTCGCTTTCACCACCAAAGACCTCGGCGCGGGAGCTGGCGCGATGATAACCGCCTCCCACAATCCTCCCGAGGACAACGGGATCGTCTTCTACCGCTCCGACGGCACCGAGTTCCTGACCGAGGACGAGGTATCGATGGAACGGCTCTTCTTCGGGGCAGGAAGCAGGACCACGGGATGGGATGAGCTGGGCAGCGTGCGACGATATGACCCGGTCACACCCTACCTGAACACCATCAAGAAGATGGTGAGGGTGAAGGGCGGCCTCAAGGTGGTTGTCGACTGCGCCAACGGAACTGGCTCGGTGACCACGCCGCGGCTGCTCCGGGAGCTGGGCTGCAAGGTCGTGACGCTCAACGCTCACCCTGACGGGCACTTTCCCGGCAGACCCCCGGAACCACAGCCATGGAACCTGCTCGACCTCATGGCCACGGTGCGCGAGGTGGACGCCGACATCGGGCTGGCGCACGACGGGGACGCCGATAGAATCGCGGTGGTGGACGAGCAGGGCAACTTCGTGAGACCAGATGCCCTCCTCGCCCTTTTCGCGGAAATCGCGGTCAAGAGGTCAAACGGCGGGGCCGTGGTGACCAGCATCAACACCTCGACGGCAATTGACGAGGTTGTGTCGAGGGCCGGCGGAAAGGTTTACCGGACGGGGCTGGGGGATTTCACCGAAGCCATGCTGGAGCACCACGCCTGCTTTGCCGGAGAACCGGGAAAACTGGTCTTCTTGGAGCTGGGACCCTGGGCCGACGGTGTCTTCTGCGCTGCCAAGATGGTGGAACTGCTATCCAGCGAGCAGAGGCCGCTCTCGGAAATCATCTCAGAAAGGGTCCCGAACTACCCGGCATACTTCAGTGACTTTCCCTGCCCCGATGAGATGAAGGAAGAATTCATGAGGGAGATGCGCGAGTACCTCCTGGCCCAGGTTGATGAAGTTCAGGAGACGATAGAGCTTGACGGGCTCAGGATAAACAGAAAAAACGGCAGCTGGATCCTGGTGCGCGTCTCCGGAACCGAGCCCAAGGCGCGCTTTGCCGCGGAAGGTCGCGACGAGGCAGAACTGGAAAGACTCAAAAACATCGGCCTGAGCAAAATTAAAGAGATTTTGAAACTGCAGCAATAGGGTTCCCAATTTCCTCCGCGGGTATTTTAAGGGAAAAAGGGAAGATATCAATTGGAGGTGTCGGAATGGTAAACGCGTACAGCCTGATCTCGGCGGAGCCAGGGAAGACTGCCGAAGTTTTCAAGAAGGTAAAGCTCATCGAGGGCGTAAAGAAGGCCGAGGCCGTCGCTGGCCCCTATGACATAGTCGCCAGAATAGAGGTCGACTCTCTGGAAAAGCTGACCAAGGCCATCTTCGGCGACATACGGAGCATCCCGGGAGTGACCAACACCACCACTCTGATCGTGGTTGAATTGTAATGGCTCCCCAGATCATCGGCATCGTCGGCCTGCCCGGATCAGGTAAGACTGAAATCGCCAAGACCCTCTCGAGGCTCGGTGTTCCCAGCGTGAGGATGGGCGATGTAGTCTGGGAGGAGCTGAGACGCCGCGGCAAAAGGATAACTGAGAAAAATGTGGCGCTGCTCTCCAACGAGCTGCGAAGAAGGGAGGGAATGGGGGCCATCGCCAAGCGCTGCATTCCACTCGTCAGGAAAGCGGGCGAGGGGCAGCGGGCGGTTGTCGTCGACGGTATCAGAGGGATGGCCGAGGTCAAGGAGTTTCGAAAGACCTTCGGCAAAAACTTTCATCTCATCGGGTGCTGGTCGAGCCAGAGGACTAGGTACCGGAGGATAGCCTCGAGAAAGAGGGAGGATGACACCATCAGCATCCGGAGCTTTCACAAGAAGGATGAACGGGAGCTGAGCTGGGGGCTGGGCGACGCCATGGCGCTGGCTGATTTTATCATCGTGAACGAGGGTGATCTCGAAGAGCTGCGGCGGGCGGCGGAGGATCTGTTCAAGAAAATTGTGGGGTGATGGTGTTGAAGCTGCGCGTGGAAGCTGAAGTCAGGCCAACTGAGTCACGGGAGAAGGTGGAGGCCGCGGTGAAGAGGATCTTCCCGACCCTGAACTTGGAGCTGGTCGGGCAGAGGCTGGTCGGTGAGGCCTCGGATGTTGGCGCCCTTTCCCAATTTCACCGGCTCCTCAGGCAGCAGGCGATCCTGGACACGGCCCGGTCGGTGCTGCTCGCCAACAAAAGGGGCAACGCCACCCATTTCATGCTGAACAAACAGGTTGCTTTCGTCGGCAGAATCAGCTTTACCGAGGGAGAATCTCCCCTCGGCCCCATCAGCGTTTCCCTGGAGGCCCCCAACATTGATCTGCTCATCGACTACCTGGCGCCGAAAACACGCGAAGGCAAACCGATCGTCGAAATAGAGCCTCAAGCACTTCAGGATTAAACACTGTGATCATTTGATCTCTCGGGCAACAAAAAATTTAAAACCGATTAAGTGCCGTTTATTTTAAACTAATCGTTGGTGCAGAACATGGCAAAGATCATCTCAAAAAATGAAATAGCCCCAGACATCTACTCCCTGCTGGTCCAAGCACCGCTGATCGCGGCAAAGGCCAGGCCGGGACAATTTGTGATTTTGATGGTGCGGGAAAAGGGCGAACGCATCCCGCTCACCATTGCCGACTACGACCGCGAGAGGGGAACCATCCGCATGGTCTTTGAGGTGGTGGGGAAAACCACCGCAATGCTGTCGAAGCTGAACGAGGGCGACGACCTTTACTCCCTCGTGGGGCCCTTGGGGATACCTTCGGAAATAAAGCATTATGGCACCGTGACCGTGGTTGGTGGAGGGATCGGAGTCGCTCCGGTTTATCCCATAGCCAGGGAACTCAAGAGGGCGGGTAACCGGGTGATCGCCATCATCGGTGCCAGGTCAAAGAAGCTGCTGATAATGGAGGAAGAGATGAGAAGCGTCTCCGACGAGCTTCTAGTTACCACCGACGACGGCAGCTACGGAAGGAAGGGTTTCGTGACCGGGCCCCTGGCCGAACTCCTGGCAAGGGGCGAAAAAATCGACAAGATCTGGGCCATTGGTCCCGCCGTGATGATGAAGGCCGTTTGCGAGGTCACCAAACCATACGGCATAGAAACCATCACCAGCTTGAACGCCACCATGCTTGATGGGACTGGGATGTGTGGCACCTGCCGAGTAACCGTGGCCGGGGAGACGAAGTTCGCCTGCGTGGACGGACCGGAGTTCAACGGCCACCACGTCGACTGGGTGGAGTTCATCAACCGCCTGGCCCGCTACAAACAGCAGGAGAAGATGGCCTACGAGCTGTATAAAAGCAGGGGTGATGCTTGAATGGCTCAGCCCATACCGATCCCGGAAAGAATGAAAAGGCCACCGCGCCCGATGCCGGAGCAGAGGCCCGAAGAGAGGATCAAAAACTTCAACGAGGTCCCGCTGGGCTATTCGGTGGAGGACGCCATCTATGAGGCCCAGAGGTGTCTGCAGTGCCAAAAACCCACCTGCGTTGCCGGTTGCCCCGCAGAGGTGAACATCCCCGGATTCATTCAAAAGATAGTTGAGGAGGACTTTGCCGGCGCCTACCTCGAGATACTGAAGACCAACAGCCTGCCAGCGGTGTGCGGGAGGGTCTGTCCGCAGGAGGAACAGTGCCAGAAGACCTGCGTCTACGCCAAGAAGGGCAAGCCCATCTACATCGGGAAGCTGGAGCGCTTTGTCGCTGACTGGGCCAGAAAACACAACATCAGGGAAAATCCACCGCAGGTTAAAAGGGAACAGCGGGTCGCGGTCGTTGGCTCCGGCCCCGCGGGATTCACCTGCGCCTCCGACCTGGCCCGGAAGGGCTATCGGGTAACCATCTTTGAAGCCCTGCATAAACTGGGAGGCGTGCTGATGTACGGGATACCGGAGTTCAGGCTGCCGAAGGAAATCGTTGACTGGGAGATCAACAAGGCCAAGGATCTCGGGATTGAAATGGTCACCAATTTTGTTGTCGGGCTCACCAAGAGTGTGGACGAGCTCGCCGAGGAGTTCGACGCCATCTTCCTCGCCAACGGGGCCGGGGCGCCGAAGTTCATGCAGATCCCGGGAGAAAATCTGAATGACGTTTGCTCGGCCAACGAATTTCTGACGCGCTCCAACCTCATGAAATCCTATCTTTTCCCCGAATACGACACACCCATCAAGGTCGGAGAAAAGGTGGCCGTGATTGGCGCGGGCAACGTGGCCATGGATGCCGCCAGAACTGCCCTCAGGCTCGGAGCCAAGGAGGTTCACATCGTCTACCGGAGAACCAGGGAAGAAGCCCCGGCGAGGGCTGAGGAGATAGTCCACGCTGAGGAGGAGGGCGTGATCTTCGATTTCCTAACCCTGCCCGTAAGAATACTGGGAGATGAAAAGGGCAACGTCACAGGGATGGAGTGCATCAGGATGAGGCTGGGCGAGCCGGACGAGTCGGGCCGGAGGAGGCCGATCCCCATCGAGAACTCCAACTTCATCATCAAGGTGGACATGGTGATCGACGCCCTCGGCACCATGGCCAACCCCCTGGTGGCCAGAAGTGCCACGGGAGTCAGGACAAACAAATGGGGCTATTTTGAAGTTGATGAAAAAACCTGCGCCACCAGCCGGGAGGGGATATTTGCCGGTGGAGACATCATCAGGGGATCAGCGACGGTGATCTCGGCCATCGGTGATGGTAAGAAAGCCGCCAGGGCCATCGACGAATATCTCTCCCGGGGCGGCAGCCTGAGGAAATCCAGAAAACCGGCACCTTAGCGCCGCCCTTGCCTTTTCTCAGCAAAAGCTGTTTTCACCCATTAAAACTAAAAATTATCAAGGACCATTAAGACTGGGCGATGAAGACAAGAGGGTTAAGTGAGAAAGAATGAACGTAAACTCCAGCCTGAGCCCACCTTTCTAGCCGACTATGTTGATCTCGCTGGCGAGGAGACTTCTCTCCCTGTCGTCGAATGCGGAAAGATCGACCGGAATGAGAAGCACGGCCTTGCTCTCAAAGAAGCTAAACCTCTTTTCCTGCAAAAATCTGTAGACGGAATCAAAGCCGATCCTGCTGACCAGATATTCAAGCCCGTCCAAGAGCACCACCGAATTTTTGTTCTCTTTGAGAAACTCGGCTATCCTGATGCTGATCTGCTGGAGTCCATCAATGGTTTCAAAACCGGCCAATGGCACCGAAGAAATGAAGACCGTCTTCTCCTTGGGAACGCCGTACTTCATCAGCTCCTCTGGTTTCTCCCTGGAAAAGCAGATGCCGGAAACACCGTGCGCGGTGAGCTGAGAAAAAATGATGAAGGCGGCCTTGTGGGAGCGGAGGAGATAGCACTCGCCCGGAACGATGTCGTTGACCCGGTAAATGAGCTCCCTCATTTTTTCCTCGTTCTTCACCCGCTCGGTGATGTCCCGCACCATGAATATTAACGCGGTTGGCTTTCCATCTGGATCCGGTATCGTTGCGATCGAGATCTCAGATGGTACCGCGACGCCATTCACCAAGTCATACTTCAGACCGGTTCTAGATCCTGCCGCGGCGGCCCCGTTAATATCCTTGCTTGCCGCAACTCTGAGCTTGGGCGAGATAAACTCTAGGATGTCCTTTCCCACTATTTCCTCCTTGGTCAGGTTGAGCAGCTTCAGCAGGGCTCGGTTGCAATCGATTATCCGGCGGCTTGGATCGGTGATCACGATTCCGTCGGGGGAAAAATCTATTATCGCCCTCAATCTCTCGCTGCTTTGGCGAAGCGCCATTTCCATGCGCTTGAGGTCCGTTATCTCCTTGGAGACCACGGTGATGGCACCTATCTCCCCGGTTCTGGGATCCGTGATCGGGCTCAGCGTCCGGAGGAATACTCCCTTCAACCTGTCGCTCCAGTGCTCCTGCTGCACGGCCCTCCCTGTTTCGAAGACCTCCCTTGCCCTTGCCGCGAACTCCTCCGTTTCCTCGGCGGTGTGAAGTTCACCAAATTTTCTGCCCAAGACTTCCTCCCGGGGCAGGCCGAGCCTCCTCAGCAAAGCTTCGTTGGCGAAAAGATATCTCAGCTCCCGGTCGAGCATGTAGATGGAATCGGCGGAGTACTCCACCAGCGAGCGGTACTTCTCCTCGCTCTCCCGCAGCTTTTCCTCCGCCATCTTTATCCTGGTGATGTCGGTGACTACTGCAAAGGAGCCAACATAAAGACCTCCCTCAAAGAGGGGTGTGGCTGATACAATCGCAAAAATCTTCTGCCCGTCTTTCCTAACGTAAGCTGATTCGTAAACGGTCCTTTCACCTTTCCTCCTCTTTTCGAGCATCTCGTGCACTTTATCGCGCTGACCTGGATCAATGAAATTGTAAATGGGGCGTCCAATCAGTTCCTCTCTGGGGTACCCCAGCATTTCACAGTAGCGATCGTTAACGTAAATTAGCACGTCCGCCTGGTCAAGCATGCTCAAACCATCGTTCATCATTTCGACCAGCATCCGGTAGCGCTTCTCACTCTTTTGCAGTTTCTCCTCGGCCTGCCGGCGCTCGGTGATGTCCTCAATGGCGAGCAGCACCATCAAAGTCTTATTGCCCTTGCTGTAGATGCGACGGGCGTTGAGCAACATCACGCGCCTTCCGATGGTGGGAAAGTCATGCTCCACCTCAAAATTATCAAAGGAAGTGTTATTGGGGAGAATATTCTCCAGCAATTCACGCAGCTTGGGAATATTCCAAGCACCATTGCTGATTTCATAGATGGACCTTCCTTCCGTCTTCTCAGGGACCACCTGGAAGGTTTGATAGAAAGAGCGATTCGCCGCAATCACCCTCATTTCTGCGTCCAGCACCACCAGAGGCTCCCGCACCGTTTCCACGATGGCCTCGGCAAACTCACGCGCCCGCTGAATGCTCTGCTCTGCCATCTTTCGCTCGGTGATTTCCGAAGTTATCTCGATAACCCCCGTGACCCGGCCGCTTTCGTCTTTAACGGGATAACCACGGATGTGCCAAACCCTCCCGTCTGGAGAGGTGATCTCCGCCTCAGCAGGTTGCCCTGTTTTTCTGGCAACCACCACAGGGCAACCAAGGCACGGCTTATCCCGCTGATGCCAGATTTCATAGCAAAAGCGACCCACCAGCTGCTCCGGCCTCTGGCCAACTGAATCCCCCGCCGCCCGATTGGCCGCTAGGACCATGTTGTTAACATCCTGAAAGGCGATGAGCTCGCGGATATTGTCCAGAATCAATCTCTTCTGCTCCTCTG
The DNA here is from genome assembly GCA_001515205.2 of Candidatus Hadarchaeum yellowstonense. Lineage (GTDB taxonomy): Archaea > Hadarchaeota > Hadarchaeia > Hadarchaeales > Hadarchaeaceae > Hadarchaeum > Hadarchaeum yellowstonense. The sequence continues at coordinate 17,680 of LQMQ01000026.1, forward strand.
AGATCCTCATTTCCCTTTCGGCCCTTTTGCGTTCGGTGATGTCTCGCATCATCCGAATGATTGCAATTAAATTGCCCTCCTCGTCCTTCAGAGGAGAAACCATCGTGAAAACGTCAATCAAACGACCGTCCTGGGAAACCAGTTGCAACTCAAAGGCATCGACTTCGCCAGACAAAACTTGAGCAACCGTCTCTCCGGTCATTTTGATTCCCTTGGGCAATAGCTTGGAGAAATTCTTGCCGACGATCTCATCCTCACGGTAACCTAGCATGCGTTCGGCGCCGCGACTCCAAACTATGATCTTCCCCCGGGCGTCATGGGCCACTATCGCCTGCGGTGCTTCCTTCAAAAAGTCCAAAAACACTTGGGAGCCAGGCTTGCCGGACGATCTCTCCTTGTCCTTCACATCAAAACCCAATAACTTTCTTTTTTGTTGGCTTAAGGTCTTGCATTAGGGAGCGAAACTAATCGTCAACGCAGCAATGCGGTCCATCCCCTTCACCGAGCAATCTGAAAATCATCCTTCTTGGAGCGGAATGTCCAGAACCATCAGATCCTGAGCCACCAAGGTGTTGGGAAAGATCTTCTTCGCCTCCTCCAATAAAATGGAGTCATCCTCATATCGGGGGCTGATGTGCATCAAAACCAGCTGTTTAACCCCGGCACGCCTGGCGACCTCGGCCGCCCCGCGCGGTGTTGAGTGGTAATTTTCCTGCGCCTTTTCCATCAGTTCATCTCCCAGAGTACAGTCATGAATCAGGACATCGGCACCCCGGGCGAATTCAATCATGAGATCAGTCGGCCTGGTGTCCCCGCTGTAGACTATCTTCCTTCCCGGGCGGGGGGGACCCAGCACTTCCTCCGGCCTCACCACCCGCCCGTCCTCCAGCGTGACGCTCATCCCGGATCTGAGGCGCGAGAAGAGCGGCCCGGGCTTCAAGCCCAGTGCCAGAGCCTTCGCAACATTGAAGCGCCCGGGCCTTTCATCCTCAACCAGGGCGTATGCCAGCGAGGGCACGGGATGGTCAACACCAGAAGTCAGGACACGATAGCCCCGGCGTCGAACTTCATCACCGGGTCTGAGCTCCCGAACCAAAACGTCAAAGGTGAGGGTGTAGTGGGGCACCCGGAGATAGTTCTCCAGGCGCTCCTTTTCTCCGGCCGGGCAGAAGACCTCGAGAGGGCTGGTGCGGAAGAGGAGCGCCATCGTCTGAACCAAGCCAGCCAGCCCGAGGAAATGGTCGCCATGAAGGTGGGTGATGAATACTGAGGATACCTTCATGGGGCTGAGATGGGCAAGGGCCATCTGTCGCTGCGTCCCCTCGGCAACGTCAAAGAGGAGCAGCTCCCCGTTCAGCTTCAGCGCTATCGCCGGAATGCCGCGCCGTGACGTCGGTATGCTTCCACCGGTGCCCAAGAAGACCAGCTTCATGCTACCTCAAAACTAAAGTCCCCCGCCAGGCTAAATAGCTGAGGCCTATTTTTTCCGGAAAACGTAAATCCGCCGCGTCAGGCTGCGGTGCACCCTCTGCTCGTGCTGCTCAACCCTGACCATCCCCGAGCCCGCGGCCAGCTCCTCCAGCTCCAGGTCCACCGGAGAGGTGATGCACAGGTATCCCCCCTTCCTTAACACCCCGGCAATCGAGGGAAGTGCCTCGCGGTAGAGCTCATCGAGCTTCGCCCCGGCGGTGCTGGACTGCCGGCCGTAGGGAGGATCGGTCGCGACTGCATCCACCTCCATTGGTGGCAGCTTGCGGGCATCGCCGACGACAAGCTGGAAATCCCGCAGGTTCATCGCCTCAAGGTTAACCCTGGCCCCTTCAATCATGGACTGCTCGATGTCAACTCCAACTACCTTGGCGCCGATGATTCCTGCCTCGAGAAGTATGCCGCCGACGCCACAGAAGGGGTCGAGAAAAGTGCCCCCTCTCGGCGTCCGGGCCAGGTTCACCAGACATCTGGCCAGGGCTGGCTTCAGGGTCCCGGGGTGAAAGGCCGGCCGGGAAGTGGGCCTCCTCCGCGTGAACTGGCTCCTGTCCACCCTCGCGGCGGTGATACCAAAGACGCACCTCTCCCCGGTCAAAACGCCGAGCAGCTCCTGTTGCGGGCTGACGAGGTCCACCTTAAACTCAACTTCCTCAGCAATGACAGCGGCAATTTTCTTCGACAGTTCAATGGTGTCAATCGACGGGGCACTCCTTTTCACCCGCTCGACCCTCACCGCGAAGCTCTTGCCGTGGTGAAGGAGGTCCACGATGTCCGAGCTTCCCACCGCCTCAAGGATCTCCTCCTCGGTGGCCCCTGAGCTGCAGAGATAGTGACAGATTTCCCGCGACATGGCCAAACGCGATGCCAGCACCTCGGGCTTTGCCTTTGTCTCCACCACTAGGACTTGGTCCAGCTGCTCCACCACCTTGAAGGAGCGGCGCTCGGCCTTGATGGCGGCCAGTGCCTCCGCCGCCGGCAGCGTCTTGTGCTCACCGGAAAGCACAAACATTAGCCCCGACATCCGCAGCCCCTACTTCAACAGCTCTGCGATCAGGGGAGCAACGGAGACCACGCTCACGTCCTTCTCTATGGTGTCCGTGGCGATGATCTGCTTGATCCCGGCGTCCATCAGCCTCTGGGCAGCATTTCCGGCCAAGACAGGGTGAGCGCAGGCAACGTAAACATCCCGCGCGCCCTGCTGTTGCAGTATCTTGGCCGCACCAATTATGGTTCCACCGGTGCTCACGATATCGTCAACCATTACGACGTCCCGACCCTGCACATTCATGTCCTTGGGATAGACCACCACGTTTTCCGGGGAAATCCGGCGCTTTTCCAGGAAATAGTGCTCGGCTCCCAGCTCCAGCGCCACCTTGGTGGCGCGTTTGATGGAACCCTGGTCGGCGCCGATGATCACCGGGTCCCTGAGGTTGAGCCCCCGGAGGTAGCGTCCGATCAACGGCATTGCTGTCTGATTAAAAGCGGGGATGGTAAAATTGCCCAGCGTTTCTTCCTGGTGAATGTCCACGGTTATCAACTCTTCAGCACCGGACTGGCTTATCAGCTTGCTCACCGTGCGCAGGCTTATGGCCTCACCGGGCTTGAACCTCTTGTCCTGACGGGAATAGGCCAGATAGGGGACCACCGCTATGACTCTGGTCGCCCCCAAGTCCTTAGCGGCGTCAAGCAGCAGCAGAAGTTCAACCAAGTTATCATTCTGCGGTGGGCAAGTCGACTGTATCACCGCCACGGACTTCCTCTTCAGCTCGGCATCCACCCTGACGTAAAGTTCCCCATCGGGGAAACGCCTGACCTCGGCTTTGACCAGCTCGGCTCCCAGTAGACTTGCCACCTGAGCCGAGAGCTTCGGCGATGCAGATCCGGATATTATTATCATGTCATCCTCTGCGAAATTCTTTAACCCGCGGCTTATTTAATGCTAATTGGTGTCCCCCCTGTGGCGCATTTTAAGGCCCGACGCGATCGAGGTGCTCAGGGATGAGAAGGCCAGGGCGGCGCTGCCCCGCTACTTCGCCGTGATGGAGGACAGGCTTCCCGCCAGGTTTCAGATCTGCAAACGCGTTGAGGTGGATTTCAATCGCTCAGCTCCGGAGGAGGAACTCTGGCGCACTCATCACGAAAAAATGAAGGAGTTCCGCAAGTTGCGGGCCAAAGTAGATTCTGGGGAGTTAAAGCTGGAAAGTCTGGGGAGGCCAGAACACTCGCTGCTGGACCTGAAGGTCGAGCTGGCCAGAAGGATGCTGAAATCCTGTAGATTCTGCGAGCGAAGGTGCGGGGCCGATCGGGCGGCGGGGAAAACGGGTTGGTGCGGCGTCGGCGATAAATCCAGAATCGCCTCGGAATTCATGCACCATGGAGAAGAACCGGAGCTGGTGCCCAGTTATACCATCTTCTTCAGCGGCTGCACGTTCAGCTGCCAGTACTGCCAGAACTGGGACATCTCCCAGTATCCCGAGGAGGGGGTCCAAGTTTCACCGCAATCCTTGGCCAAGCTGATCGACAACGCCAGGAGAGAGGGTGCCCGAAACGTCAACTTCGTCGGCGGGGAACCAACCCCCAACCTGCCCACCATCCTGGAATCGCTGAATCTGTGTGAAACAAATATCCCCAGCGTCTGGAACTCAAACATGTTCCTGTCCCTGGAGTCAATGCAGCTCCTCTCCGGCACCCAAGACATCTACTTGACTGATTTCAAGTACGGGAACGACAAATGTGCTTGGCGCTACTCGAAGGTCGGGCAGTACTTTGCAGTCGTGTCGCGCAATCACCTGCTGGCCTTTGAGGATGCCGAGCTGATCATCCGCCACCTGGTGTTGCCCAACCACATCGAATGCTGCACGCGCCCGGTCTTAAAGTGGATCGCCGAAAATCTCGGCCCGATGGTCAGGGTCAACGTCATGGATCAGTACCGGGCCTGCTACAAGGCGGATCAATTTGAGGAGATAAACCGACGCCTGACGCCGGAGGAGTTTTCCCGAGCGCTGAAGATTGCGGAAGAAGCGGGTCTAAAGAACGTGATCTCCTGAAGCTATGACGTTTCCTCCTCCATTTTTACCATGGTTATTTTTACCGGCGTCGATCAATTAAGAGGGTCCAGCATGGAAATACACCAGATTGGCGGCCTGGGTTTCGACTCCAACATTTATCTGATCCTCGATGAAATCGTCACCCTCATCGATTCCGGAACGGGGCAAAACTTTAAAGCTGTCCGCCAGAACCTGGAAAAATTGGGTTTAAAGCCAAGTGACATCAAGCTTCTCATCAATACCCACTGCCACTTCGACCACACCGGCGGTGACCACGAGTTTCTGAAAGCGGGATGCCAGATAGCCATCCATGAGTCTGAAGCGGGCCTGCTCCGAAGTGGGGACCGCTTTGTCACCATGGCCCACTTTTTCGGGGAAAATCCTGAGCCAGTTGAAGTGGCGCGGGAACTCCGAGACGGCGACCAAATAAGACTGGGAAAAACCATCTTGGAGGTCATCCACACGCCCGGCCACACGCGGGGCAGCATCTGCCTGTACGAGCCCCGTCTCGGCGCCCTCTTCTCCGGGGACACCGTCTTCTGCGGTGACGTGGGAAGAACTGATCTGCCCACGGGAGACAGCCACGCCCTCGCCCGATCGCTGCAGAGGCTGGCCGGGCTAAAGCTGAAGAGCCTTTATCCCGGACATGGCCCGGCGGCGGAGGATGACGCCCAGGAGCTGATAAAGATGGCAATTGAAATTATCTAGCGCGATCACACGGCACTGCGGTGGTTGTGGTGGGGGCTAGGGAAATCCTGAACGAGATCAAGTGGGGAGGCAAAGAGAAAATCAGCGAGGCCAAGATAACGATAATTCACCGCGGCGCTCCTGAAGACAAACGCGAGATCGAGGGAAAGGATATCGTGGAAATTGGCCC
>LQMQ01000028.1 GCA_001515205.2 Candidatus Hadarchaeum yellowstonense
ATTGAAATCTTTATTAAACGTTAACGTTTAACCAAAAGGGAAATTATAATCCTTGATGATTAATAAGTAAGCGATAACATGTTTGATTTCCCGCGCGTGGTCACGCTGGAAGCAGCAAGGGCCGCGCTGAATAAGAACTGGAGACCCAAGCCGCGCGACGTTGTCATTCCAGCCTCCTTGGGGGTTGGTCGGGTCATCTCCGAGGAAGTGATTTCAAAGATAGATGTCCCACCCTTTGACCGGGCGGCCTACGACGGCTATGCGGTCAGGGCCTCGGACACTTTTGGAGCAGCCGAGGATTCCCCCGTAACTCTTGATCTGGCCGGTCGAATAATGGCCGGGACCTGGCCGAGAATGCGCCTCAGATCCGGCTCCTGCGCGGAAATAACCACCGGGGCACCGCTGCCTCGAGGAGCCGACGCCGTGGTGATGTCGGAATATGCCGTGGCGGCGGAGGGAGAGGTGACCGTTTATCGTGCCGTGGCTCCCGGGGAGAACGTTACCAAGCGGGGGTCCGACATTAAAAAAGGCCAGGTGGTGATCAAAAGATTGAAACGGCTCAATCATCTTGATGTTGCTGTTTTGGCAGCCGTTGGGGTTGAAAAGATCAGAGTCAGGGACAAACCCAAGGTGGCCATCATCTCCAATGGTTCCGAACTGGTGAAGCCGGGGGAAAAGCTCAAGCCGGGAAAAATTTACGATGTCAACGGAACGTCGCTCAGGGAAGCAGTGAGGGCCTGTGGCGCCGAGCCTGTCTTTCTCGGTATTGTTCCCGATCGGGCCCCCGCAATCAGAAGAGCGGTGAAGAGAGCTTTGGGGATTGCTGATGTGGTTTTGATCTCCGGCGGCTCGTCGGTTGGCGCCGGCGATATTTCACCCAAGGCCATAGCCAGCCTGGGCAAACCCGGAGTGATCGTGCACGGGATCGCCATAAAACCCGGCAAGCCGACCTTCATCGCCGTGGTTAAAAATAAACCCGTTTTTGGGCTGCCGGGATACCCCGTTTCGGCGCTGATGGTTTTTGACCAGCTGGTTGCCGATTACCTCCACGAGCTTTCCGGAGTCCCCCGGGGCAGGCGGAGCACCATCTCGGCCAAACTAGCGGCCAGGGTCCTTTCCGCCAGGGGCAGGCGTGAGCTCATTCCGGTCAGGCTGCTGGAAAAAAACGGCGAGAAATTTGCGGAGCCGATCCTCAAGGGCTCCGGGGCGATAACCTCTCTTTCAACCGCCGACGGCTACATTGAGGTGCCGTTGGAGCGGGAGATGGTTGAAGAGGGCGAAGTCGTGGAAGTGAAGCTTTTCGAGGGGATTGACGGTGTTTAAGGCCTTTTCAGTTGTGGGCTATCACGGCGTGGGAAAGACGAGGCTCGTGGTATCGATGATCAAAGAGCTGACCAGACGAGGTTACCGTGTGGGCACCGTGAAGCACATACCTGAGAAGCACTTCACCATCGACAGGGCAGGCAAGGATACCTGGGCGCACGCCAAGGCCGGAGCGGAGCTGGTGGTGTCCTTGGCCCCCGGTGAGGTCGCCAAAATTGAAAAACGATCGGCAAGGCTTGAGGAGATCCTAAAAAGTTTGTCCGGAGTGGACTTCGTCATCGTCGAGGGATTCAAAAGTTTCAGCGGGTTGGCAAAGGTGGTGGTGGCGCAGAGCGAGGCTGAGGCTAAGGAGCTCGTGGATGAACTCACCATCGCTTGTGTTGGGCTTAAATGGTCCTCGGTTCCTTCCTTCAATTTCAAGCAGGTTAAAGAAATAACGGATCTTGTCGAAGAGCGGACTTTCCCGCCCCTTTTTGATCTCGACTGTAAGCAGTGCGGGTTCGTGAGCTGCCGAGAGTTCGCCCTCGCCGTGGTTTCGGGCAGAAGGCGGTGGGAGGACTGTCCAGTTCTAACGGGCAGTGTCATTTTGAAGGTAGATGGCAGGCAGGTGCCGCTCAACCAGTTTATGCAGGGTTTGTTGGCGGGCGTGGTGGGGGGAATGGTGGCAGCGTTGAGTTCTCCGGGCAGGGAAGTGGAGATAAAGGTGGTCAATGTTGATCGATAGATATGGTCGTTCCATCAACGGTCTTAGAATATCCGTGACCGAGAACTGCAACTTCAGCTGTTTTTACTGCCATCGGGAGGGGTGTCCCGACAGTTCCCGGGAGATGACGCCAGATGAGATCGGTAATATAATAAGGATTGTCTCGGGGTTCGGCGTTGAGAAGATCAAGATCACAGGGGGTGAGCCCCTTCTGCGTGACGATATCGTCGACGTAGTGGCTGCCTCGGTTCAGCCAGGGATAAAGGAGGTTTCCATGACGACGAATGGTGTTTTCCTCCCGGATAAGGCGCAGGAGCTCTCGGAGGCGGGACTGAGCCGGGTGAACATAAGCCTGGACACCCTAGACGCTGAGAAGTTTTCCAAGATTACCGGAACAGATTCACTGCCGAGGGTCCTCGAGGGGATCGAGGCCGCACTGGAGGCCAGGCTTGTCCCAGTTAAGTTGAATATGGTCGTGCTCAGGGGGATCAACGAGAAAGAGGTTGACCGGATGATTGACTTTGCTTCTGAGCGGGGGATGATCCTTCAGCTCATCGAGCTCGTGGACCTCAACGGCGAGGATTTCCAAGCCCACCATATGGCGCTTGACGAGATTGAGCGTGACCTTGCTGCCAGAGCCGTCGCGGTTAGGACTAGACGCCTGATGCAGTCCCGCAAAAGGTACCTGTTGCCTCGAGGGGAGGTGGAGGTGGTGCGCCCGATGCACAATACAAAATTCTGTGCCCACTGCCATCGCCTGCGGCTAACCCCCGATGGCTATCTCAAACCCTGTTTAATGAGAAATGACAATCTGGTGGACATCCTGTCTCACGTTCGGGCGGGTAATCTTGATGGGGCAAGAAAGGCCTTTGTTGAAGCAGTGGAGAGGCGTGAGCCATACTTCAAAAGAGCGGCCCAGGAGAGGTGCGTGCACGCGGTGTGATGTTGGAAAAGGCGGGTTCCTTTTGCTGAGCCTTGTCACCATCAGCCTTTGCCGGGTGATTTTGGCAAAGTGGCGGGGAAATGATTTTTGGCTTTTATTTTCAAAGCCGGCCCGAATCAATTTTTGTGGGGCAAAATCGCGCGTGTCACAGGTTATGCTTTATAGACTAAAATCGAGGATTTCATTGGTATGGTGATGGCAGGAAACACCTTCGGCAAAATTTTCAAGATAACTACCTTCGGCGAGAGCCACGGACCGGCGGTTGGGGTGGTCGTCGAGGGAGTGCCGGCAGGGATGCCGCTGCGCGAGGAGGACATTCAGCGTGAGCTGGACCGGCGCCGCCCAGGCCAGTCGGCTTTGACCACGCAGCGCAGGGAAAGGGATCGGGTTGAAATACTCTCCGGGGTCTTCAGAGGCAGAACGCTGGGCACCCCCATCTGCATGCTGGTTCGTAATTTGGACGTCGACTCTCGTCCCTACGAAAAGATCAAAACTAAGCCACGCCCCGGCCACGCTGACCTCACCTACTGGCTCAAGTATGGTTATGTGGACTACCGCGGAGGGGGGAGAAGTTCCGCCCGGGAAACGATAGGCAGAGTCGCCGCCGGGGCAGTTGCCAAGAAACTGCTGGCGGCACACGGCGTTGAGATTCTGGGCCACACCGTGGAGGCAGCCGGGGTGGCCATTGACCGTCAGCCCACGCGGGAGGAAATCCGGAGGAACGTGGAAAAAAATCCAGTGAGGTGCGCCCTCCCGGAGAAGGCCGAATTGATGATGAAGGCGATACTGCAGGCCGCCGCTGAGGGGGACAGCACCGGCGGGGTTGTTGAGGTGCAGGCGCATGGGGTTCCAGCAGGGTTGGGGGAGCCAGTTTTTGGGAAGCTCGATGCCGAGATAGCCGCTGCGATGATGTCCATAGGGTCTGTCAAAGCGGTGGGCATAGGTGAGGGTGAAAAAATGGCGCGCCTACGTGGTTCCGAGGCCAACGATGCCTTCAGGATCAAAGATGGCAAAATAGTTGCGGAGACCAACAGAGCGGGTGGAATTCTCGGCGGCATCTCTACCGGGATGCCAATCGTGGTGCGGCTAACGGTTAAGCCAACGCCCTCGATATCAAAACCACAGCGCACGGTTGACTGGGCAAAGATGGAGGAAGCTGAGATCCGGCTGAAGGGGCGTTTTGACCCCAACATCTGCCCCCGGATAGTTCCGGTGGCTGAGGCCATGATGGCCTTGGTTCTGGCCGACCAGATGATCCGCGCTGGTAAAATCAATCCCGATAGATTCGGCTGAGGTGGGTCTGGTTTGGGGAGGGGAGTTGGTATCGCTTCCGCTTGCGCTTCTGCCACCGTGGTCAACGCGATCGCGGCGGGAAGGGGAGCGGCCTTTGGCTTGGAGTTGAGGGTCCAGGCGCGGGTGAGGCTGACGAATGATGGGAGAATAAAGGGCAGGATAATTGGTGAAAAAAGAGAAAGCCCGAGGTTAATTGAGATCTGCGTTCGCAGGGTGCTTCAGAGTCTGGGGCTTAAATATGGTGCCATCGTTGAAACCAACTCTGAAATTCCAATTGCGGTGGGGCTGTCCAGCAGCAGCGCGGCAGCGAATGCCGCAGTGCTGGCGACCTTTGCGGCGTTGGACCAGAAACCAAGGCTGAAGCAGGTGCTGGATCTGGGCATAGAATCGGCCTTTGAAGCGGGTGTTACCGTGACCGGCGCCCTCGATGACGCGGCGGCCTCATTGTATGGCTGCGGCGTGGTGACCGACAACCTGAAGCGCAGGATTTTGAAAAAATTTAAGGTGGATCCCAAGCTGATGGTGGTGGTTCACGTTCCCCCGACCAAGTTTTATACGGCCAAGGTGAGCCCCCGAGATCTGCGGAACATCCGGGGGCCTGTGGAGTCGGTTCACCGGATGGCTTTGCGCGGTGACATCTGGAAGGCCCTGACGCTGAACGGGTTGCTCTATTCCACCGCCCTCGGCCATGACCCGATGATAGCGATCGTGGCCCTTTCCAAGGGTGCTTTGGCCGCCGGCCTGACCGGAACCGGTCCCGCTACGGTTGCCGTTGCCGAGCCAGAGAAGGTTGTTGACATCGTGAGAGCCTGGCGGGATTGGCCGGGGAGGATACTGATAACCCGACCGGCGGTGGAGGGGGCCCGGGTGGAGGGAGTTTGATGGATGGGGAGGATTTGAAGGAAATCCGGCGCAAGATAGATGAGATAGATGAAAAAATTATCAGGCTGCTTGCGGAGAGACTCAAACTTTCCGGAGATATCGTCGCCCTGAAGAAGAAACTGGGCGCCAAGATCAGGGATGAGGTGCGGGAGCGTGCCGTGATCGACAGGGCCCGGAAGCTGGCTCAGGAGCTGAAGATCGATGCCGATTTCGTTGAGAGTGTGATGAGGCTGATCATGGCCCAGATGGTCGGGGAGGAAAGGGTTCATCTCGGCGGCGTCGGGGTCTGGAACCGGGTTCAGCAGGCCTTCAAGGACTATCCGGCTCAAATGAACGTGGCACGGGTGATGTTTAAATACGGATTGCGAGTCATGGAGGACGGCACCATTGCCTGCGGCGGCATCAAAATCCCCGCGGTGCAAATAGCAAAGGAGGCAGGTGTGGACCGAAGAGTTGTCGATTTTACCGCCCGGCGCATACTGAGCGATAAGTCACTTCGGGACATCTTTGAAAACTTAGAGCCCATCGCCTACCTCAAGGGTTTCGCGCAGCAGCTCGGGCTGGGGGTGATCGAGATAATACCTGAGGATGCCTCGAGGCCCGGGATCCTGAAGGAGGTCACAGGGGTGATCGCAAAGTTCGGGCTCAGCATCAGGCAGTCAGTGACCGATGATCCCCACTTTGTGCCCCAGCCAAAGTTGACGATCATCACCGATGAGCCGGTGAAGGGAGAGATTATAGAGGCGCTGAGGAAACTCCCCAGCGTCAGAAGCGTGATTGTTTATTAATTCCTTCAGAGCCGGACGAGCTGGGCGTGGGTCACTCCCTTTATTTTGATCACATTGCATTTGTCCACTATTCCCTCTTTAATGGCATGATCCACTATCGAGCCCACCATGTTGGCAATGGTGGCGTTGCGCAGGGCTTGGAGGCACTCATCAACACTGGCTTCCCTCCCGGCGTAAAATGATTCCTTTACTTCGATCTGGAACTTTCCCTCTTTGAATTTTTTACCCAGCAACTCGCGATCGCAGATGATGACGAGGTTCTCCCCTCGAGTTTTGATGATCCTGAGCAGGGGCAGGCTCACACTCCCCTCACCGGGTTACGCGCCCCGCAGGCTTCGCACCTCAGGACGTACACCCTTTCGCGCTTTTCCAGTCTGGTGTCGGGTTTCCCGCATTCCTTGCAGAGCACGAACTCTTCAGCATAACGCTGGATCCTCTCCTGAACAGTGGCCGGAGAGAACTTGCCCTGAAAAACCGCCTGGGTCCCCTGAATGTCCCCCGCGGCCCCAAGTTCCCTGAGAAGATACTTCATCAGATGTTCTGGCTCACGGTTGAAGGCTGCAGCGATGGCCTTGAAATTCCGGAGCAAGGTCCGGTTCCCGACGATGGAAACATCAGCCTCCGGTATCTGAAAACGAGAGCTCTCAAAAACAGTTTTAGGTATCTGTTCTATCGCCCGATCAAGCAGCTTTTCGTATTCCTCCTCCATCATTTCACCTCGCCAACCTGAATTTACCCGGTGAGGGTTCAAATACATCACCCTCGACGAACATCACCCTGAGGGCGTCGTTGACCCGGGACAGCTCCATGTTGAGCTCGTTGGCTATTTTGATCGACTCCACTCCGGCCCCAGTGTCAAGCTTCTCAAGAGCGATGGCCACCCTCTTCTTGATCTCGTCCGGGACAACCGGTAGTGGCTCTTCTTCAACTTCATCCGATGGTCCGGCAATTTCCTGTGCCGCGGCTGTTCCCGGGCGCAGCGCCTCCGGCTTGGTAAACTTGGGGCGCACCCCCTCCGCCATCGCTTCCCTTCTCGCCGCGATTATCTCCAGTTCTCTCACCAGCTCCCAGTTGGGATCATCGACACGGATGAGGAGTTCGGGCGTGAGGTAGATTTCACCGTTGAACTCTCTGACCCTGCCAATGACATCGATGATATCACCCACGTTGAACTTATCGAGCTCTTTGACACCTTCCTGCCAGGCCCTGAGGCTGATGGTTTCACTTCCGTCGTCAATCCTGAGTGTCGCGTAATTCTGGTCCTCCCGGATGAACTTTTCAACTACGGTTCCCATCACCCGTACTCTTGTGACCTGTTCTCCCCAAGGGGTCAGCAAGTAGCTCGGCTGCGTGCCGTCGGGAGAGCGAATGTACTGGCCCAGCACAACATCCTCTATCCTCATCTTATAAGCCGCGGGCCGCATGATAATCGTGGAATATCTGGGGGCGAGAGCTTATGAGCTTTCCGCGACGGGTGGCAATTTTCAGGGTCAAGGTTCCCTCAGGGGCCAGGGTCTTGGGGCTGGCTTCCGGCTTTTTCACCGTGGACAACGTGGATGATTTTGTCGGGAGGATGGCCCTGGTAGACAAAGAATTCGGCACCGTCACTCAAGCATTCAACGCCTTCCGAGTTGCCGGTTTGGAACACCTCGTTCATGCTTCACGCTTGGCCATTATCGCGAATGAAAGCGGTCGGGGCTTTGCTGATTCTCTTGCCATTGAACTCATCTGCTGGGTGGCCGCGGAACGGCAGATCTATCGGGCCTTTGAAAAGATGGGCGTCCGGCGCGGCAGAAATGCTCTGGTGATCGTTTCCGTTGGTCGCTCGGCTTCTCAGGTGAAAAAGGCGATAATGAAAATTTTCAGGGATAATGGGGGAAATTGGGACAACTCGTTAATGGAACTGAAGGAGGAAAAAGTCCGGGAATTGCAGCGGATTTTCTCGATAACTCCCGAGGAGATTGCGGTGGCCCCCCTTGAGAAGCTGGTGTTGGAAAGGGTTTCCCTGCTGGCGTTGGCGAAATGATCTAGCAGAGCCGGAGCTGTGTCAGGAGTTTCTCAAACTCTTCATCCTTGGCAACACCAACGATCCTGGAGCAGGCCGGCATGATGGGTTTGTCGGAGGTCACGATATTTCCGTCGTCGTCTATGGTAACATATTTGCCCGCGAGCTTTTCTTTGGCTTCTATTGCGAGGCAAAGGATTTCCCTTTCCGAGCCCACATAGAGATAGTAATAGTGTTTTCCCTGATGATGGTAATAAAAAAGCCAGCCTTGGTTACGGGCGATGCTTAACAGGTCTTCTATTTCGTTGCACCAGATAGTTCGCATACGCTGCAGGCCTCCTTCTGAAACTTTTCAATTCCCTCAAAAGACCCGCGCACGATCACAATGTCGTTGGCCCTGAGCTTCACATTGCCGCCGGGGGTGATGATGTGCTTGTTGCCCCTCTTGATCACCAGCACATAGACGCCAACGGTGCCCCAGAGGTTTAGCTTTTCAAGAGTTTTATCGACGAACCTTGATCCCGGCAATATTTTAACCCGGCATATCTTTTCCAGGGACTCCGAGATGGCCTTGGCGAAGACGGGGTGCAGCTCTATTTTTCTGATGACAACGTCCACGATTGAATCGGCCGCGTCAGTTATCGACTCCATGCTCCTTGCCAGCTGAAGGATGCTGTTCAACTCGGTGATGTTTTTCTTCTCTTCAGCCGCGATTTTTAGAGTGTCCAGCCAAGCCCTGTAGTTGAACTTGTTAAAGGCCTCCTCAATTTCCCTGACCTCCTCGGCAACTTCCGTGGAGCCGAGCATGAGTGAGGAATAGGCGAGGTCAACGGCGATGTCGCTCAGGTCACGCATCTTCGCCAGCTCGTTGCGTAGCTTCTTCAGTCTGGTCCCGATGGTGAATGGTTCCATCGGCGTCCCGGCCATTTCGTGGATGATTCTGATTCCGTAAAGCGGACCCTTCACCACCAGCTCGTCTTCGGCCAGAAGCAGGGCATCCTTGGCTACCGGAGCCATCCATTCGTTCTTTCTTTTGATGGCCAAGACCCAGACGCCGATGCTGGAGGGCAATCTCAGCTCGCGCAGTGATTTGCCGTCTAAATTGGAGCCGGGCGAGATCTTTAACTTGACTATTTTTTCATCTGCGGCGCGCAGGGCATCCTTTATCACCGGGTGAATGCCGATCTTCATGCTGATTAGGTCGGCCATATCGCCGGTGGCGTTGGAGATGGCCTCGGCAGCGCTGGCCACCTGCAGGATGCCTGTTATCTTCTGGGCCTCCTTGACATTTCTGGCCGCGACGGCTGCCATGATCCTGATGGTGTACATCAGCTCGTCCATCTTTGATTCTAGCCGGTGTACTAATTCGGCCAGCTCCTTACTTTCGTAGAGCAGGGCGGCGTAAGCCAAGTCCACGATGAGGTCTGAGGTGTCCTTCATCTCGGTAAGGAGCTCACGCACGCTCCTCGGTTTATATTCTGGGGGTTGCATTTTCTACACTCCTATTATTTTCATCGCTATAATTAAGCATGTCACCCCGGCGATGTCGCCTATTGAGGTGACAATGGGTATCACCACGTTATCAGGATCTAGACCCTTGGAGAATGAGGTGAAAGCGAGCCATATCGTGCAGAACATAGTCACTCCTATCGCCGCCATGCTGGCCAAGAAAAAGGCGATCATGATCGTCAGCGACTTCAGCAGGTTAATTCCTGAGATTAGGGAAAGGGCAAAGAAGATCACGCTGGTGAAAATGAAGACGCCCAAGCTCATGAGCCAAGTGGCTTGGATGTTTTTTCTCAGAATGGCCTGTTTGCCAAACTTGGGCTCAATGGTGCCAATGTGAAGTGCCGAGGTGAGTCTCGAGCCGAGGATGCTGCAGACGTTGTTGTTGATGCCGTTTATCGGCGGCACCATCACCAGAATCAGCGGCAGCGTCTTTATGCTCTCCAGCTGTGAGTGGAGAATGAGACCCGCGCTAAGAGACAGGATCGCGCAGAGGATGAGCACCGGATAGCTCTCCCCCAAAATCCTTTTCATGCTGTAGGCGGTCATGGTCATCACACAAATAAAACGACAATGAAGATCGAGATCATCGTGATCAGGTCCCCGATGGTGGCCATCAGCGGCGCCGTGATGTTGTCAGGATCCCAGCCCCGGATATAAGCGAAGATTGAAATTACCACGGTCAGAGCCGTTAGGATGATTCCCGAGATGAAGCCGGCCGCCACAGAGATGATGATCAGAGCAACAAAGTTGATGATGCTCATTCCGAAGAGCAGCCCAATTAACGAGGCGATCACCCCGATGGTGGCGGAGGCGGCAAGGCTGAGGATCAGGGAGGAGACCACGTTGATCTTGAGTTCATCGGTCATCGAGAGCTTTGGCTCCACGATACCGGTGTGGAGGGCGGTCCCGAGCCGGGAAGCGAGCGCGCCGTTGACGTTTCCCCTCAGGTCCAGAAGTGGCGGGATCACCAGAATCAGTCCTGGTAGGGTGACGGTGATGCGTTCCTGCATTCCCTCCATCACGTTTCCGGTGAGGATCTCGATGATGGCACAGAGGATCAGAACGGAGAGACCTTGAATGACGATTGCTCTCACGTTGACGCTCTGGGGCATGGGCTCACCTTAAAAAGGCGTTAGTCGACATTCTATATACGTTTTATAATTTCGGATGTCAGCGGATTGGGCAGAGAGTAGAGGGATCATCTTCAACGGCATGCCCTCAGGACCGGCGGGTAAAATAGACTTTCTCTTTTTCCGCGAGCGCAAATCTTTGAGCGCCTTGAGACGGGGCACCGCGGTGGGCTTTTTAACTTTAGCACCGGCGAGGGTCTTAAGGCCTCCTTTTTATTCAGTTTTTGGAAGATGTTACCAATGGATTTGTGATTCTCAAGCATGGCCAAGTTCATCTTGGTCTTTCCCACCATTAATTGAAATAACTCATCAAAGGAGAAAAAATGAAAGGTTTATAATATAACAGGGGTATAATTTTAACCGGTGGGCGATGCCCTTGGGAGAAAAACCTAAGACCAAGCTGGACTGCTTGGGTTTGTATTGTCCGGAGCCGGTTTTTAGAACTCGCTTGGAGCTGGACAAACTTGAGCCGGGAGAGGTGCTGGAAGTTCTGGCGGATGATCCCGCCGCCGCTGAGGACATCGGGAGCTTGGTCAAACATCTTGGCCATGAAATGCTGGAGTTCACCAAAGAGGGCAACGTCCTCCGGTTTTTAATCAAGAAAAAATGAGGTGGTTTTATGGAGAAGAAAAAAATCCTCTACATCCAGACCAGCGGGGTCGACACACCCGAGCGGACCTATGCGCCCTTTATTCTCGCGGCCACGGCTGCAGCGATGGGCATTGAAGCCACAATTTATTTTCTGATTAAGGGAGTCACGGTGGTCAAGAAGGGTGAGGCGGAGAAAATTAGATTGGGCAGCTTTCCTTCACTGAAGCAGGTGATGGATCAAGCAGTGCAGGCCGGCGTGAAGCTCGAGGTTTGCGAGCAGAGCTGCCTGCTGCTGGGCTTGGGTCGGGGTGACTTTGTTGATCCGGCCAAGATCGTGGGTGCGGCCACATTAAACGATCGGCTCTTGGAAGCGGACGCGGTGTTGTGTTTCTGAGAAGTGATGAAATGAGAAGAGTTTATCTGGATCACGCCGCTGGCAGGCCCGTTGATGGGCGCGTGCTTGAGACCATGTTACCCTACTTCACCCAGAAATACGGGAACCCCTCAATGGTGCACACGCCGGGTAACGAAGCCCGTGAGGCGATTGAGACGGCGCGAGGCAGGGTGGCAAAGCTGATTGGTGCCTCTAAAAAAGAGGAGATTATTTTCACCTCCGGGGCGACGGAGAGCAACAACTTGGCCCTGAAGGGAGTGGCGCTGAGAAATCGGGATCGAGGAAACCACATCATCACCAGCTCTATTGAACACATGTCGGTGATCAACGTCTGTAAGGACCTGGCAAAGCAGGGTTTTGAGGTTACCTATCTTCCCGTAGACAGATATGGTGTGGTGGACGTGGCTGCTTTGGAAAAAGAGTTAACTGAGAAGACGATTCTGGTCTCGATAATGTACGCCAATGGAGAAATCGGAACGATTGAGCCCATAAGGGAGATCAGTGAGCTTGTTCATGACCATGGAGCTCTTTTGCATGTGGATGCAGTGGCTGCCGCGGGGCAGATACCGATAGACGTTGAGGCCGAGCACATTGATCTGCTATCGCTATCCTCCAATGACATTTACGGCCCGAGAGGCGTCGGAGCACTTTACATCAAGACGGGAACCCGGATCATGCCGATAATCCAGGGCGGTGGTCAAGAGCGGGGGTTGAGGTCGGGAACGGAAAATTTGCCCGGCATCGTCGGAATGGGAAAGGCAGCCGAAATCATTTCGGCTGAGATGGAGACGGAGTCGCGGAGGCTGGCAAAGTTGCGCGACAAGATGATCCGAGGAATTCTGGAAAGCGTTCCGGTCTCTTTTCTCAACGGCCATCCAACTAACCGGCTGCCGAACAACGTTAACGTTAGATTCAGCTACATCGAGGGGGAGTCCCTGATCTTGAGCCTAGATATGGAGGGCGTGGCCTGTTCCTCCGGTTCAGCCTGTACCTCAAAGACTTTGGAGCCGTCCCATGTGCTACTAGCCACGGGGCTGAAGCACGAGGAGGCGCACGGCTCGCTGCTCTTCACGCTGGGCAGACAGAACAACGAGGAGGATGTCGACTATGTGCTGGGTTTATTACCCGGAATTGTGAGAAGATTACGCGTGATGTCTCCCCTGACACCCAAGGAGCTGATTGGTGATGTATAGCGACAAGGTGCTGGATCACTTCCGGAACCCGCGCAACATGGGCGAGATACCGGACGCCGATGGGGTCGGTACCGTGGGCAACCCCGTCTGCGGTGACATGATGACGATCTACATCAAGGTTAAGGACAACAGAATAGCCGACATCAAGTTCAAGACCTTTGGCTGCGGTGCCGCGATAGCCACCAGCAGCATGACCACTGAGCTGGCCAAGGGGAAGACCATCGAGGAGGCCATGAAGATCACCAGGGAGGATGTGGCGAGGGACCTGGGGGGACTGCCACCGGTGAAGATGCACTGCTCGAATCTGGCCGCTGATGCCCTGCATGCGGCGATAAAAAATTATCTGGAAAAAGGAGGCAAAAAATGACCGAATTTGTGCGATGCCGGATGTGCGGACTGGAGCTTCGCGGCGAGGAGTGTCTCTTTGCCACGCATCGGAGGGTGATCGGCGGCAGAGAATATCTCTTTTGCTGCGAAAGGCATGCGGATGAATTTGAGAAAAAAATGGCTAAAAAGTAGAAAAATCAGTCTTCTTAATCCCAAATAAAAAGCGGCAGGGACTCGATCCCTCCACTACTCGTCCAGCGAGTTCGCGAATCTCGACCACTTCGCTTTCTCGCCGTCTTTTCGTGTCGGGATCTTTTTCCTGCAGTCGCTGTCTCGTCCCGTTCCTCCACGGGACTTATCCGCGTCCTTCCCCGGTTTTTCGCCCGGGTTTTTACACGGATCCCCGTTGCCCGTAGGCTCCGGTTCGACCACCTCTGCAGGCTATCATCCCTGCCGCACTATTCTCTTGTCTTCATTATTTTTAAGGATTTTTTGACAAATGGAGATATTTCAAATTTGGGAATTTGCAAAAAGCCGATTTTTCTTCGAAACAGGCATCATTTTTTGGAGTTAGGATAGCAGTGCGATTGTTAAAAGCAGTGATTTTCAAATAGTCGTGATTAAAAATCTAAGAAGACGGTTTTGCCAGTCTGTGAGGATTCTAGACTGGCCAGCGACATTTTCAGCGCTTTTTTGGCGTCCTGCAATTTTACCGTGTTTTTTCCTTGTACAAACTCATGGAGGAAGTATTCATCCTGGGGTTTGTGGCCCCATCTCTCCGGGCGGGACAGACAATGGCCCTGGCCATTAAACCCAGGCCGGCGAGGCCAACGCCCACCCTTTCCATGGAACTAAAGTTGCCCGAATCTTGGTTTAAAATTTGAGTTTTCACTCCCGGTAAATGCAGCTGCTGGGCTTGTCGTTGGGGTGCTAAGGGGCCTTACAGGTGCTGTTTTTTAGTTTTCGACCGAGGTAATAGTGATGATAAAGGTCGGCTGCTGCGGCTGGGGCTTTTACCGGGGTGGGCTCAAGGCCTACTCTCAGAAGTTTTCCCTGGTTGAATGCCAGCAGACCTTTTATCGGCTGCCGATGCCCTCGACGGCGAGGAAATGGCGTGAGGAGGTCCCTGAATCATTTGAGATAACCGTCAAGGCTTGGCAGGCCATCACCCACCTCCCCTCTAGTCCTACCTGGCGGCGTTCGGGACTGAAATTGAAGCCGGAGCAGGAGAAGAACTATGGTTGGCTCCGCCCGACGAAAGAGAACTTGGAGGCCTGGCAGCGCACCAAGGAGATCTGCGACGCTCTCAATTCTAAGATCTGCCTCATTCAAACCCCGCCGAACTTCAAGTGCACCAGGGAAAACAGGGACAATATGGAGAGGTTTTTTGACAGAATTGACCGCGGGGGGCTCTTCCTCGCCTGGGAGCCGCGTGGGGACTGGGTGGAGAATGCGGGCGAGATTAAAAAAATCTGTCGGGATCTTGACCTCATCCACGTGGTCGACATCATGCGCCGGACGCCTGTTTCTGACCATCGCATCGCCTACACCAGGCTCCACGGCCTGAACCCGCGCGAGTATGATTACCGATACGATTACTCGGCGGAGGAGATCAGGGAGCTGGCGAGGAGGGTTGGGGAGCTGGAAAAAAGCCACGAGGAGGTTTATGTCCTCTTCAATAATACCGCGATGTACAAAAACTCGGTCCAGCTGATGGAATTGCTCGAGTGATGGCGACGGGTTGGGCTCATCAGGGTGGTGCGGGGGAGGGGATTTGAACCCCCGAACTCCTAAGAGACCAGATCTCTTCTGCCTTGCCAGATCTTGAGTTGCGCCCTTTCGACTGGCGCCGTTGACCTGGCTTGGCTACCCCCGCAGTAAAGAGTTTTTGTTAGGGGCTAATTAAATATGCGGGAGAAGATGGCTGAGTTTGAGCCACGGCGAGCCTTCGAACACATTGACAAGCTTGCCTATGAGATCGGCCCACGTTTGGCCGGCAGCCGCGGGGAAAGGCTGGCGGCGGAGTACATCCGGAAGCAGTTTGAAAACCTCGGGCTCAAGGTGAGGGTTCAGGAGTTCCGCTTTGTTCCCCGTTCAGCCCGCTCCAAAGCGACGGCGGTTATCCTGGCGGCGGCCTTTGTGCTTTCTTTGTTTTTGTCGCCGGAATTCTCACTTTTTTCCTGGCTCGTGGCGCTGGCGCTGTGGCGCTCACTCGGTGAACTGATGCCCAAACGAGCCAGCCAGAACATAATCGCGATTAAAGAAGTAGAGGCGCCTAAGAGGAAATTGGCCTTGACGGCCCATTATGACTCCGCTCCGTGCACCGTCAGCTTCGGGCTCAGCATCTTCGTCAGGTTCACCTTTCTGCCCGCGGTTGCCTTGATAACAGTTGTTTTGGTGCTCCGGGCGCTGGGTCTGATCCCCGCCTGGCCCATCGTTTGGTCCCTGCTGGCAGCTGTCCTTTTGCCCGTCTGCGCGGCACGTTACATCGCAGCCAGCAGCCGCCGCGTCTCGCCGGGAGCTGAGGACAACGCCTCCGGTGTCGCCGTCATGCTTGAGTCCGCCCGCCTCCTCGCCGAGCAACCGCCGGCCGATACTTCTCTCTTCTTCATCGCCTTCGGTGCCGAGGAGCAGGGGCTGCTCGGCTCAAAAAAATTGGCTGAGGAAGGACTGCTGCCCCAGGACACACCGGTGCTGAACCTGGATATGGTCGGCGCCGGCACTCAACCCTACGTTGTCGAGGGCAATGGCCTCCTCCGCAGAACTAGAACTTCCGAAGGTCTGAATCAGAAATTGCTGAACGTCATCAGCGGTTTAGGCCTCAGACCAAAGCTCTGGTGGGCGCCCCTGTCTGGCCATGACCACATACCCCTTCTTCGCTCCGGAATTCAGGCCACCACCTTCACCTTTGACACACCGGGAGTGGACCGGCTGGGGCGCAGGATCGCGAGGCTCTTCCGGCTGCCCAACGCAAGGCTCCGAGGATACCGGCACCTCCACAGTTACGATGATCTCCCCGATCACATCTCCGTTGACAACATCGAAAGGGCCGGGGCCATTGTGCTGGAATTCCTTAAAGTGATTTAAGTCCCGCCGCCGAGTTTTTTTGGAGTTCCCTTGACCACCATCGGGCTGATGTCTGACACGCACGATAAACTGGACGCGGTCGAGAGGGCGATAGATTTTTTCAACCAATCTGGAGTCCGGCATGTTCTTCACGCCGGTGACCTGAACTCCGCCTTTGTGGTTCCCCTTTTCTCTAGGCTCAGGGCCAGGCTTCACTACGTTTGGGGAAACAATGACGGCGATCAAGAGATGATCACCGCGAGGTTTAAAGAGTTGGGACTGCCCCCGCCCGAGAACTTTGAGTCGCTGAAGCTGGGCGGGAGGAGGATTGCCCTGCTTCACGGAACTCACCCCGGGATCGTGGAAGCCGTTGTCAGGTCCGGGATGTATGACGTGGTGGTCAGGGGCCATACTCACCGGGCAAAGGTAACTGGCCGGAGGCCCCTGGTGGTCAATCCCGGTGAGGTCTGCGGCTACCTCACCGGCAAAGAGACAGTTGCCCTCCTCGACCTGGTCAGATTGCGCGTGAGAATAATCGAGCTATAGGTCATTATTAACCTCAGAAGAATAACTCCATTGGGCGAGAAATTTGATCGAGATAATCATTCTGATTTTTGGGTTTTTTGTCGCCTGGAACCTAGGCGCCAACAACTCGGCCAACTGCGTTGGGGTCTCCGTCGGCGGCAGAATCCTCGACTACCGCCGGGCCATCGCGATGGTGGCCCTCTTTGTCCTCCTCGGAGCCGTCCTCGAGGGCTGGAAGAACATGAGGACGGTGGGCGAGGGCATCATCCTCCCCGGGCCCTCTGGCCTGAATCCCCTTTTTCTCTACCCCCAGGCAGCGCTGGCCAGCCTCATCGCCGCCGCTGTTTGGATGTTCGGCGCCACCTTCTTCGGCTTCCCCATGTCGGTTTCCCTGTCTACGGTCAGCGCGGTGATCGGCGCGGGGGCGGCGTTAAACTTTGCCCACCCGGTGGTGGCGGTAGAACTGAACTATGGCAGGCTGGTCGCGATCGCCATCTCCTGGGCGCTGAATCCACTCCTAGCCGCCCTTCTTTCCTTTGCCGTTCACCTCATCGTCAGCACCGCGTTGCGCCGGATAAAAAATCTGCTGAGGTTTAACCAGATATTGAAGCTTCTCATCATCCTCTCTTCAGCCTACAGCGCCTACGTTCTCGGCGCCAACGATGTCGGCGCCTCCGTGGGCGTCCTTTATGCCTTTTTCGGTTGGCCGCCCCAGCTTGTGGCCCTCTTCGGGGCCCTGGCCTTGGCGATCGGGGCCTTTACCTTCAGCCGGAAGGTGATGGTCACGGTGGGTTCGGGGATAGCCAGAATTGATCCCACCACCGCCCTCGCCGCGCAGCTCGGGGCCGCCATCACGGTCTGGTCCTTCGTGCAGTTCGGCATGCCGGTGTCGACTTCTGAGGCCATCGTGGCGGGAGTGGCCGGTGCCGGTCTGTTTAAGGGGGCTGCAACGGTGAGCGCGGGCAGGCTCCGCCAGATTGGGGCAACTTTGCTGGTCACCCCGATTGCGGTCGGCCTTCTTTCCTTTGCCATCACGCTGCTGATAATTTGATTAACCCGACAGCGTGAAGCCGAGTATGGTCAGGGAGTCGCTCATGTCCTCCGCTCGATCGCTGATGTTAGCCGCTCTGCGGATGATATCGGCAAGCTGGATGACGCTGACGGGGTCGAGAAGTCTCTCAAACCCATAGAGGTCGTTCACCAGGCTTTGCTCCATCAGGTCGATCTCATGTTCGAGAAGGTCGACGTCGTTGGCCTTTCTCAGGGCCTCGTCCATGTTGGTCGTCAGCGCTCCGATGGCCTCCTCCAGAATTTTCACAGTCTGGGTGGTGATCTTGGCCATCTCAACGAACCTGAGCCGCCACTCCTTTATCTTTCGATTTCTTTTTTCGGCCTTTGCCAGCGCCGACATCAGCTGCTTCCTCAGCAGGATCATGCGCATGGCTCCCTCGGCGGTGTCGGCGATTGTGTCCAGCCGCTCGGCGAGCCAGGCGAGGTCGGCGCGAAAGGCGGGAAGGAAGGCCCCATCCTTGAGCAAGCCGATGAACTCCCGCTTTCCCCCGTCGGCCGCCGTTTCCAGCTTTGATAGCTCCCGCCCCAGCTTCTCAGCCCGCTCCAGGTCCCGGTCGGCGAAGTAGGCGTTGATGACATCTTCAAATTTTTTCACCACGCTGGTGACGGCCCTGGCATTTTTCCTCAGGATTTCCAAGGCCTTTTGTTCCTTTCCCCCACCGATAATGGCAATAGAAAAGACCTCCAAACCGTCACCTTCGTTGCTATATCTTCCCGCTTTTTTAAAACACTACCTTCTCGCCTGCCTCTTCAGTGGCGAGCCGCAGATGAGGCAACTGGTGGCGGTGGGCGGGAACTTGCTGCCGCAGGCCGGGCAGATGGCCTCCCAGCGCAGCACCTCCTTTATTCCGGGCATGGCGACGCGACGGTAGGGAAGTTTGAGCATCGTGGCCAGGTTCTGAATGGCATAGTCATCGGTGACGATCTCGGCCCTCTCTTTCAGATCCAGCGCCAGCGCCAGCAGCTTTACGTCGGTCTCGGAGACGGTGTCGCCGCTGTGCTCCACCTTGTCCCTGACCATCTCCAATGATTTCCTCGACGGCTCCTTCACCCTCACCTTGCCCGCCAGCACCGCGGTCTCGAGCTTCAGCTTGGAGCAGATGTCGCGCGCTTCCTCGAGGACCTCGGGAACCGTCACCTGTTCGGCATCCACGAGCCCCGGTGCTAGCCCGGCGATGACGGCGGAGGTGTCGAGCACTAAAATGCTGCGCATCACAATAGTCTCTCCTTTATCTTCCGGTAAAAGCCCTCCCATTCGAAGAAGCGAGCGCAATTCCTTGAGCGCTGCACTTTTACCCTTTCTCCTTGGAGCACCTTGGCGGCAGGGACGCCATCGACGATGACGAGGGCCTCCCTCCCCGGCCGGGTCGGAGTAACCTCAACCAAGGACTCCGCAGGAACGACAATGGAGCATTGCCTCGGATGGACCGGGCAGATGGGTGTGACGACGATTGACTCCAACCTCGGGTCAATCACCGGACCACCGGCCGCGTGCGTGTAAGCGGTGCTTCCGGTTGGCGTGGCGATGATGATTCCATCGCAGCGGAAGTCAAGGGCTTCCCGGCCGTCGATCGATACCTCCAGGCTGGCGGTCTTCCCGAGCACCCCGGAGCTGATGACGATATCGTTCAGGGCCTCGGGTAGCTCCTTTTCACCCACCTTTGCCGCCAAGCGCGACCGGGTCACGATGTTGAGCTTTCCCTTCCGGAGCCCCTGCAGTGCCCTCCGGACATCGTTGGGGTTGACGTCAGCGAGAAATCCCCTCCTCCCCAGGTTTATTCCCAGAATCGGGACTTCGGGGGCGAGGCGCTGGGCGAAGAGGACGGTGCCGTCGCCGCCCACCGTTACAATGGCGTTGCATTTCCTGAGCTCCTGAACACTCCCCGGCTTTCTGCCCATTTTCTTGGCCAGCCCCGGCTCGAGCAGCACCTCCTCCCCCTTCAGGAGCCTGATGACCTTCGCCACCATCTGGAGGTCAAGGGGATCATCGACACGAGCGACTATTCCAACTCTCAAGTTTCCACAAATTCGATTATTCCTCTCAAGATTAAACCTTGCGCCAAGCTTTTAAGGAAGTCTGGAGAATTTCTACGGGATGGCATGAAAGAAGTTACTGAAGTCGGCAAGCTTAAGGAGGGCCGCTTCATCATCATCGACGACGAGCCCTGCCGCATCGTCGGCTTTTCGACCTCGGCGCCGGGAAAGCACGGCCACGCCAAGGCCAAGATTGACGCCGTTGGTCTCTTCGACAACCAGAAGCGCACCATCGTGAAGCCCACCAGCGCCAAGGTTGAGGTCCCGATAATCGAGCGGGGAAGTGCTCAGGTGCTGGCGATCGTCTCCAACAACGCCCAGCTGATGGACCTCAACACCTACGAGACCTTCGAGCTGCCCATACCCATCAACCTCCGCGGCGACGTCAAGGAGGGCGTCGAGGTGGAGTATCTGCAGGCGCTGGGAAGAAGAAAGATAGATCGAGTGAAGGGTTGAACAAAATTAAAAGTAGTGGCAGCTGTTGCCGCCACCAAAATTTTGGGATTAAAGATCTATTCCTCTGAGGGTCTTTCTGCCGTTGCCCTTGGCTCGCTCGATTGCCTTCTTGCAGCTTGCCGCCACTACCGCGTCCAGTGCCTTGAAGAAGTCGTCGCTGGCCCTCATTCCCTTGAGCAGCTCCCTTACCGCGGACTTAACCACATAAGCCATTTTTACACCTCCGTTTAGTCGCTTTAATCCTCTTTTTTTCAATATTTAAAGGTGCTTAAATTTCATTTCTTCTGCCGGAATCCCCGGATTAACTTGCGCATTTCTTCGGGAGGCATCTCGTAGCTCTGCGCCAGCGTCGGGAACTTGTTTGACTTCACGTCCCGCTTGAAATTTTCCAGCGCCCTCATGACCTCCTTGTCCAGTTCGGCGTAGCGTTTCACAAACTTGGGGGCATCGGGGCCGGTCAGTCCGATCAGGTCGTGCAGGACCAGCACCTGGCCGTCGCAGTAGGGTCCGGCGCCGATCCCTATTGTCGGGATCTCCAGCTTTTCGGTGATGAGCTTTGCCAGCTGCCAGGGCATCGCCTCCAGCACCAGGCTGAAAACACCCGCCTGCTCCAGCCTCTTCGCATCCTCGAGGATGGCGCGGGCGGCGGACCAGGTCTTGCCCCGGACGCGGTAGCCGCCGAACTGGTGCACCCACTGGGGCGTCAGGCCCAGGTGGCCCATCACCGGTATTCCGGAGTCGATGATCGCCTCAATTTTTCTGATCATCCTGTGGCCGCCCTCGACCTTCACCGCTTCGGCGTGGCCCTCCTTCAAAAAGCGCCCGGCGTTCCTGATGGCTTCCTCGGTGCTCGCCTGATAGGACAGGAAGGGCATGTCGCCGACGACCAGCGCCCGCTTCACCCCGTTGGCCACGGCCCTGGTGTGGTGGAGCATCTCCTCCATCCCCACCGACAGCGTGGTCTTATGGCCCAGCACGACGTTGGCCAGTGAATCACCGACCAAGATGGCGTCAGCGCCGGCCTCGTCGACCATCTTCGCGGTGAGGTAGTCGTAGGTGGCGAGCATCACTATTTTCTCGCCGCTCTCCTTCATCTCCCGAATCTTGATCGTGGTTATCTTCTCCATTATCCCCGCGATTAAACTATCGCCTGTGGTAATATTAACCTTGATTTTCCCTTGCCGGGCGGGAGCAGCTCGGGTTATGGATTTATTACTTCTGAGTTCAAGTTCAGGTGGGTGAGGGTCATGAGCCTGAGGAGATATCGCTGGAAGAAATCAGACTGGCGTGAGAGAAAGAAGCTGAGACAGAAGAAGTGGAAAAGGAAACACGAGCCCGAGTTAGCGGCGGTTGGGGCTCAGGCTTCCCCCCAGGCTCCGGCTTCCTCTTAATCGTTGGCGGGGTTTCCTAAGCCCTCATCGGGGAAAAATTTAACTCAAACTTCGTTACCGGGACCTGATGGAGGCCGGGGTCTAGTTATAGATCCTTCAGGGGTTGGGGGCCGTCTGTTTTCTCAGATTATCCGCGAACTGCTTCACCTTTTCCACGTAGGCACCGGACTTCACTTCCTTCGCCGGCACCCCGAGGGCCCCCACGAAGATCGAGTTGGGTATCATTTTTTTCATTTCCTCGAAAACCCCTTCATGGCTGAATTCATTTGTGCAGAAGAAGGCCACCCTCTTGCCCTCCAGCCGTTGAGAGCTGAGGTAAGTTCGCACCGCGGGGGTTATCTTTCCCGCCCACACCGGGGTGCCGATGACTACCAGGTCGTATTCCTCGGCAGGCCTCTCAAACCTGATATCCGTCAGCTTCTTGGCCATGGCGTCCCTCCCCGCGATCAGGAAGCGGATCGGCCTTAAACCCGTCCTCTTTTTCAGGTCCACGATTTCATCGCGGTCGGCGCCAAGCTCCTTGGCGAGGGCTTCACCGACGGTTCGGGTAGTTCCGGTCCGGGAGTAGTAGGCGACGAGGATCTTCATCTCAACAGCTCATTTGTAAGATGCTGAGCAATCATTTAACCTTTTTTAAGCAACCGCGCTCCAAAGCCCAGCCGGGAAAATGAACCAGGATGGTGAGCAGGTCTACATC
>LQMQ01000030.1 GCA_001515205.2 Candidatus Hadarchaeum yellowstonense
CGGAGGAGGGGAGTGATCAGGGGCTCAGTTCCGGTTATATTGCAATACTTTGCAACTTACTTCCTCGCCTCGTCAGCTTTCATGAAAAACTAAGGCCCTGTTTGAACGGCATCCTTGGGCTAAGTTTTTATATTTTGCAGGATGAATTAATTAAGGGAATTGGCCTTGCCTAAAGGCTATATGGGAAAAATTTTAAGGGCCGATTTATCAACAGGAACTTTAAAAGTTGAGCCAACATCTGAGGAGATTGCCAAAAAATATTTGGGCGGTAAAGGGTACACGACATATTTGCTTTACCAGTATCTGAAGGAATATGAATCCAAAGGGATCTCACCAGCTGAAATTGACCCGCTAGGCCCTGAAAACGTGTTGATCTTTGCAACGGGTCCAGGCACGGGAGTTCCGGGCTTTCCATCCTCGGGCAGGTATCACGTCATGGCACTTAGGTCGCCGCTCACGGGCTCCATTGGAAGTGCCAACTCTGGCGGTGAATGGGGGCCTTTCTTAAAGTTTTCAGGGTTCGATGCGGTAATCGTCGAAGGTGTCTCAGATAAACCCGTCTATCTCGCCATTGTTGATGGAGAAGCTGAGCTGAGAGATGCGAGTGCCCTCTGGGGCAAAAACGTTTTTGACACAACTAGAATTTTGAAGAAAAAGGTTGGAAGACAAAACACCAGCGTCGCTTGTATAGGTCCTGCTGGGGAAAACCTGGCCCACATGGCTTGCATAGTTAATGACGAGCATCGGGCGGCGGGAAGAACGGGTTTGGGCGCCGTCATGGGTTCTAAAAAGCTAAAGGCGATCGTTGTTTCTGGAAGCGAGAAAGTTCCAGTTTCCGATCCGGAGAAATTCAGAGAAATTTCAAAGCGCTGCCTCGACGCTATGAGGAAAAACGCCGTTACGGGCGAAGGATTGCCAACATACGGTACCGCGATACTCATAAACATCATTAACACGGCCGGAGGTTTACCCTACAAGAATTGGCAGACCGGCGTAAACCCGAATGCAGAGAAAATAAGCGGCGAAACATTGGCCGAAACATACTTAACAAAAAGGAGAGCCTGCTGGGGATGTACCATCGGATGCGGAAGAGTTACGAGCGTCAAGTCTGGGCCGTTCCAGGTCCTGGCCTCGGAGGGCCCAGAATACGAGTCGATTTGGGCTCTGGGAAGCAGCACAGCGGTTAAGGATTTAGACGCTGTTGTTAAGGCAAACCACTACTGCGACGAGTTGGGCTTGGACCCGATAACTCTGGGCTCAACGATCGCTGCGGCGATGGAGCTTAATGAAAAGGGATATATCCCGCCAGAGGACCTGCAGGGCTTGGACTTGCGCTTTGAAAATGCCGCGGCTCTCGTGGAGGCGGTTTGGCGAACGGCCTACAAGGCCGGTTTTGGAAAATATCTGGCTTTGGGATCGAAGAGGCTCTGCGAGATTTATGGACATCCGGAACTTTCAATGAGCGTTAAAGGCCTTGAAATGCCGGCCTACGACCCGAGAGCAATAAAGGGCATTGGCTTAAACTATGCCACGGCAAACAGGGGTGGATGCCACGTAACAGGGTACACCGTTTCTCCAGAAATACTGGGGATACCTGAAAAGATAGATCCCCTTAAACCAGAGGGCAAAGCAAAGTGGGTTAAAATATTCCAAGACTTCACGTGCGTCGTCAACTCAACCGTAAACTGTCTGTTTACAACATTCGCCTTGAGCATAAGGGACTACGCTGAACTATTATCTGCGGTTACGGGCTGGAACCTAACAGAAGAGGAGATACTAAAAATTGGCGAACGAATATACAACCTAGAAAGGATAATCATAAACAAGTACGGCTTTGATGGGAAAGCAGACACCCTTCCCGAACGCCTAACCAAGGAAAAAATGCCCGAGGGACCAGCAGGGGGACAGGTCGTTGAACTTGAAACGATGAAGGAAGAATACTATAAACTCCGCGGATGGATCAACGGAAAACCACTACCAGAGAGAATAAAAGAGTTGGAGATAGAATTATAGCGCAAAATAAAATTTTTTTCTTTTCTCGAAGGGATTACCCTTGGCTGGAGTTTCGGTTAAACTCAAGCTTTTTGCAACTTTGCGGAAGAACTACGGGGTTAAGGAATTAGACGTGGAATGCGATGGGACAATTTTTAACTTAATTGAAAACGCCTCCAAAATTCTCGGCAGATCCTTCTTTGACGATATTTATGATAAAAATCAAGGAAAGGTCAGGGATAACATCATCTTCATGATAAATGGAAGAAACATAAAGGATCTCGGGGAAAAAATAAAATTAACAGATAATGATGTCGTTGCCATATTTCCGCCAATAGCTGGAGGCCGAATCTTCAGAGGAGTGAAACGTGATCGATGATTTTCCGGAAGCTTTACAGGTAGAGGTCACAAACAGATGCAACTTCAATTGTAAGATGTGTATTAGACGAGTGTGGAAAGCTGAACTTCGGGACTTAAATCTGGACTTATACCAAAAAATTGCGAAATCTGCTTTTCCACACTTGAAAAGGCTTGTCCTTTATGGATTTGGAGAACCACTGGTTAACCCTAATTTTCCTGAAATGTTAAAAATCGCCAAGGAGTACTTGCCGAGAGAGAGTACAATCACCATAAGCACCAACGGCTCCCTGTTAACTCCAGCTGTCGCCGAAAAAATCTTGAAACAACCCGCAGATTATTCCATATCATTTTCAATTGACACCTTAGATATGGTAAAGCTAAGCCGCATTAGGGCGGGTTCAGAACCAACGACCGTGATGAAAAACTTTCAAAATTTGGCAGAAATGAAAGGTGACAACGAGGGGAACTTCAAATTGGGCGTTGAAGTTGTCGTGATGAAGGATAATTTTATGGATCTGCCCCACCTCGTCACAAACTTAGCGGAGAAAAATGTCGACTACATCATCGTCTCCCATGTTGTTCCCTACACGGAGGAAATTTTTAGAAACTCTGTTTACGTCACCCTAAGCAAGCCTTCATTCGACATAATGAGGCCCTCGTTGAAATACGGTTGGGATCTCATAAGTGAGGCAACACAGGAACTTCTCGGGAGAGCCTACGGAGTAAGCTTTAGGCGGGGGCCAGCTGAAATGATTAGAAAATTTTGGAAAAAGGCTGAAGAAGCCGGTTACTGGATCAATCTGCCACTTCTCTTCAAATCCAAGGATAAAGTTGAAATTATCGATCAAGTTGAGAAAACGTTTCTCGAGAGCGCAAAGATCGCATACGAAAATCAAATGAACCTCATGCTTCCAAGCTTATTCCCAGATGCTAAAGTTCGAGGCTGTCCCTACGTGAACAAAAACACGATGGTTGTCAGATCAGACGGGATGGTTGTTCCATGCCTGGAGTTTATGTATTCGCACACCCTTTACGTTAACTCGCATTTGAAGAAAATTTACGATTATCCCTTTGGGGACTTGAAAAAAGAAACAACGGAAAGCATCTGGAACAAAGAGGCCTATGCAAAGTTCCGCGGTATTAGAAGAAACTTTGCCGAAAACGTACCTTGGTGTGGAGACTGTCCCTACTCAAGCTTGAAATGCTTCTTTACGGAAACCAATCAACTAGACTGTTATACAAATGCGCCAGCGTGCAGCGAATGCTTATACAGCGTGAATCTGGCCCAATGCAACATATGAATCCATACAAGCACTGAGACAGTCAAAATTGGTAAAATGTTTTTAAGCGTTTAACCTGAGCCACGATCTTTTAGCCATCACTAACAAACCATTTCAGACCTCGATGTTATATTTGCCAAGCTTTTCTCGTTTCAGCCTGCTTCAAAATTCCCCCCAATCTTCGCCACCGTTCCCCTCAACCCCAATCCCAGTAGTCCTCCTCCGCCTCATGGGCCTCCTCGCAGTCCGGGCAGACCCCCAGCACCAAGATGGTGGGATCCTCCTCCGCGCACTTCCGGCAGTAGGCCTTCCCGCAGTCCCCACATCTTATCAGCTGCCACTCGGGGAACTCCTCGCCGCAGACTGAGCAGCGCGGCATCTTCTCAATAACCCATCTTCTTCCCCACTTAAATCTTGACGCGTTGGATTCATCTCGCCCTCAAAATCATCCCGCCGCCAGAACTCTGCCAAGGATCAGACCAGATGGTCGGGGATTTTGCCCGGGCTGTATGCCTTTCTCGGCCTGATCCCTGCCCTGCTCAACCGCTCGACCACATGAGGATAAAGAAAAACGTACTCCTCCTCCACCTCATCTGCCAGAGATGGTTTTATTTCCCTGAGCCTGTCCTTCAATTTTTCCAAGTTACCTGCCGGGCTGAAGGAGAGCATCACGGCGGGGTGGCAAGATGCGCCAAAATCAACGAGATTTCTCAGCGCCTCCAACTGCAGGTCGAATCCCTCGGGCACAGCTCCGGTGAGCAGTGAAAACTCCTCGCGGTTTGTCCCCTTGATCGAAATCCTCACATGAACGCGCTGGAATTCGGAGAGACTCCTGGCGTAGTCACGATCAATCAGTATCCCGTTGGACTCCAGAATAAACCGGTAGCTGGTGCCCTCGACCAGCTCCAGCAATCTGAGCAGATGCTCCCTGCCGATCGTGGGCTCGTTGCCGCTCAGCCTCAGTTGCCTGTAGCCCAACTTTTCCGCGCAGGCGGTCAGTTTTTCAAAAACCTGTTCCGGGGTGTAGAACCTTCCAATTGTCTCGGGGTGATCCCTCGGGGCCCCGCTCCAGCAAAAGACGCATCTCAAACAGCACCCGCAGCAGTCGGCGGTGGCTATGCCGCCGTACCATCTGCCGGCTCTCGCGATCCGATAATATTTTCTGCTGGTTCCCCTCAGCACCATTTCTTCCGTCTGACGCGCCAGTTCCAGCGGATCGTACAACATTTTTCATCCAGCCCCAGCTACCTGCGCCACCAGTAACCCCAACGCGTCGCCTTTTCAACTTTCTTTCGTTCCTCTCAACTTTTTTCTCAATATCTCAAGGAAGAAGCAGTCACCAACTTCGAATTCTTTTGCCACCACACCTGCTCGGGATCTTAAAAACTGCTGGCAACTGTCTCAAGAACTGGTCCCTTTGTTGCGACTTTCCTGCAGCGCCCTCAGGACCTTGTCGTGAGTTATCGGAAGGTCCCTTATCCTGACGCCCACCGCCTGATAGATGGCATTGGCCACGGCAGGAGCCACCGGAACTAGGGCCGGCTCCCCCACACCCTTGGCGGCAAACGGTCCAGTGGGTTCCAGGCACTCAACTATGATCGGCTCAATCCTCGGCACCTCTGAGGCGTGCAGGAGCTTGTAGTCGGTGAAGTTCCTGTTAACTACCCGGCCCCTGCCATCCAGAACCAGATCCTCGGTGAGGGTGAACCCCAGCCCCATCACCGCCCCGCCCTCTATCTGCCCCTCCACGATCACCGGATTGATCGCCCTGCCAACATCGGCCGCGTAGGCCACGTTCAACACCCTGATCCCCCCTGTCTCAGGATCCACCTCAACTTCCACGCACATGGCGCCGAAAATGGGTGCGTTGCTGGGCGGCATGTATGAGGCCCTGCCGACAATCGCCACCTCGCCGACAATTTCCCGAATCGTCTTTCTGACCTCTGGCTTTTTCTTTAATCGAACAACTCCATCGACCACCTCCAGATCTTCAGGCTTGGCCTTCATCACCTCGGCCACTTTTCTGAGCAGCTGTTGCCTGGCATCAGCTGCCGCCAGCCTCGCCGCCTGCCCGCTGATGTAGAGTTCACCGCTGGCGTAAGTCCCCCGGTCCACGGGGACGAACTCGGTGTCGGGGCGGGAAACCGTCACGTCCCCCAGCTTCACGCCAAGCTCCTCAGCCACGACCTGGGCGATGGTGGTGGTGATCCCCTGCCCGATGTCGGTGGCACCCGTCATCACCTGCACGGTGCCATCCTCGTTGATCTGCACGATTGCTGAAGAAAACTCCTTGATGTAGGGGAAGGCACCGCTGTTGTGCATCAGGCAGGCGACGCCCAGCCCCCGGTTCTTCAGCTTTCCGCTTTCGATGTCCTTGGATTTCTGCCACCAGCCTATCCTCTCCGCGGCCCTCCGGATGCACTCCTCCAGGCCACAGCTCTCTATCCTCAGCCCCGTGCCGGGATTGATGTCGCCCGGACGGATGGCATTTTTCAGCCTCAACTCGATGCGGTCCATGCCCAGCTTCTCGGCTATCTCATCCAGCTGTGACTCGACGGCAAAGCTCTGCTGCGGGTTGCCATAGCCGCGAAAGGCGCCCGCGGTGGGGGCGTTGGTGTAGACCACGTCGGCCTCGAACCTGACGTTTGGCGACTTGTAGAGGCCCAACTCTCTGGTGCTCATGGCACCGGCGACCGAGGGCCCGTGAGAGGCGTAGGCCCCGGTGTTCAGGATGGCCCGGACATGTCGCGCCACCAGGGTACCGTCCTTCTTGACGCCTGTCCTCAGCCAGATTATCGATGGGTGCCGGGTGGTGGTCATGGAAAAGACCTCCTCCCGGGTCAACCTCAACTTAACCGTCTGGCCGATCTTGATCGCGAGGAGAGCACATATCGGCTCAAGCACCACCTCATCCTTGCCGCCGAAGCCGCCGCCGACGAAGGAGGTGATCACCCGGATCCGGTGCTGGGGCAGGCCGAAGACCTCGGATAGGATGGAGCGAACGTGAAACGGGATCTGGCTGGTCGTCCAGATCGTCAGCTTTCCCGACTCATAGGAGGCGGCGCAGGCGTGGGGTTCCAGGGGGGCGTGGGCCTGCCTTGCCGTGGTGTACTTTCCCTCGAAGATATAGTCAGCCTGAGTGAAACCCTTCTCAAGATTGCCCCATTCCCTGAAGATGTGGGCGGCGATGTTTCTCTCGGCGCGGTGGATTTGCGGCGCCCGGAGCTCCATGGCCGCCACCGGGTCGAACACCGCCGGCAACTCCTCGTACTCGACATCGATCAGCGACAGCGCCTCCTCCGCCGTGTCTTCGTCCACCGCCGCCACCGCTGCCACGGGCTCACCGACATAGCGGACCTTCTCGTCAAAGATGTACTTGTCCTTGGGCTCCAGGTAGTAAACGCCGGGATTGTAAGGAACTCTGGGAGAATCCTTGAAGGTGACAACGCCCCGGACGCCGGGATACCGCTCCGCCCGGCTCACATCGATCCTCTTTATCCTGGCGTGGGCGCAGGTGCTGCCGAGCAGCTTTACCGACAGGGCCCCGGGAAGCCTGAGATCATCCAAGAACTCGGCCCTTCCAGTCGCCAGCTTAACGGCATCCAGCTTGGGAACGGGCTTTCCCACCACGGAAAACTTTTCGCTCATGGGGCGCCTCATCAAGTTTCCTTTTCTGGTTCACGAGGCTCGCTAAAATACCTTTCGCTGTTTCACCGCGAACGGGGGCAGTTGTCACGGCCCGGACGAAGACCGGCGCTTGATATATAAATGGGGATGGACATTATCACTCAACTTGACAAACCTAAATATGAAAAGGGAGAAATTTCATCTGTGGCCAGGGTGGTGTAGCTTGGTTAACATTCGGGCCTGTGGAGCCTGCGACCTGGGTTCAAATCCCGGCCCTGGCCCCATTCAATAACCAACCCGGCGATTTTTTCAGAAGGGGGAGCTGACGATTCCGGAATCCTGTTTAAAAACTCTTAAGGGACGGCTGCCTAAAATCTCGTTGAGACCATGGCCCGTCCCTACGTGATCCTGAACGCTGCGATGACGCTCGACGGAAAGATAGCCACCTCCTCTGGCGACAGCAAAATCTCCTCCGAAGCCGATCTCACCAGGCTCCACCGGCTCCGCTCCCGGGTCGACGCCGTGATGGTGGGGGCCGGAACCATCCTGGCGGACAACCCCTCGCTCACCGTCAGGCGCGTGAAGGGGAAAAATCCCATCCGGGTGGTGGTTGACGGGATGGCCAGAATCCCCACCGACGCCAGGGTCCTGGATCAGTCGGCGAAGACGATCGTGGCCGTTCTGAAGGCTGCCGATGAGAAAAAGGTGGAGGGGCTGCGCCGGGCCGGGGCCGAGGTGCTCCTCTTCGATGGCGAACAGATCAACCTCCGCTCCCTGCTTGAGGAGCTTCACCGCCGCGGCATCAGAAAGCTGCTGCTGGAGGGGGGTTCAACTCTCAACTGGAACATGATCGCGGCGGGGCTGGTGGACGAAATTCAGGTGACCGTCGCGCCGAGGATAGTCGGGGGGGCGGCGGCGAAAACTCTGGTCGGAGGGGCCGGCTTCCCCACGGTGAAGGAAGGGGTCAAGCTCAGGCTCTCCAAAATCACCAAGGTTGGTAGCGACGTCCTCCTCATCTACAGGGTCACGGGTGCCAAGCGTGATTAAAAGGATAGGGGATCGCCTCACCATCGTCGGGGTGGCGCACGTCCTGCCCAGGAGCGCTGAAGAGGCGGGAAAGATCATCACCAGCGAGCGGCCCGACATCGTCGCCGTGGAGCTGGACCCGGCACGTTATCTGGCGCTGACGAAGGGATCAAGGCTCAACCTGGTGGAAGCCCTGCGCGCGGGCCCCTCCGTCATGCTGCTCACGGCGCTGCTCTTCCTGATTCAAAACAGGTTCTCCCGCCAGACGGGAGTGGAGGCCGGTGAGGAGATGCTGGTGGCCATCCAGAAGGCCAGAGAAGTCGGGGCCCAGGTGCAGCTCATAGATCGAGACATCGGGATCACCCTGAACCGGCTTGTCAACGCGATGCCAACGCGGGAAAAGCTCCGTCTTTTCGGCCAACTTTTCCTCGGCCTGCTGCCAGGGGGAAAGAAGGTAACCCTGGAAAGCCTCACCGACGAACAGGTGGTGGAGAATTTGCTCACGGAGTTCAGGGACCTCTCGGCGAGGGCCTACGAGGTTCTGATAACCGAAAGGGATCAGTACATGGCGGCCAAGCTGATAACGCTCCTGCTCTCGGGAAAAAAGATCGTCTGCGTGGTGGGCGCCGGACATGTGCCCGGCATTTATGAGAGGTTGAGCCGGATGCTCTCCGGCAGCTGGAGCCTGACCCTGGAATACCGCGCCTGATGACCCCTCCAGCCTGCGGCGAGATCCTGCCCTGGAAGAACACCGATGAATAGGTTTTATAAAGGGTTGCCTAAAATATCGTGGAGATGAGCAAGTGGATCAGAGCCTTGTGGAAAAACTGAAGACAATGTTGGGGGTTCGCGTGGAGCGGGTGGAGCAGCAGGGGGAACAGCTGCTGGTCTATGTTCCCAAGGGCCAGGCTGCCAAGGCAATTGGCTCGGGCGGCTCCGTCGTCAGATCCGCGGAACTCGTGCTGAACAAGAAGCTGGCGATAAAGGAGCTCTGAGCTGCCGCTCGAAAGCTCTTTAAAATCCCGAGGCGAAGAGTTGTTGAGGTGAGTTTGTGGTACAGGCATACATATTGGTGACCGCGGCCATAGGAAAGGTAAAGCAGGTGGCCAAGGAGATAAAGAAGATACCAGACGTCAAGAACGTGCACGTTGTCACCGGTCCCTACGACATCATCGTTCACGTTGACACCACGAGCATGGACACCCTGAGCAAGGCCGTGGTTGAGGGCATCCACAAGATCAAAGGAGTTGTGGACACCAACACGGCTATCGTCATTGACATTTGAAACAGGAACGAAACCAGAACCGGTTAATTTTTTGTCCCCTGGAAAAACTGCTGCTGTCATCCCGCTAACTCCTCTTGAAGATTTGAAAAAAATGGTAGCCCCGCCCGGATTCTCGTCGACACCGTCGATTTCGAACCGGGGTCAGCGGGTCCAGATTGCGGCCCTCTGGTGCCCGCCAGGATTGACCGATGGGCCCCGCAACAGCGGGTCTACCCCACGGGGCTACAACATTACTAACTCAACAGGATAAAAATACCTTGAGATTGACCAACGCCCGGACATCAGGCGGGGCGGCAGCTGCTCTCAACAACTCCGCCCCCGGGCAAGCTGGGTGCGGCTTCCGAAAACATCTAATTAATGCCCCGCCTAGTGAGAGAGGTGATCACCTGCACGAATGGGCCCTGGCGGAAGCCGTGATCTCCTCCCTGCTCGCGGTGGCCAAGGAGAAGGGGGCGAAGGAAGTCGCTGAGGCCAAGATAAAGCTGGGAAAAATGCAGCAGATCGACATCGATATCCTCAACCTGGCCTTCAGGGAACTGACTCGTGGTACCCTGCTGGAGAAAACGAAAATAAAGGTAGAGCCCGAGGAAACCCGCTTCAGATGCCGGGCCTGCGGCCACGAGTGGAACTTCGAGGCCCCGGGGAAAAGCGAGGAGGAGGAAGCCATCCACTTCGTCCCCGAGCTGGCTCATTCCTTCCTCCGCTGCCCGCGGTGCCGCAGCCCTGACTTCGAGATAATGGGGGGAAGGGGGGTATGGGTCGAGTACATCAAAATCTCAAGGTGAAGGTGCCTGACCCGCGCCTCGCCATCATCGAGAAAAGGCTGAAACAGGTCAACAGGATAATCGTCGTGGCCAGCGGCAAGGGAGGGGTGGGCAAGAGCCTGGTCGCCACCACGATCTCCCTGTGGCTTTCCCGGAAGGGGCAGAGGGTGGGGCTGCTGGATCTGGACTTCCACGGTCCCTCCTGCCACATCATCCTGGGGGCAAAGGAGGTGGCCCCGACGGAGGAAAGGGGACTGATTCCACCGGAGGTCCACGGGGTGAAATTCATGTCGGTGATCTACTACATCGGCGACCGACCGCTGCCGCTGCGGGGTGACGAAATCTCGAACGCCTTTGTGGAGCTTCTGACGATAACCAGGTGGGGCCGGCTGGACTATCTGGTCGTGGACGTGCCCCCGGGAATTGCCGAGGAGGTGCTTGACATCATCCGCCTGATAAAGAGGGGTGAGTTCCTGATAGTGGCCACACCCTCGGCGCTGGCCACAACAACCGTGGCGCGGCTGAGCCAGCTGCTGCAGGAGCTCCAAGTTCCCGTCCTGGGGGCGGTGGAAAACATGTGCCCTTCCGAAACCGGGACGGAGGGGGCTGAAAAGTTCGGGACCACCCTTTTAGGCCGCATCCCCTTCGACCCTGAAGTAGAAGAAAAGCTGGGTGACCCGGAGCTGCTGTTGAGGACAAAATTTGCCCGGGCCGTGGAAGCCATCGTGGACAAGATCAGGACCTAAGAGTTCACGTGGCCGGTCCGTGAGACATCCACTCCGGAGCCCTGGCCCCGGGAACGGAGTCGGC
This sequence comes from Candidatus Hadarchaeum yellowstonense, assembly GCA_001515205.2. Taxonomy (GTDB): domain Archaea; phylum Hadarchaeota; class Hadarchaeia; order Hadarchaeales; family Hadarchaeaceae; genus Hadarchaeum; species Hadarchaeum yellowstonense. The sequence continues at coordinate 11,145 of LQMQ01000030.1, forward strand.
CCGGGGAAGATACGGCTTGATGTCGAGGATCGGGGATCCCTCGGCGGCGTCAAGTCCCTTCACCAGCAGGGTGCAGTTATCGACTTTGAGGAGTTCCACCACGCACAGCCCGATCGGGTTGGGCCGGGTGGGGCTGCGACAGGCGAAGACTCCGACCTGCGGCGCCCCGGGGTGTCTCTTCGGGGTTACCTGGAGGGTTTTCCTCTCCTCCGGGGTGTCCCGCTGGTGGAACCAGAAGAGGATGATCAGATGGGAGTAGTTCTCAACTCCCTTCAGCGCCGGGCAAAACTCGGGAAAAATGGTTATCCGGGCCTCCTCCTCGCCCGCCTTCTCCACGACGCCCAGAAACTGAAGTTCTCCCTTGGCCACCATAATCTCCCGACTGAACTTTGCCCTGCCCCCGAAAAAGATTTTGCCCCGGTCTGATCTCAGGTCTAGCTGTGGTGGTAGCCCGGGGCGGAAGTTCGGTCGACCCGTCGACATTCGAATTCGGCGGGCTCTGCCCTCCGCCGTCGCAGGCTCCAAAGGCCCGCAGGATTGACCATTGGGCCCGATCTGAATCGGTCTACCCCACCGGGCTACCAGAATTATCTCCTCAGCGGTGGCATTAATCTGTTTGGTTTCTCCACCGGCTCAGTGCCTTTTGAGGTACTCGATGAGGTCTCTCGAGATCAGGGGCCTTCCCTTGACCAGGGGAAAGGCGTAGGGGAGAATGACCGAGCAGCCCTGAGCCAGAGGGATTTCCAGCTCCACCAGAACCGGGATTTCCTCCAGCCGCCTGCCCTGGCTCACCTGCCTGGCCACATAAACCGACCCATCTATGGCAAACTGGTGCCGGCCGATATGGCGCACCATCGCCCGGGGCAGCTTTTTCACCAGCAATTCCCTGGTTCGGCCGAGCGGCGGGTCGTTCCCCAGGATCCCTCCAATCAGGATCGCCGCCTTTTCCCGGAGATCTTCCGGCGACAGCGCTCTTCTCGCCCGAGGATCGAGCACAACGATCTCCTCCGGGCGGAAAAGCTCTCGGGCGCTCCTCTTCTCCACCCGGGTGATCCTGGAGAGACGGCGGTAGTCGGAAGCCCTCTGAACGTTGGTGATCAGCAGGTCCTTTCCCGCTATTTCCGCTGCGCTGGAATATTCGATGAAAAGCCAGTCGCTGAGCCGCGGCTCCAAGTGCTCGATCACGAACTGCATGATCTCCGCTTACCGCCTTCGGAGAAGCGCCTCGGCCGCCACCACCAGGGGCTCGATGCTGTCGCTGACCGGCGGCGCGTAGCAGTAATCGATCTGGGAAAGCTCCTTGGCCGTCATCCCCTTTCGGATCGCCAGCGCCAGCAGGTTGGCTCTTCCCGCCGCTCCATCGCCGATGACCTGACCTCCCAAGATCCTCTGCCCTTTCCTCTCCGCGACCAGCTTGATGGTCATCGGCCCGGCGCCGGGGAAGTAATGCGGCTTGGTGAGACACCTCACGCGCGCGGTGCTCGTCTCAAATCCCGCCTCGCTGGCTGCGGTGGCAGTTAATCCCACCGAGGCCACCTCCAGCCCGCTGGCCATGGTGACCACGGCATTGAGGACCCCTTCGAAGACCTCATCGCCACCGGCGGCGTTGACACCGGCGACCCGGCCCATTCTGATCGCGGTGGTGGCCAGCTGGCTCCTGAGCGGCCTCCCGGTGATCAGGCAGCGGGCCTCGGCGCAGTCGCCGATGGCAAAGATATCGGGATCACTTGTCCTGAGATGGTCGTCCACGGCTATCATCCTCGTCGGCCCCAGCTTCAGGCCCGCCTTTACCGCGAGCTCAACGTCCGGCTTCACACCTATCGCCATTATCACCAAATCGGCGGGGATCTCCTCACCCTCCAGGACCACGGAGCTCACCTCGCCTTCGCCCCTGAGCTCCTTCACCGCCTTGGAACAGAGGACCCGGATGCCGGCCTTAGCCAGGCGTTCGGCCACGCCCGCCGCCATGTCGGGGTCGAGCATTCCTGGAAGAACCGCGGGCTGCATCTCAACCAGCACCACCTCCAATCCCCTTTCCCTCAGGGCGCTGGCCGCCTCGACGCCGATGGGCCCCGCCCCGACCACCACCGCCCTCCTCGACCGGGAGAGCGCCGCAAGGATCCTCTCGCCATCCTCGACTGTCCTCAGGCAGAAAACGTTGCCCAGGTCAATTCCGGGGATGGGGGGCTTGAGGGCCTGGCTCCCTGTGGCCAGGATCAGCCGGTCATAGGGGATTTTTTCCACCTGGAGCGTCCGCAGGTCCTGAACCTCGAGCATCTTTTCCTGGGTGTCAATGGCCTTCGCCTCCACGCCCAGGCGCACGTTTACCCCGGGAAGCCTCGGGGTGGTTTCCACCAGGTCTCGGATGTTGGGGACCTCGCCGCCCAGGACGAAGGGAAGGCCGCAGGGATGATAGGTCGCGTAGGTCCTTCTTTCAACAACGGTGATCTCGGCCTCGCGGTTGTAAAGTCTGGCCGCGGCCGCCGCGGTCAGGCCCGCCGATTGAAAGCCGACGATGACGATCCTTGTCAAGGGTCATCTCCCTTGCCGGAGCCTTTTGGAGTAAAGGAGCGCCTCAATCCCGGGCATGGGTTCACCGGCGAGGAAGCTCACCGCCGCCCCGCCGCCGGTGCTCACGTGATCTATTTTGTCGGCCACCCCGGCTTCCTTCACGATGGCAACGGTGTGACCCCCGCCGAAGACCTTGAAGGCCTTGGAGTTGGCCGCGGCACGGTAAAGCTCCAAGGTCCCGCGCTCGTAACCCTTCCGCTCGAAAACCCCCATCGGCCCCTTGACCACGATCGTCTTGGCCTCGGCCAGATATCGGGAATAGCTGGCGATCGTCTTCGGGCCAACGTCAAGCAACTCCACGTTCATCGGGAGTTCCTCCACCGCGATCACCCGCGGCTTCCCCTGAACGTCAACGACGAAATCCAGCGGGAGCTTTATCTTATCGCTGTGCGCGGAGTATATGGCCCGGGCGCGGTCCACCAGCTTGAGGTAGCTCTTCTCGGAGATCAGCTTGACGTTGGGTCCACCGATGTCCCTTCCCGAGACCATCAGGAAGATGTTGGCCAGCACCCCGCCCGTCAGAACCGTGTCGACCAGGCCCTTCCCCAGGGAATGTTCCATGATCTTGATGGTGTCCTCGACCTTGGCGCCCCCCAGCATGTAGACACAGGGATGCTCCGGGTTCAGCGCCCGGCTCATCTTCTTCACCTCCCTCTCCATCAGCCTCCCGGCGTAGGAAGGCAGCACCGCGGCAAAGCCGATGATCGAAGCGTGGGGGCGCTGCGCGGCGGCGAAGGCGTCGTTGACGAAGATCTGGGCCAGCGGCGCCAGGTTCTGCACCAGCCTGGTCTTGGCCTGCTCCTCCATCGAGCGCGCCACGGGCTCCTCGGCCAGGTAGCGGACGTTTTCCAGCAGGATGACGTCACCGGGCTTCATCTCCTTGATGGCCCGGGCCACCGGCTCCCCGTAAAAGAGGTCCTTCAGGTACTTGATCCTTATGCCCGTGGCCTTGCTCAGAAGCTCGGCATGCTGCTCCAGGGTGGTGAAGTCATCATCCCCCAGCCGCCCCTGATGGGCCAGCAGGACCAGCTTGGCGCCCTTGGAGGCGAGTTCCTTGATCGTCACGGCGGAAGCTCGGATCCTGGTCTCATCCAAAATCTTTCCGGTAGCCGGATCCATGGGAGAATTGATGTCAACCCTCACGATCACCGTCTTATCCTTAACATCAACCTCATCCAGCGTGGGCAATTCCTCTATTTTATCACCCAACGTCATTTTATCGAGCAGCTCTTAAAGGTTGCTGCCATTTCTGCGGCCGCCATCCCCTCCTTCTGAATATCGTTCCAGATTTTAGACGCGTTTTATTTTTGGAAAGGTTTAAAAGAGGGGGGAACCTTGATTGATAGAGGTAAACTTGACCGAGAAAACCTGGATCGAGACGCTGCTGCTGCTGGCCAAGGAGGGGGCGGCGCAGGGGGAGCTGAGGATCCCCTCCAGCCGGCTGGCCAAGCTGCTGGGGGTGTCGAAGCAAACTGCCATCAGGAAGCTGGCCGAGCTGGAAAAGCAGTCGCTGATCACCAGGAGGGTGGAACCCCGGGGCCAGTACCTCAGGATAACCACGGCCGGCATGTCAGCGCTCCGGGCACTGCATCAGGAGCTGGGAAGAATTCTGAAGCAGGAGCCGGGAAAGCTGATCCTCTCGGGGAAGGTGGTCACCGGCATGGGGGAGGGGAGCTACTACGTGGGGCAGCCGGGCTACGCGGAGCAGTTCCAGAGGGAGCTGGGGTTCTTGCCCTATCCCGGGACGCTGGACATCAAGCTCGACAAGGCCTCCCTCGAGCTCCGGGAAGCAATGCTGCGGCTACCCTCAAGGCAGGTCTCCGGCTTCAGGACAAAGGAGAGGACCTTCGGGCCGGTGAAGTTCTTCCCCGCCAAGGTCAAGGGGGTGAAGAGCGCCGTCGTCATCCCCAACCGCACCCACCACACCGATATTCTGGAGATCATCGCCCCCCACAACCTGCGAAAGACCATCGGCTTGAAGGACGGCGATGAGGTCAAGGTGGAGGTGTTTCCATGAGCATCGACCGGGCTCTGGAGGCGCTCAGGTCGGGGGAATTCCTTCTCCTTCACGACTCCAAAAACCGCGAGGATGAGGTTGACCTCGTGATCCTGGCCGAGGCGGTCAGGCCCCAGCACGTGGCCACCATGAGACAGGACGCCGGGGGCCTCATCTGCGTGGCCCTCCATCCCAGGATAGCCGACAGCTTCGGCCTGCCCTACCTCACCGATATCTACCGCGAGGCCAAGTCAAGGTTCAAGGTTCTGGAGGCGGCCTGGCCCTACGACATCCCCTACGACGAGAACTCGGCCTTCTCCATCACCGTGAATCACCGGAGGACCTTCACCGGCGTCACCGATGTCGACCGGGCGCTGACCATCAGCGAGCTCGGCAGGCTGGGCGCCAGGGCCGGACGGGGGGATCTGGCCGAGGAATTCGGGAAGGCCTTCAGAAGCCCGGGCCACGTCCACCTCCTCCGCGCCGCCAACGGGCTGCTCGCCAAAAGGAAGGGGCACACCGAGCTGGTGGTCACGCTGGCCGAGCTCGCCGGAGTCACCCCCGTGGTCGCGATTTGTGAGATGCTGGATGCCAGAACCAACCGCGCGCTGTCGAGCAACGAGGCGAGGGCCTACGCGGAGAGGCACGGGCTGGTTTTCCTCGAAGGCGCTGAGGTGATCAGGGAGGCGGGAGTTTGAAGCGGGTGGGGATGGTTGACACCACCTTCGCGCGCTACGACATGGCCAGCGCCGCCATCGATGAGCTGAAGCAGCTGTGCAGCGTCAGGGTGGAGCGCCGGACTGTCCCCGGGATCAAGGATCTCCCGGTTGAGGCCAAGAGGCTGCTCGATGAGGGCAGCGACATCGTGATGGTCTTCGGGATGCCGGGGCCGGAGCCGATCGATAAACAGTGTGCCCACGAGGCCTCGCTCGGGATCATCATGGCCCAGCTGCTGACGAACAAGCACATCATCGAGGTCTTCGTCTTTGCCGATGAGGCCAAAAGCGAGAAGGAGCTCGCCGCTCTGGCCGAGAGGCGGGCCCGCGAGCACGCCAGAAATGTTTACCGCTTGTTATTCAAGCCTGAAGAACTCACGAAACTGGCCGGCACCGGGCAGAGGGAAGGAGGCCCGGACGCCGGACCTTTGAGGAGGTGAAAGCTTGGTGAAGTTAGGTCTAGCGGCTACGGAGTTCAACTTCGACATTGTCTCGCCGATGATCGAGTTTGCCCGCAGACATGCGGAGTTCCTGGGAGCCGAGATCGTCGCCGAGGTCATCGTCCCCGGGGTCTACGAGCTGCCGCTGGCGGTCAAGAAGCTGGTCCAGAGGGACGACATCGACGCGGTGGTTACCCTGGGAGCAGTGATCGAGGGGGAAACTGAGCACGATGAGATCGTGATGCAGCATGCGGCGAGGAAACTCATCGACCTCTCCGTGGAGCACGGCAAGCCGGTGACGCTGGGCATCTCCGGACCTGGGATGACGCGCCTGCAGGCACTGGAGAGGGTCACCGACTATGCCCGGAGATCGGTGGAGGCCGCGGTCAAGATGGTCAGGCGGCTGGAGAAGGTGTGATCTTGGGCGGGGTCGGCATACTGGCGCTCGGCTCCCACCGCGAGCGCCACGGGGCGGCCCTCCCTCCCGACACCGATGCCAGGCTGGCCTGCCACGTGGCGCAGGAGGCGGCGCAGCGCAGCGGGGCGACCTTTCTGGGCGTGCTCAGCTCGGCCTACGAGCTGCCGGAGATCAACACCGGCGAGCACCAGAGCCTGGACCAGCTTCTGGATGAACTGCGCCGGGCGCTGCTCCACGCGAAGCGGGACCTCGGCATCGACAGGGTGGTCATCGTCAACGGGCACGGGGGCAATGGGATCCTGCGGGAGTGGCTGCCCATCCTGGAGGAGGAGTTCGGCATGCGCCTGTGCTTCAACAACACCATCATCACCCTGGAGGGGCCGCACGCGGGAACCGGGGAGCTCAGCATGGGGGCCGCCATCGGGATAGTCGACGAGTCGAAGCTGGCCGAGCACTCCGATTTTTCCAAACATCCGGAGGTGGGCTTCGTCGGGATGAAAGAAGCCCGGGAGAGGTACCCCTGGGCCGAGCAGCAGGCGCAGGAGGTGGAGAAAATGGGGGTCAGGGTGGATAAATATTTGGGGGAGAAGCTCCTAGAGTGTGCCATCGTGGACGTCGTCAACGATGTCCGCGAGCTCTCCAGAGAGGAGGTTGGACCATGACCCTGAGGGAGGAGGCCCTGGCGCTGCACCGGAGGTCCCGGGGCAAGATCGCGACCGCGGTCAAGGTGCCGCTGAGGACACAGCGGGACCTGATCCTGGCCTACACCCCGGGGGTCGCCGAGGTCAGCCGGGAGATAGCCAGAAATAAAAGCAGCGTCTTCGACTACACCTGGAAGGGGAACTCCGTCGCCATCGTCACCGACGGCAGCCGGGTGCTGGGGCTGGGCAACCTCGGCCCCGAGGCGGCGCTGCCGGTGATGGAGGGCAAGGCGGCGCTCTTCAAGGCCTTCGGCGATGTCGACGCCCTGCCCCTCTGCCTGTCGACCCAGGATGCCGGGAAAATTGTGGAGGTGGTGAAGGCCATCTCACCCGGCTTCGGCGGCATCAACCTCGAGGACATCGAGACCCCCAAGGTGCTGGAGATCAAGCAGAGGCTGATTCAGGAGCTGGAAATTCCCGTCTTCCACGACGATGGCGATGGCACCGCCGTGGTCACCCTCGCCGGGCTGATCAACGCCCTGAAGGTGGTGGGGAAGAGCTTCGAGGAGGCCAGATTCACCATCGCCGGCGCTGGGTCGGCGGGTTACGAGATCACCCGGATCCTGCACCGGGTCGGGGCGAGGAGGATGGTCGTGGTCGACTCCAGGGGGATAATTCACCGGGGCCGGAAGGAGGGGATGAACCGGTTCAAGGAAGAGCTGGCGAAGATCACCAACCCGGAAAACATCACCGGGCAACTGGAGGATGCCTTGAGGGGCGCCGACGTCTTCATCGGCGTCTCTGCCGTCCCGGGGCTGCTGCGCGGGGAGATGATAAAAAACATGGCGGAGGACCCGATCATCTTCGCCCTGACGAACCCGGAACCGGAGATCCTCCCCGAGGAGGCGCTGCGGGCGGGAGCCAGGGTGGTCGCGACCGGCAGCTCCCAGTTCCCCAACCAGGCCAACAACCTCCTCGTCTTCCCGGGATTCTTCCGGGGGCTGCTTGACTCCCGGGCCAGGTCGGTGACCGAGGAGATGAAGATAGCGGCGGCGGAGGCGATTGCCGGGATGGTCGGCGGGAAGCCCAGCCCCCAGCGCATCCTGCCGCGGGCGGTGGACAAAAAAATTGCCCGCAGGGTGGCCGCGGCAGTCGCCAAAGCGGCGAAGGGGTAAGGCAGAGATCGGGACGGGAAAGGTGCCGCCGCGAGAAACTATTTAATAAAGACCGTGATTTAGTGGGAGTTATGACCGCTGAGGAGCTGCTGAGGAGATTGGTGGCGGAGTACCGGCGCAGGACTCCGACCTCGGCGAAGATTCATGCCCTGGCGAGAAACTTCCTTCCCGGGGGAAACACGCGCAGCGTGGTTCACTTCAGCCCCTATCCCTTCGTCATGGAGCGGGCCAGGGGATGCCACCTCTTCGACGTCGACGGCAACAGGTATCTGGACTTCGTGAATAATTACACCTCTTCCGTTCACGGTCACGCCCATCCCAGGATAATCGCGGCGATAAGGGAGCAGCTGGAGAAGGGCTGGACCTGCGCCGCCGCCCTGGAGCCCCAGCAGCGCCTGGCGGAGCTGATCTGCCGGCGGTTCCGGTCGGTCGAGAGGGTCAGGTTCTGCAACTCCGGCACCGAGGCCACCATGCTGGCCATCAGGGCGGCCCGGGCCTTCACCGGCCGGGAGAAGATTTTGAAGATGGAGGGGGGTTACCACGGCAGCCACCCGGACGCCGAGATCAGCGCCCGCCCGAGGCCGGAGCTGGCGGGAGACCCGGAGAGGCCGCTGAGCCTTCCCGACGGGCCGGGCATCACCAAGGGGGTGGTCAAGGAAGTCCTCGTGGCGCCGTTCAACAACCAGGAGGCCGCGGAGAGGATCATCAGGGAGAACAGGGGGGAGCTGGCCGCCGTCATCGTTGAGCCCATGCTCGGCATCGCCGGGCAGATCCCGCCCAAGGAGGGCTACCTGCAGTTTCTCCGCGAGATCACCGAGAGGCATGACATCCTGCTCATCTTTGACGAGGTGATGACGGCGAGGCTGGCCGTGGGCGGCGCTCAGGAATACTTCGGGGTGACGGCCGACCTGACCACCTTCGGCAAGATGATCGGCGGGGACCTTCCCGCCGGGGCCTTCGGGGGCCGCCGGGAGATCATGGAGCTGTTCTCGCCGGAGAGAGGAGGGATCCTCCACCACTCCGGGACCTTCAATGGGAATGCCCTGGCGATGGTGGCGGGGATAGCCGCGCTGAAGCTGCTGACCCCCGCGGCGATCGCGAGGATAAACTCCCTAGGGGAAATGCTGGCCCGGCGCCTGGAGGAAATCTTCAACGAGGCCGGGATCCCGGGGCAGGTGACCGGGGCCGGCTCCCTACAACACATCCATTTCACCCCGGAGGAGGTCGTGGACTACCGCAGCTCGCTGACCTCGAATGAAGATGCTGCCCGGGCGCTCTTCTTCTCCCTGCTCAACAGGGGAGTTTTCCTCTCGCCCCGCGGGATGTTCTGCACCTCCACGCCGATGGACAGAAAGATCGCGAGCGAGCTGGTGGAAAAAACTGCGGAAGCTGTCGATGTCCTCAGGGCGGTGGCCGGAGGGAGCTGAGCCGGAAAGGGACAAGGGGCAGCGGGGTTATCTGGCTCCTTGGGAACACCGCAAGTTCCCCGGTGGCCTCGGCTGGCGGGCCTTTTCCCACCAGCCCTTTATCACCGCTGAACAATTAATTTTGGTGATCCCTTGAGGCTGTGGTCGCTTCACCCCAAATACCTCGACGCCAGGGGGCTCCTCGCCCTGTGGAGGGAGGGGCTGCTGGCGCAGAGGGTTCTCCAGGGTGAAACCAAGGGATATGCCAGCCACCCCCAGCTGGACAGGTTCAAGAGGACGAGTGATCCCCCGCTGTACATTGGGACCTACCTCTACCACGTCTACCTTGAGGGGGCGGGCAGGGGATACTCCTTTAACCCGGACAAGATCCTCTCCTACGATCTGAACCTGGAGAGGATACCGGTTACCCGGGGACAGTTGAAACACGAGCAGGAGCACCTGTGCAGAAAACTCGCCCGGCGCTCTCCGGATGATTATCACAGGATTGCCGGGCTGGCTGAAATAGAGCCCCACCCGATTTTCCGGCCGGTACCGGGAGGGGTGGAGCCCTGGGAGAAGAAAGGGCGGGGCCGGGGATCAACCTGAGCCTGACCGAACTGACCTGCCTTTCACAGCAACTCCGCGGTGCTTGAAAAATCTTGGACCCGGACTTGTTGCTACCGGCTTGACCAATCAGGAAGAGGTTCACTTTCAATCCTCATTTTCAGAGGCTCTCTATTGAAACCTGGCACGTCTGCTGCCCCACGTGCGCCGAAAAGCCTTTCAATCCTCATTTTCAGAGGCTCTCTATTGAAACACCGATAAGCGGGAACACCCCCGGGGCAGGCGCCGGTCCCTTTCAATCCTCATTTTCAGAGGCTCTCTATTGAAACATATATCCAATTTGCCGAGCGCCACCCCGATGGCACTCCTTTCAATCCTCATTTTCAGAGGCTCTCTATTGAAACAGTGGCTCCGCGGGATCCTCCGCGGGGTCAAAAAAGACTTTCAATCCTCATTTTCAGAGGCTCTCTATTGAAACCTTAAACGCAAGTATCCTAACCTGGCTTTTGCCGTACTTTCAATCCTCATTTTCAGAGGCTCTCTATTGAAACCGACGACCCCGTAATAAAGCTAATCAAAAATGGCGCCTTTCAATCCTCATTTTCAGAGGCTCTCTATTGAAACTAGAACAGATGAATGGAGAAAAGGCAAATGCTGAAGCTTTCAATCCTCATTTTCAGAGGCTCTCTATTGAAACCTCTCCACTTGAGCTGAATTGTGGTTCCCGGGTCGGCTTTCAATCCTCATTTTCAGAGGCTCTCTATTGAAACTGGGTGGTGGTGCTACAGCCACCGGAAATTATTTACTTTCAATCCTCATTTTCAGAGGCTCTCTATTGAAACTTTTAACCGCTGTTTGTTCCGCATCGGTCAGCGTGTCCTTTCAATCCTCATTTTCAGAGGCTCTCTATTGAAACAACAGGCAGCGGTTAAAACACTTCTCGGAGCTGGTCTTTCAATCCTCATTTTCAGAGGCTCTCTATTGAAACAAT
>LQMQ01000031.1 GCA_001515205.2 Candidatus Hadarchaeum yellowstonense
GAATTAATCGTCGTCCCGGCCTTCAGCGAGCTCGTCGGCGGCGCGGCCCTCAACCGGGGTCTGCCCAAGGAACTGATCGGCCCCCTGTTCCGGTCCGGCGCCGTGAGGCTCGAGGAAGCCGAGGCCTACCTTCTCGACGGAACTTTCTTGGGAAAAATTCGTATGCTCAGATAAACGGCCGTTAAAAAAATCACTAAAAGCTTTTTATAAGATGGCGAAGTTAAACATCGGGGGGTTACACGACAGAAGTTCTTATAATAGGGGCAGGTCCGGCTGGTCTTTTCGCCGCCTATGAGCTGTCGAGGAAATCAAAGCTATCGGTGACCATAGTTGATTGGGGAAACGACATAAACAAGAGATACTGCCCGGCGACCAAGACCGGTAAATGCATTGGTTGCGTGCCCTGCCACATCATGTCGGGGCTCGGCGGCGCGGGTGGGATGTCCAGCGGCATCCTAAACCTGAGGTATGACATTGGGGGAGATCTGAGCAAGTTCACCAAAAGCGTGGAAAAGGCCGAAGAATTGGTAAAGGAGGTCGATGAAATTTTCGTCGAAAACGGGGCACCGAAGGAAGTTTATGGTCTGGACACAGCCGGCATCGACGAACTGGCGAGAAAAGCCGCCGCCGCCGGGATCAGGTTCATACCCATTCCCCAGCGCCACATCGGCAGCGAGTACCTGCCCAACGTGATAAATTCCATCAGGCAGAAACTTGAAAAACGCGGGGTCAAGATTCTGCTGAACACGAGGGTTGAAAGCATCAGCCCGGGCAAGGTCGTCATCAACGGCTCCACCGTGAAAGCTGATTACATCCTGGCCGCGCCCGGAAGGGTCGGGGCCGACTGGTTCGCCGCGCAGGCAAGGACCCTGGGACTCAAGCTGACCCATCTCCCAGTCGATATCGGCGTCAGAGTGGAGGTACCGGCGGTGGTCTACGAGCCGGTGGTGAGGGTAAACCGGGATCCCAAATTTCACATCCAGACCAAAACTTTTGACGACTTTGTGCGCACCTTCTGTACCAACGCGGAGGGGTGGGTGATGGAAGAACGCTACGACGATCACGTCGGGGTGAACGGCCAATCGCTGCGCAACAAAAAATCCAAAAATACCAACTTTGCCTTCCTCGTCCATGTGGGACTAACCCAGCCGGTCACCGACACGAATGCCTATGGAAGATCAATCGCCTATCTCGCGACCACCATCGGCGGCGGGCGACCGCTGATCCAGCGCATGGGAGACCTCCGGGCGGGGAGGCGCTCGACCTGGGAAAGAATCGAGAGAGGACACGTGGTTCCAACGCTCAAAAGCGTTACCCCTGGCGACATCTCGATGGCTCTGCCGGGCAGGATCGTGACCGACATCATCGAAGGTCTGGAACGTCTGGATAAAGTGGTCCCGGGAGTTGCCTCCGACTCCACGCTGCTTTACGCTCCTGAGGTCAAGCTCTACGCCATGCAGATAAACGTGGATCAAAATATGGAAACAAGCGTCCCCAATCTCTTTGTTGCTGGAGATGGGGCCGGCCTCTCGAGAGGAATTGTCACGGCCGCGGCAACGGGTCTCCTCGCTGCCAGGGGGATAATTAAAAAATCAGGGGCAGAGAGTCATACTAGTTAAGCCAGTGCCTCCTCAATGGCGTATATTCTGGCATAGAGCACTTTCTCATGCTCATAGAGCTCTGAAATGGCGCTAAATCTCCTATTCTTTCGAAGCAGTTCCCTTGGACCGTTATAATCACTCGGCAACAAAACTGCGCGTAGCTTGCCGTCCACCAGCAAAATGGCCTCGCCGAGCTGCACCTTCAGCACCTCAAAAACGTGGCGCTCTCCTCCAGCTGTAACTGCGGCGGCACCGAGGGAAAATAACCTCCCCTCTTTCTCCTTCACCAGACCTTCCAGCCGGAGCTTGTCCACGGCTGCCCTGATCGCGGCATGACTTCTTCCCTCCTCCTCAAGCTCGGTGGAGAGCTCCTCAAGGGATATACCCCTGCCGCCTGCATTTAGAACCGAACTCAGGATCCGTCTGGCAATTTCCCTGATCTCCCTGTTGAACCTCGCCAACCTTTCCCGTTCAACCGACTTCAGCTCTTCCTCCAATGGCGCCTCCACAGCCACCGCGGAAACTGGTGGTGGCTTTATCTCGGCTATCTCTTCAGCCGGGATCGGGTTCCTTTCAGGCGGTGGCCCCAGACGGATGATGGGGTGGAGTTCAGCATTCAATCCCTTCACCATCTGTTTCATCCGCTCGGCCATCTTCCTGCTGGCCATGAGGTAGTTCACATCAAGCGTCCCCTCGGTCGCCAGAATGACCACCCTGCCGAAGCTCCTCCTCCCGGTCCTCCCCTTCCTCTGGATGTATCTGATCTCACTCGGAACCGGCTCGTAGAAAACCACCAAGTCAACGCTGGGGATGTCAAGTCCTTCTTCCCCGATGCTGGTAGCAACCAAGACTTTGACGTCGCCGGATCTGAACCTTTCCAAGAGCAGGGACTGCTGCTCCTGCGTTAATCCTGAATCCTGCCCCCGATCCGCCTGCCCGATGAACCTCACCACAGTTAAGCCAAGCTTGGACAATCTTGCCGCCAAGTAAGAGGAGGTATCCCGATACTGGGTGAAGACAATTATTCGTGAAGAGGGGTTCAGGGAAAGCTCCTCCAGCACCAGCTTCTCCAGAACTTCCACCTTGGGGTGATCCTCCAGCGATCCTGATTCGAGACGCTGGTAAACTCCGTTGAGGATCAACTCAGAAACGATCGCCCGGTGCCCCGCCTTACCACTGCTCCTTATCCGGTCCAGGAAAAGCCTCAAGGTCTGTGGCCCCTGGCTTTCCAGAAGCTCCAGCGCGTGGTAAAGGGTCAGCGCCGAGGATTGTAAAACCAAGGCCCCAAAGAGCTGGCCCCGTTCTTCCGGAGCAGAGTTTTGCTCCAACCTCTCTCTGATCGCGTCCCCTGCTTTTAACAGATCGGACCTGAAAATATATCTGGGGTTTTTCCTGATCACCCCCATGGCTGACAGCCTTTGGAGGCGATCGTCCAGCATGCGCCTGAGGACCCTCTCCATTGCCCGATGGGACTCCGGCAAACGAACCAGCTTCCAATCGACGGAAACGGGATTGACATAAGGTCTGACGTCGGCATCTTCTTCTGTCCTCGCCTCCACATGCTCTATGTAAAGCGCCTTACAGATCTCCTCAATTTTTTCCCTGTCGGCACCGGGGCTGGCGGTGAGACCCAGGATCATGGGATAGGGCGCCTCGCTCACGTAGGCCTGAGCTACGCGTGTGTAAGCGTAATTCTTTCTGGCCCGGTGACATTCGTCAAAAATCAGGAGGCTGAAATCCCTGAGGCTCATGCCCAGCTTGTGATCGTTGTCCACCACCTGCGGTGTAGCGAAGTAAATTCTGAAGGGGCTCTGCCACGCCTGCAGCCTGAAGTTGGGGTTATATCTGCCCGTCAGCACCTGAATTTCCCGGGGGTGAAGCTTCAGGATCCTCAGGAAAGTGTCGCGATGCTGTAAAACAAGGGGGCGGGTTGGGGCCATCACCAGTACCTTCAGGTCCCTGTAGTTGTAGAGAAAATGCGCTGCCACCAAGGCGGCTATAATCGTCTTTCCCAGCGCGGTGGGTAGAACCACGAGGGTGTTTCTTTTTATCGCCTCCTCGGCGATCTTGAGCTGATAGGCCCTTTCCTCTAAGGCCTCGACTCTGACCAAAGGGTTAAGGACGGACATTTAGGGATCAGATCTCTATGACCTCTTCGTCGTGCCTCGGTTTTGGCCTCTCAGGGGCCTGTGGGTTGACATCATCAACACACTTCAGGAGATCGGCAAGCTTATCATCAGCAAAAATCTCTCTGATGGCCTTGAATTCCTCAAAATTGCGGATGATGAATCCTTTTCTTCTTGATGGTTTGCCGGAGGAATCAACTGGATTTATCTCCACCACCAGCCTAGTCGGTGATTTTCCATAAGGTGGCAGCTTGACTATGAAAACCCCGGACAGCGTCGTCGGTTTTCTCTCCCAGTCGCTACCCTTTTCCAAAAACAGCCTTAACGAGTCGATAAGCTTATCGCTTCTCACGACACCACCCTGATAAAAATCAGCTTCTCCGCTAATAAGCCTCTTGATTAGAAAAAATTCCTCCCTGCGTCAACAAAATTACTCAATGATCTCCAATCGGGAAAGAATTCTGCGCTGTTCAGGCGTGATCTCAATGGGATGGGGACGCTCCGGAATCTCCACCTTCTTTGCTTCCCCGAAGACGGCTGTGGAAAAGTAGCGGTAGCCGTGATC
Source organism: Candidatus Hadarchaeum yellowstonense (assembly GCA_001515205.2). Classification (GTDB taxonomy): domain Archaea; phylum Hadarchaeota; class Hadarchaeia; order Hadarchaeales; family Hadarchaeaceae; genus Hadarchaeum; species Hadarchaeum yellowstonense. The sequence continues at coordinate 4,293 of LQMQ01000031.1, forward strand.
ATTGAGCATGGTGACAATCCGCCGCAGCTCCGGATGCCTCTTATGCAATTTCAGGCAGGCTTTGACGTTGGCACCGCTTGATATGCCTACAAAAAGCCCTTCCTCACGGGCAAGCCGCTGCGTCATCTCGATCGCACTTTTAGAGTCAACCAAGATGACGCCATCCAGTAGCGATATGTCCAAGATCGATGGGATGAAACCATCGCCAATTCCTTCAATCTGGTGCGTGCCCCAACGTTGCTTCGACACAACGGGACACTCCGAGGGCTCGATCAAGTATATCTTGATCCGGGGGTTCTTCTCCTTGAGATATTTTCCCACCCCAGTTATCGTTCCCCCGGTTCCGGCAGTGGCCGCAAAGGCGTCCAGCTTGCCACCCATTTGTTCCCAGATCTCCGGACCGGTAGTCTCGTAATGGGCCTGAACATTCTGAGGATTGTTAAACTGATCCACAAAAAAGTACTTCTTAGGATTCCTTCTGACGAGATCCCTCGCCTTCTTGAGCGCCAGATCAACGTCGGACTCAGCCCCGGGAACTTCCACTATCTTGGCCCCGAAAACCCTCATGGCTTTCTTCCTTTCCTCACTCATGCCCGCAGGCATGACGATAACCACCGGAAAGCCCAGCAGGGCCCCCATCATTGATGTGGAGATGCCCGTGTTGCCCGTTGTACTTTCCAAGATGGTCATGCCCTTTTTAAGCTCGCCCCTTTCAATCGCGCTCTTCAGTATCTTAAACAGTATCCGGTCCTTGAGGCTACCCGAGGGATTCAAAAACTCCGCTTTTCCAAAAAGCTCCAGTTCAGGGGCACCAGAATTTTTGGTGATTTTACCCATCTTAATAATCGGTGTGTTGCCTATGGCCCCGGTCAGATCTTCGGCCACTCTTTCCAACCCGTCCATTTTCAAACCATTCACCTTAAACTAATAACTTCAACCATTATTTAAAAACAATGGACCAATAATTCTGGGGGATAAGTTGCAACCTCTTTCCACCTTCATCGGGCTTCCATCCCGGAGGTGTCCTAGCTGGCCCTTTTAAACGCGGTTCTGTGGAGCCTCATTAAAGGAGCGCTCTATCTCCTCATTGCTGCCGTGCTGTGGCTGCTGCTGCGAAGGCTGAACCGCATCAAGGTAAGGCGCAGGATTTCAAGAAAATGAAGGTGGGGTCGCCGAGATTTGAACTCGGGTCTCTGGCTTTTGCGCTTAAGGTCTAAGCCCCGTTCGGCAGGCCTCGTGGGCCTTAAGCCAGAAGGATAGACCAGGCTACCCCACGACCCCGACCAAACTTAACATTTTATGATAAAAAGCTTGAAACCCCTCCATCACTTTTCCCTGAGCAACTTTTCCATTTCCTTCTCCAGCCACTCCGCGGGTACTTCCTGAATGCTTATCTTGAGCGTCTGGCCGCGTTGGCCCAGTCCTGAGGGTTTAATATCCACCACCCCTAGTGCGTTCAGCCTCTGCAAGTATTCCCAGAACTGCGTGTGCCTTCGGGGCTCTTCACGGTACTCCTCACAAACCACGCGGTAGGTCTTCTCAACATCGCCAGTAAAGGCATAGGCCCTTTTTGACAGGTTCAGCTTGCGGGCCACGGCAAGCAGGGTCAGCTTCTCATGCAGCTGAAGATCTCGCAGGACTTCCCTTTTGATCTCGGGATAAACCTCCGCCTTGGCCTTACGGGCGTGTTCCGGGGTAACCACACCCGCCGCCTCAGCGTCCGCAGCCATGCCGGCACGCCAGAGAAGCTCCAAGGCAAAGCGGGCGTCCCCCCATCGCGATGCTATGTCGGCTATTAAATCAACGGTGTCTTCCTCAACCACCCCGTGCTTGAAAGCTTCCCGGATCCTGCTGAGGAGGATATCCTTCAGCTGGGAAGCGCTGTACCGATCGAGCGCTATCACGTTGTGCATGAAAGTGCTCTGGGTGGCTGCATCCAAGGACCTCAGGAAACTTTTATCGCGCGCGATAGCGATCAAGCTGATGCGATTCGGGCCACCCCGTTCCTCCGCCGTCCTCGTCAGCGAATAGACAAGGTTCGGCCCGTTCTGCTGCACAAAAAAATCAAGTTCGTCCAGCGTAACGGTCAGGTAAGCATCACGGGAATTCAGGTAATTGACGACATCGTTGAGGAGCTTTTCCGGGCCAAGGCCGTAGTAGGGCCAGCGGGGATTGAAGTGCTGGAGAATTTTGGCGATCACTGAGTAAATGGTTCGATCCTTGCGGCAGTTGATGTGCAGGTAGGTCAGATTCATCCCTCTGCTGCCCGCTGCCTTCTCAAGCTCGGCACCGAATCTCCTTGCCAGGACCGTCTTGCCGACACCAACGCTTCCTGTGATCAGAACTCTTTGGCTTGATCTGTTTTCGAGGACTGGCTTGAAAAACCGGGTCAACTGGCGAAACTCTTCCTCGCGATGAACAAGCACCTGCGGCACATATTCCGGCATCAGCTTGCTGGCGTCTCGAAAAACCGTCTCCCTGTTCATCTCCTCCTCAAAGATGTCCCCGTACATCTAAAACACCAATTAATTTTTCGACCGACAAATAATTAATTCTATGTAACTGGGAAGCAGGCACTCCTGCTGGACAACTGTTTTCACGAGCGTTATCTCTCCCTTTCGGCTCCCCTAAAAGCGATCTTAACCATCGGTGGAGTAACTAAAGAGGTCAGCAACACGACCATCACCGTCATCGAGAGCAAAGACTGGCCAACGACGCTCGCCTTAGCTCCGATAGCGGCCATGATCAGCGCCACCTCGGCCCGCGGCATCATCCCCACCCCGACCCTGAGAGAATCCTTGAGGCCATAGCCGCTCAGAAGTGCCCCCAGACCACAGCCCACTATCTTGTCAAACATGGCAATAGCGAGAAAGACAAGCGCTAAAATGCTGACCGCGCTAAGGGCCTGGAGATCAGTTTTTATTCCCATATTGACGAAAAACAAGGGAATTAAAAGACTATACCCCACCGTGGCGGCCTTATCCCGGATGATATGGGCAGCCGGCGTTTTGCTGGCAATTAAACCCACCAGAAAGGCGCCGGTGATGGCCGCAATGCTGACCATCTCCGCCATCGCCGCAATCAAGAAGACGATAGCCAAGGTGAAGGAAAGCACTATCTCCTCCACATTAAACCGGCCAACGTAAGCGAGGACTCGGGGTATTAATTTAAAGCCAACGGACAGCACCACGGCGAAGAAAACACCCATCAAGGCCAAGGTCTCGAACACACCAAAAAAGGACAGGCTGCCGAAGGCCAGTCCCGAAAGTATGCTCAAGACGATTATACCCAACACATCGTCTATCACTGCCGCGCCAAGAATTGTCATCCCCACTTTGGTGTGAAGAACATTTATTTCCATCAGTGTCCTGACAGTGATCCCGACACTGGTGGCCACCAGAATCCCTCCCGCAAATCCGGCCTCGATGGGTGTCCAGCCGAAGATTGAAGCCGCCCCGAAACCGAGTAAAAAGGCGACGACCACGCCGCTGGCCGCGACAATGGTTGAAGGCTTTCCTGCTCTCCTGAACTCGCTGACATCGATGGAAAGGCCGGCAATGAACATGAGTATGATTATCCCGAGTTCTCCCAACAAGCTCATGAACTGGCCAGCTGGTGCGCTGGGGTCGATGTAAAGGGAAAGACCCAAGAAACTTGAAATCACCCCTGCTATTGATGGCCCAATAATTATGCCAACGATCAGCTCACCGAAAACTCCAGGCTGACCCAGCCTCGCCGCCAATACACCTCCCAGCTTGGCGGCAACGAGATAAACGGCTAAATATAAGAGAACTGAGGACAGCTCAACTTCCATAAAACACGCCTACCTGATGATTCGATATAGTTCAATTATGTTGCGAAGGGAAAGCAGACCCACCAGCTTACCGCGCTCGACAACTGGCAGACGACGCACCTTGTGAGAAATCATCAGGTTCATCGCTTCCCCGATCGTCATGTCCGGTGAAACTGTTATTGGATTTTTCGTCATGATATCACCAACCGTCTTGGCTGAGTACTTCAAAACTTCACGCAGCCTAGCGCCGCCGATGGTTGCCCCGGGAAGTTGAGTATGAAACATCTGAAGAAGATCACTCTCGGTAACTATACCGACAAGCTTGCCATTTTTATCAACAACGGGAAAACACGTCTCAACCTGGCCCATCATTCTCTCCAGAAGTCCGTCAATGGAGGTCTCTTCCCGCACCTCACGGGGCCTTTTATTCATCACCTCGCTGACCTTTATCTGCATGAGTTTACGGGGGGGAGTGGGCCCCTTGGGTTTCTTTTGATTCTGCATAAAAACACCGGCAAGCGTGAAACACGGTAGATTTTTAAGCACCACTATTTATAACCTTGCTTTCTGTAAAGTGCACTTTACAAGTTAACATCTGTGACCGAAAACATGACTCCTCGATGGCTTAGCCATCCCTTCTCACGTGTTCGATGACAGTTAAAAAGTGTTCAGCAAGGTCTCCATATCCACCGCTGGCAGAAATCATGATCTCATCAATCGATGAAGATGCCTCCGGCTGGCGATGCTGCCAAGGATCCCAGCGCTCCTTGGCCTAAAAGTGCGTAGGCGATGCGCGGGCAAAAGAAAGCGAAGCTCATGAATGACGAGTTGTTCACCACGATGATGGTGATTTCCTCATCATCTCTTGCAAATCTCGCGATCGCCGCGAATGACACAAACGCCGCACCTAGGCCGATCAGCGCCATGAGAATGGCGTTGCCGAATCTGAGGATTTCCTTCATACTGCATCTGGATATGGAGACGAAGACTATTACCGGCATCATCACTCAAATCGCGAGAAGATTGAGGACGCGAAATCCGAGGCTGGGAATTTTTCAATGTTCCGGAAAGATTAGTGATTAGTCTGATGAATAGCCTGCAAGCACAAGGGCAAAGACGTAAAGAGCAGCGGTGAAAAACGTATCCTGCGTCAGTTCATCCAGATAAGGTATGTCACCTGTCCTTTTCAACCCTCTTCAGTGACTCCTCAAATATTTCAAAACCAACATCCGCCTGTTCTTCCGTCAGTATCAGCGGGGGAGCAAGCCTGAGCGATGAAACGCCTGCGCCCAGCAAAATTAGCCCGTTCTTGAAAGCCTCCTCCATCAGCGCGTTCCTGAAATCCTTTGCCGGTTTTTTTGTGCGCCTGTCCTCCACGAACTCTATGCCGATCATCATTCCCCTCCCGCGAACGTCGCCTATGCTTTCGTGGGATTCGGCGAGTTCCTTGAACCTCTTAAGCAGGTATCCACCCACCTTTGCGGCATTTTGATCAAGTTTCTCCTTCTTCAGTATGTCCAACACGGCCAAGGCTGCTTCGCAAATGATGGGATTTCCGCCCAACGTGTTTTCGTGTGCGTTTGGATCCCAGTCCATAAGTTCGGCGCGAGCGATTGCGGCGCCGCACGGAAGTCCCGCCGCTATTGCTTTGGACACGACCATCACGTCCGGCTCTATCCCTACGTGGTCGGATGCCCACCACTTTCCAGTTCTGCAGAAACCAGTCTGGACCTCGTCCACAACAAAAATTATGTTGTTCCTCTTGCAGATCTTTGCGAGCGCTGGCAAGTAATCATCCGGGGGAACAATGTATCCACCGGCTCCCTGTATCGGTTCAACGACCATGCAAGCAACATCGTCCGGCGGAACGACCTTCTTCAATATAATCTCCTCTATGAACTCAACGCAGGCTAGTCCGCAGCTGGGGTATTCTTGCTTGAACGGGCAGCGGTAGCAATATGCATAAGGAACGTGATAGACCCCCTGCATCATTCCCTTAAAATGTCGGCGGGCAGAAACGCTCGTCGTAGTCAGGGCGAGAGATCCCATCGTCCTCCCGTGGAAACCGCCGATGAAGGCGATGACGTAATAGTTGCGGGTTTGCCACTGGGCTATCTTCAGCGCACATTCAACGGCCTCCGTACCGGAGTTGCCAAGGAAGACGCGCTTTTTGAACTTGCCAGGGGTTAACTCACACAACTTTTCCATCAGTTCTACCTGCGGGAGAGTGTAAAAGTCGCAGCTATTTACAAAAATCAACTTCTCAGCTTGGCGCTTGATGGCTTCTACAACTTGTGGGTGTTTGTGTCCAACGTTCGTTACGGCGATTCCGGAGCTGAAATCCAGGAAGATGTTCCCATCGATGTCTTTCACCCACACTCCCTCTTCTTCCACTCCCACCAACGGGGCAGTTCTCGTCAAAGATGGAGAGGTCACAGCTTGATCTCTCTCAATAAACGCCTTGGCTTTCGGCCCAGGCGGACTCACAACAATTTTCGGTCTTTTCAAATTTTTCAACCCACCATCACCTTCGCGCTTACCCACTTGTTCCTTAAATTTTTCCGTCTTATAAAAGTCTTTACCCCTAAGTCCCCTTCAAAACTTTTTGCGATCGATAAACTACCCTCAAATGACCCTCACCATCTTCGTTTGCCGGTACCCTGTGAGCACCCTGATAAAACCGCGAAACTCTTTATCGAGGTCAACATCGCCTGTATCCACCTTCAGTGTCGGAGTCATGGCCAATTTAGCGGGCGTGGCCACCACCCAAACATTGTCCCGCCCCACCCGCCGGATCAGCCTTGGAGAAAGCTGCAGGTTGCCCCGACCAAAGATGAAACCCTGCTTGCCGATCGGGCTGACGATTATCGTCGCCGGTTTATCACCTATCAACTTTAACATCTGTTCCTCATTGACGTCCTTTGCCAACAATCTGTAATCTTCAATCAGGTCGACGCCCAAGAGAGTCGAGTTGTAGATGCCGAGTTCCTCCGCCACCGCCCGAGTTGTGGAACCGGGACCGAGAATGTAAATGCGGCCTTTCTCCATCAGCTCAACGACCCAGCGGGCGATGGCCTTTTGATCCGCAATCTCGTGACCGGAGCTTCCCTCCTTGGTGGCCTGAACCATCAGCGGCTCGTAGGGTACCAGAAGATAGCCCTTCAACTTGGCAACTAAGCGACCCTCGCGAAAGGCGGCCTCATCTATGTCCATAACCTCTGCTTCGCGCAACGGTAATTCGCCACGTAGAAATCTGGCAGCAACCTCGGCGGCGGTCTCGGGCGTGTTGGCAAAAACGGCAGAGTGCATCTTCACCCCGGTGGGAATGCCTAAAACAGGCAACCGTGTGCCAATGGCCTCCAGAATATCCGACGCCGTGCCGTCCCCTCCGGCAAAAACGATGAGATCGACCCCTTCTGAAGCCATCTCCTTCGCTGCCCGTTTAGTGTCGGCAGAAGTCGTATGTCCGGACGTTATCCTTCCAATGACCTTGGGCTCAAAACCGACCTTTGCGGCCTCCTCGGCGCCCATCTCAGCGGGATAGCTCACTACCAGAACATCGGGACAATTTCTTTTAAGGGACTGCAAAAACCCGATCGCCCTCAACGGGGCCACCGGCTCCGCCCCGAGTTCAATGGCCTTGGCGAGGACCTCAGGCCCGTCGGTGCCCTTTAAGCCGACCCGTCCTCCCATTCCCGCGATGGGATTTACGATCAGGCCGATTTTTTTCAAAGTCATCTCCATCCCAGACAACTTCAATTAAAAAGCACCTTTTACGTTTAAAACAGACCCCATTTTCAACAAATGAGCGCCAAAATGGCCCACCTTTGCTTTAAATCCTCCTCCGCAATCCTCATAACTCCCACCTTCCTTGTTTCAGTGAGGGAATTGGAAATGGATCTGAAGAAAATCATTGAAAAAATGAACTTCCACGAAAGAAGGGTAATGCTGGAATTAAAACGCATAGAAAACAGCCCCACCGTTGAAAAAATAGCCCAGCAAACGGGTCTCGACCAGGCCACCGTCATGCGGGCCGCCCTTGGCCTTTCGGAGATGGGTTTTGTGAAAATAGTTGAGAAAAAGATCACCAAGATTGCACTCACCCCTGAAGGCCAAGATTATGCGCGCAATGGTCTGCCCGAGAGGAGAATGCTGCAGGCACTTGCTTGCTCGCCATTAGGAACTATAGAGGAAACGGCCTCCCGCGCGGCCTTGGATGGAGAAATGAAGAATATCGCGATTACGTGGCTCAAACGCCGGGGCTGGATTGAATTCGTCAAAAAGGACGAAAGGACACTGTTGAAAATGACGGAAAACGGGAAGAATGCCCTCACCCAAAAATCTGACGATGAAAAATTGCTGGAGCGGCTCGCCACCGGAGAACATAAACTGGATGAACTTTCTGAAAGCGACAGGGAGATGCTACGTCTTCTGAAAGAAAGAAAGCTGGTGGAAATCCAAGAGGAGATCAAACGGGAGCTGGGAATATCCGAGCTCGGCAGGCTGGCGCTAGAGACGGGCATCGAACTCGTTGAGGAAATAAGTGAGTTGACCCATGAGATGCTGGTGAGTGGAAGATGGCGAGAAGTTAGATTAAAAAAGTACGATGTCACGGCGCCCGGTGTTCCGATATATCCGGGAAAAGCCCATCCGCTTCAGCAGATGATCGAAGAACTTCGGGAGATCCTCCTGGAAATGGGTTTTGTGGAGATAAAGAGCAGGATCGTGGAATCGGAGTTCTGGAACTTCGACGCCCTCTTCCAAGCTCAAGATCACCCCGCTCGAGAAATTCACGATAGCTTTTCACTATCGAGGCCGAGGCAGACCAGCCTCCCCCCGCCGGACCTACTCAACCGCGTGGTCAGGGCGCACGAGCGCGGCGTCGCGGGATCCACGGGATGGAAATACAAATTCAACACCGACGTGAGTCGCAGGCCAGTGCTCTGCTCACAGACCACCGCCGCCACCGTCAGGTACCTCTCATCCCACCCGGATCCACCGGCGAAGGTCTTCTGCATAGACAGGGTCTACAGGCATGAAAAAATTGACTACAAACACCTGGCCGAGTTTTACCAGGCCGAGGGTATTGTCATGGATAAGGGACTGACGCTGCGCGACATGCTTGGTTACCTGAAACAGATCATGGTCAAGCTTGGCCTGCCGAAGATAAGGTTCAGGCCCGGTTACTTCCCCTATACTGAACCCTCGGTGGAGGCCGATGTATACTTCCCTGAAAAAAAGGAGTGGCTCGAAATACTGGGCGCGGGGATGTTCAGGCCAGAGCTCCTCCGCCCACTCGGCATCCGCTACCCCGTGCTGGCCTGGGGAATCGGTTTCTCGCGCCTAAGCATGATCAGGCTGGAAATTGATGACATCCGCGACCTTTACAACAACGACATCAGTTGGCTTCAAACGAGGAGGATGATCTGATGCCATCGATAAGCGTGAGTTACCGTGACCTCTGCCAACTGCTCGGCAAATCCATTGAAATTGACCGGCTCTGCGAAAGGCTGGGCATGTTGGGAATGGAGGCTGAACCAAGTGGAGAGGAGATCAAAATAGAAATCGCCCACAACCGCCCCGACCTCCTGAGCGTCGAGGGAGTCGCCAGGGCCCTCAAGGGCTTCCTCCGGATTAAAACAGGGCTGCCCGTTTACCGGGCAAAATTACCGAAGATCTCCGTGGAGGTTGACCCCAGCGTCGAAACTGTCCGACCGTTCATCTCCGCCGGTGTCGTCAGGAAGGTCCAGATGACGGGAGACATCGTCGCCTCGATAATGCAGGTCCAAGAAAAACTGCACGCATCTCTCTGCAGAAAGCGCGACAAGGCATCAATAGGCATCTATGACCTTGACACCATCACGCCACCGATAAAATACAAAACAACTTCCCCCGATGGCATCCGCTTCCTGCCCCTGGATTTCGGACGAGAGCTTTCCCCGGCGGAAATCTTACGTGAACACCCTAAGGGAATTGAATACGGGTCATTGCTGCTGGGTCTCCCAAGATACCCGCTGTTAATAGACGCACGGGGCCTGGTGTTATCACTGCCGCCAATCATCAACAGTGAAGAGACGCGTGTGACTGAAAAAACAAACGCCCTTTTCATTGACGTGACCGGCCATGACGAGCGCGTGGTCAACCAGACCCTGACCATCATCATGACCGGACTGGCGGAGAGAGGGTTCAGCTTGGAAAAGGTAGAAATAAAATACCCCAAAAGAAAAGTGACCACCCCGGAACTGAAATCGCGCAGGCTGAGACTCAGTACCAGCAACGTGAACAGGACCATCGGCATTAACATCGGCTCGAAACAGGTTGCTAAGTTGGCAAAGGTGATGCGTTACGGTGTGGAAAAAATCAGCGGTGACTTCCTGACGATCCTGATCCCACCTTACCGGTGCGACATCATGCATGAAATTGACGTGATCGAGGATATTGCAATAGGATATGGTTACGACAACCTCGAGCCCACGCTTCCAAAAGTTTTAACCATTGGGGAAAGGGCCCCGATCGAAAGGATCAGCGAAAAGGCCAGACGGGCCCTCACCGGTCTGAACTTTATGGAAGTGATGACCTATACGTTAACCAGCCCTAGGGTCAACTTTGATCTCATGAGATTGAAAGGGGAGGCCGTGGAGATAGCCAACCCGATTTCTGAAGAATACACCATACTCCGGGACTCCTTAATTCCCTCCCTGCTGCTGGTGCTGAAGCAGAACCGGCATAACCCGCTGCCGCACAAAATTTTCGAAATTGGGGATGTGGTGCTGCTAGACGAAAAATCTGAAACCGGGGCCAGAAATGTGAGAAGAGCCGCTGCAGCCGTGGCCGGTGAAGGGTTTGGATTCACCTATGTCAAGGCCGCTGCGGAAGCCCTGCTCAGAGAGCTGGGCAAAAAGGTGGAGCTGAAGCCTTCCCAGCACCCCAGCTTCATTGACGGCAGGGTCGCTGAATTTTACAGCGAGGGCAAAAGAATCGGCATAGTTGGTGAACTGCACCCCGAAGTAATCACTGGCTTTGAACTTGAGCATCCGGTGACGGTTTTCGAGATCGACCTGGATTGAAAAAATCATCTGACTTTCAAGGCATATTTCCCCGGCTTGGTGATGTTGAGCTTCTTGGCTATCTCCGACTCTTCCACATCTAGCACGATCACGTAGCCGGCCCAGTCCTCGGAGAGCGAGGCACTGCCGCAGTTCGGGCAGGTGCTGGAATCGGAGATATAGTTGCAGTTGCGACAAGCCAGTAACTTCAAGCCTTGGCCTCCTTTTCAGCCTCTTCAATCCATTCAAGCTTGCCCAGCCCCGGCTGGCGCATGGTGAGGCCTATCTTTCCGGCCTTTGCACCCCGCTTGAGGCTAACGGTGACTATGCGCGCCCTGACCTTGTCTCCCTCTTTCAACGTGCGCTTGGACTCCTTACCATAGAGAACACCCTTCTTCTTGTCATAACCAACGAAGTCGTTCATCACCTGGGAAACGTGAACCAGGCCGTCGACTGGTCCCAGCCTGACAAAAGCACCAAACTCGACGATCTCCACGACCTCGCCAAAAACGATTTCATTTATCTCAGGTTTGTAGACCAGGGCCTCAAAGGTGACATCATGGTAACTGGCGCCGTCTCCCATGATCACCCTGCCTATTGATATATCCAGCACTTTCGTGATCACCAAAACCATCCCCACGTCCTTATCCGTGACACCGCCGTAGCTCTTCTTCAGGATATCCAGCACTACATCCTCCAGTTTCTCGGAAAATCTGTTCGGGGGCACCCGGACAGTGTCTTCGATCGTCAGGAGTTTATACATCATTCCACCTAATCCTCTACATCTTAATGCCGGAGCAAAAGCTCAAAGCCTGACTCCGGCACCCCTATTTCTTAACATCTTTTTCCTTATAAACACCAAACAAATCACACCCTCAGCTATAATTGGATGAACTCCACCATTTTTCGAATAAAAAACCACGAGCCGGAGGCTAAATCAACAGCATCGGCACTGAAATCAGGGCTACCATCGACATCAATTTTATCAGTATGTTCAGCGACGGCCCCGCGGTATCCTTGAAGGGATCACCGACGGTATCACCGACCACCGCTGCGGCATGCGTCGGAGTGCCCTTGCCGCCGAAGTGGCCCATCTCGATGTACTTCTTGGCATTGTCCCAAGCGCCACCAGCGTTCGCCATCAGAAGGGCGAAGATGAGTCCGGTGACGATGCTTCCCGCGAGAAAACCGCCCAAAGCCGCCTTACCCAAGACCAGGCCGATGATGATGGGAATCACCAGCGCCAATAACCCGGGAAGCATCAATTCCTTTAACGCGCCCTTTGTGGCAATATCCACGCATCTGGCATAGTCGGGCTTGGCCTTGCCCTCCATCAGGCCTGGTATCTCCCGGAACTGCCTCCTGACTTCCTCAACCATCTTGAAGGCATTTCTGCCCACGGCCAATATCACCAGTGCGGAAAACAAAGCTACGACGCCGCCGCCAATGAAAACCCCGGCCATGACGCTTGGATTGAGCAGATCCAGGTTGGCAATCTTGGACACCTCCTGGTAGGTTGCAAACAGAGCGACCGCCGTTAAAGCGGCTGAACCGATGGCGAAACCTTTGCATATCGCCTTGGTCGTGTTCCCAACTGAGTCAAGGGAATCGGTTACTTTTCTGACCTCCTCCGGCATCCCGGACTGTTCCACAATTCCTCCGGCATTGTCTGCCACCGGGCCATAGGCGTCGGATGCCACCACTATCCCAGTAACGGCGAGCATTCCGACTCCAGCCAGACAGATTCCATAGAAACCTGCCGCGATGAACGCGATCACCACTGCCACCGCTATCGAAATTATGGGCAAAAAGGTGCTAACCAATCCGTAGGAAAATCCCGTCAATATCCCGATGGCCGTTCCCGACTGGTCCGACTCGGCGATCAACTGAGCTGGCCTGCGGATGTTGTTAGTGAAGTAATCCGAGGTGAGGCCGATCACTAGACCTGAGATCAGTCCCACCAACACAGCTATGAAAAGGTTGAATCCAGTTTCCCAGCCAAAAATATTTGATGAGATCAAAATGGCAAAGATGGCTGTGACCACAACTGAGACTATGGTGGCGGTGTTCAGAGCATAGCTCGGGTTTTTGCCCTCACGGACGCGGACAAAGGGAACACTGATTATCGAGGCCACTATCCCCAGAGCTGAAATCAGAAGCGGCAAAAGGACCCCTTTGGAGCCATATGTAACCAGACCCATGATCATCGCTGCCACGGTGCTGGCCACATAGGACTCAAAAAGATCTGCACCCATCCCCGCCACGTCACCGACATTGTCTCCGACGTTATCGGCGATCACGGCTGGGTTCCGGGGGTCATCCTCAGGTATGCCCTTCTCAACCTTTCCCACCAAATCGGCGCCAACATCGGCAGTCTTGGTGAAAATACCGCCACCGACGCGCGCGAAAAGCGCCACGGTGCTGGCCCCGAAGCTGTAGGGAAGTATCAAGGTCGGATTACCCAGCCAGGAAAAGCATAAAAAGATACCGAGCAACCCTATGCCCACCACCGACATGCCCATCACCAGGCCGCCACGGAAGGCCACCTTCAAAGCCTTGTTGATTCCGGAGAGCGCGGCCGTGGCCGTCCTGGAGTTAGCCCTCACCGCGATGGACATTCCGATGAAACCAGCCGCGGTGGATGACAGGGCTCCACCGATATAAACAAGAGAAGCCTGCCATCCCCAACCGGGTGCAAAAGAAAGAAGTGCCGCGATCACTATGATCACAATCCAAATGGTGGTGTATTGTCTCCTCAAGAAAGCCGAAGCCCCCTCCTGGATGGCGCTGGCAATTTCTCTGACTTTTTGAGAGCCAGGATCTTCCCTTAAAACCATTCGCGCTGCTATCGCGGCCAGCAAAAGGGCTGCCAACGCCGTCAGCGGGGGCAGGAACTCCAAGGACAAGGTTTCACCCTAACTGGCCATTTAAAGCAAGATGTGACCTGCCCCTTAAATAGATTACGTTTATCCCGCGGGCGCGGAGTTTCTTGCGCAGGGTCAGGTCAGAAGTTCCCACCAGACATTTCTTTTCAGCGGCGAGTTTGACTATCGACTCATCGGCCTCGCCCTCCACATTCACCACCGATCCCCGCTTGGCCAGAGCAAGGGCCAACCTCGCTGCTGCCCTCTCCTTGGGTTTGCCCTGCGCCGAGAGCCTCTTAAGCTCAGCAATCACGGGGCTCGGTATGAGGATTTCATAACTCCCCAGCAGCCTGTCCATCTCTCCAATGATGTCAATTCCAAGAATCCCTGGCAGCATCAAAAAACTGGTATCAACGATGACCTGCAAGCTTAATCCCTTATTTGATGATCCCGTAGCCAACAAGCCGCCACCTGCCGGCAATTCTGCGGCTCAGGGCTGCCCTCGCCCCGCGCTCTGCACATACCGGCAACTTGAGCCTGACTGTGGCTTTGTCGCCCCTTGCGCTGGCAACTGTGCCCACAGTCATCGTGGTGCCCACGTTTAACATGAGAACCTCGCCGGTGACCAGCGGCTTTATCTCCAGCTCTTCCTCCATGCCAACAACGCGCTTCATGAGATGAACTTCCAGCTCAAGAGAGAGGAGAACTTCAGGAAGGGTCCCGGGAAGGCCCAGCACTGAACCGACCAGTGAGTCGCCCTTGGACAGAGAGGGGTCCAGCAGAGTGCCGACACCGATAAGTCCACCGGGCAAGGCCTCCTCCAGGGGGCTGTCCATCGCATGCAGACTGACCACCTTGGAGTTCAGGGACTGCCAGGTTGTCCTGCCCTCCCGGCTAATCTTTATGCCGGGCCGGAGCTCTATCTCATCCCCAACTCTGAGCCTTCCCTGCTGTAGAGATCCCCCCACGACTCCGCCGCGGAGATTTTCCGGCCTGGTGCCGGGGCGGTTGACGTCAAAGGAGCGGGCCACGTACATGCGCGGCGGCTTTGTCACATCCCGCTTTGGTGTCGGGATCACCTTCTCGATGGCCTCAATCAATTTGTCTATGTTCGCCCGGTGAATGGCCGAAATTGGAATTATCGGTGCATCCTTGGCCGAGGTCCCCGCCAAAAACTCCTTTATCTGCCTGTAGTTCTCAAGAACCTTTTCGCGAGAGACCAGCTCAACCTTGTTCTGGGCGACAACAATGTTTTTCACACCGATGATGTCCAGCGCCATCAGGTGCTCCTTGGTCTGGGGCTGGGGGCAGGTCTCGTTCGCGGCCACCACCAGTATTGCGCCGTCCATTATCGCTGCTCCTGAGATCATGGTGGCCATCAACATTTCGTGGCCGGGAGCGTCCACAAAGGAAACCCGGCGCAGGAATTCAGTTTGACCCCCGCAGTAGGGGCACTTTTCCTTGGTCGTGTAACGGCCGCATTCCTTACATCTATAAAAAGAGGTATCAGCGTAACCCAAACGAATTGAGATCCCCCGGCGTATTTCCTCGCTGTGAACGTCCGTCCATACGCCTGACAGCGCTTCCGTTAGCGTTGTCTTGCCGTGGTCAACGTGGCCCACCAGACCTATGTTGACTTCTGCTTGGGGCATCTTTCACCTTGTTCAAGTTTTCCTTTTACATTAAAAAAACACGTGATTTTGAAGAGCTGAACTCAACTTCCCGATCTAGCCCTGCTTTGCCTCCTTCGGCTGGATAATCTCCTCCACTGGTTTTTCACCCCACTTTGTTATCACCACATTCAGCTGCACTATGTCCTCAGAAACCCTGGAACCTCTCACCATCTTCCTGCGGCGCTCCCCGGGTCTCCGTGGTGAAAAACCAGGCCCTCCGGCCAGCAAAACACTGACCCGCCCTGAACCTGATATATCGGGACGCATGGGGAAACCATCTCGATCGGTGCCTCCAGTTATCTGGAGCTCATAGCCAGGAAGGCCAGCTATCCCGCCATCGAACTTGTCCCCGATCCTCAGCCCAATGAGCCTGCGGGCCTCCGGCTCTCGAACCTCCAGCTTGTAGCTCTTACCCGTCTTCGGGTCCGCAACCACCATTTTTAAGGGCATTACATCACTCCGTAGGTTGGATCTGTTTTTTGCTTGATGGCGATTATCTCATCAAGCACTGAAAGCTCGTCACCGGAGAGGAGATCCCGCAGATCCCTCTTCAGCGCGAGCACATGGTCTCTTGGTACATCCGTATATAAAACATCTCCCTCTTGAATATGGCGCCCTACCATGGGACCATCGATGGAAACGGCCAATTCGTCACCAAGCTTCGCCTCCGGGACTGACTTTTTATCCTTTTGCAACTCGCGGATGACACCAACAGGCTTGCCCTCTTTATTCATCAGTGGCATCCTTGTCCTGATCACGCCGCCCAGCACATCTATCCCGACGATGGCGGGGTCGCTGCGCCTAAACACATAGCCGGGCTTGATGACAATTTTCCCCGGCCTGATGAAACCCTGCAGACGATTTGCCCTGACCTCCTCCCTCTTTTTCTTCACCCAATTCTCATACTGCTCCAGGAGCCGGTAGATGACGTCGTCTTTGATGATTTCAACTCCCTCACGCTCGGCCTCCGCCTGGGCATCGGGTAAAACCTTAACGTTGAAGGCCAGCACCACCGCCAGCAGTTGGTCACTCTTCCCAACGCTGGAGGCTTCGACGACATCCCGCCTGGAAACATCGCCAATGTCGGCCCGGCGGATTGGTATGCCTTTGGCCTGGAGCTGACCCTCAAGGGCTTCGAGAGAGCCCAAAGCATCAGCCTTCAAAACCACTCCGTTCACGTCGGAACTTATCCTGACGCGCTCTAACTCCTGCTGTATCTCCTGCCAAAGTTTTTCCGCTGCCGTGATGTCCTTAATCACCAGAAAAGGCGCCCCCGCCACAACTCCCTCGAGATTTGGTGCCGCAATCTTAACCCCGGCGGCGGCATAAACCCTTTCAACTTGGTTAAACTTGTCCTCCGGGTCGCGGATTTCATCAAGCGGCTTCGGTTGAAGAAGACTCCTGACCTTGGAGACGATAACCTTATCCAGGCCACCGACCGCAAAAAGGTCTCCCTTGGCTAGGACTCCGTCATAGATTATCACGTCTATAGTTTTACCCAGTCCCACCTCCTCCTTCACCTCAAGCACCGTTCCCCGAGCAGGGCCGGTCACCTCGACCGTAAGCTCTTTTTCCAAATATCTCTGAGCAAGACCGGCCAAGATGGCCAGGACCTCGGATATCCCCTCACCGGTCTTGGCACTGGCTGGCACAATGGAAACCTGCCTGCGAAAGTCGCTAACGCGATCAAACCTTTCTGATTCAAACCCCAGCTCGTGAAATTTTCCGACGAGTTCGTAAACTCTGTCATCCAGCGCCCGTTGCACCTCCGGCCGTTGCCTGGCGAAAGATTCCAGAAAACAGGCACCCGGAGACGATTTCCAGCCTGGAATTAAATCAATCTTGTTAGCGACCACCATGAAAGGTGTTTTATACGTCTTCAAAATCGTCAGAGATTCCAGCGTCTGTGGCATGAACCCCTCATTGATATCAACCACCAAGGCGGCGAGATCGGCGAGGGAACCTCCCCTCCTGCGAAGATTTGTGAAGGCCTCATGTCCCGGCGTGTCGATGAAGAGCAGGCCGGGAAGAATCAGCTCTATTTTAAACCTCTCCAGAAGTCTGCCGCAAATTTTTTTAATTGCGTCCACCGGTATCTCGCTTGCCCCGACATGCTGGGTAATCGCGCCGGCCTCGCGGGAAGCCACCCTGGTTCCCCGAATGGCATCCAAAAGTGATGTCTTGCCGTGGTCAACGTGACCCAGCACCGCGATCAATGGCTGCCTAACCCTTCTTTCCGACATCCCAAACACCAAGATATCTTGTCCTAACTAGCTTAAATTATCAAATCTACGCCGCCAATCATG
>LQMQ01000032.1 GCA_001515205.2 Candidatus Hadarchaeum yellowstonense
CAAGCCCCTCATCGGGATCGGGAACTGATTTGGCCGGAGAGCACCTGATGCCGGTATAATGTTTTACCTCCTTCAGAGGTAACGTTGAAGGCGCAGAAGGGGATCAGGCGTCTGTCCGGGGTCACCACATGGATGCAGCACTTTTCCAGGCGGTCGAGGTCGATGTTCCAGACATCCTGAAAGGCCATCATGGAAATGGTCAGGTAGTTTTCCGCCGCCCTCTGCACTATCTCCATCCAGCTGCCCGCCTGGCATTTGCAGGGGGCAACTCCCGGGTTTGCTGGGAGCTCGCCCCTCGCGGTCAATTTCCAGAGGCTGGCCACCGACTCCCGGATCAACCTCGGGATATCGGCGCAGGTCGGAGCCGGGGTGTGGGGCAGGCTGGTTAGCGGAAAGAGCCGTCCGTTTTCCAGCAGCACCGCAAGGCATCTGGCATCGCAGTGTGGTTCCGGGCAGCAGGTGGGGATGAAGTTATCTGCCCTGATTTCTCCGCTGGTCTGCACCTCGATGGCGCTGATCAGGTCGGGGATGGTTACCCTTTCGTCATCCTCCGGCTTACCCGGATGCCGCCCGAAGTAGCTGAGCGGCTGAAAATGCACCCCCTTTACCGTCGGGATCCACCTTTTGGCAAAATCGATTATTTTTCCCACCTGGTCATGATTGATGTACTTTATGATCCTGGGGACGAGAATCACGCCCAACCCGACCGCGGCGCAGTTTTTCACGGCCTTGGTCTTGGCTTCAAGGAGGTCCTCGCCGCAGATCTTCTCGTAGACTTCCGGTGAGACGCCATCGAAGGAGAGGTAGATGGCATCCACGCCGGCTTCTTTGAGGCGGCGCAGGTAGGCGACATCATCGGCCAGCCTCAAGCCGTTGGTGTTCACCTCGATGTAGTCCACGCCCATTTTTTTGCCCAGGGAAACTATTTCCGGCAGATCATCCCTGAGCGTTGGTTCCCCGCCGCTGAGCTGGACGCAGACGGGTTTGGAACCCCTCAGCACCGTCTCATACATCCCCTTGATCTGGGCAAGGTCCGGCTCGTAGAGGTAACCCTCCCCGGAGCTGGCGAAGCAGGCCCGGCACCTGAGGTTGCACCTGCTGGTGACCTCCATGACCACCAGGCAGGTGTCCTGCTGGTGATCGGGGCAAAGCCCGCAGTCAAAGGGGCATCCCTTTTTTCTCCCCGTCTGCCTGACCCTGGCGCCGCTCCTCTTTGAATCGAACCGGCTCAGAATTTTGTAAAGTTCAACGTCTCGCCAGAGGACCGTCCTGAAGCTACCGTGGTCGGGGCATTCCTTTTCCAGGTAGATGTTGTCCCCTTCGGCAACTCTGGTGGCGGGAATTCTCTTCAGGCAGACCGGGCACAGGCTCCAAGTTCTTCCGATGACTTCTCCCATGGGGACCAATGTTGTGGTGTTTTCCATTGATTAAGTATTTTGCCGGCCCGGGCGGTGGCCTTTGGGCAGCAGTGACCTGACGGCCTTCAGGGCCACCCCCCGCGGCATGTGTTTCAGGGACTTGCGGATGATCTCCCAGTCTCCGTCCTCGTAAATGGCCTTGAGGTAGTGGGGAGTCATGTGGCCGCACTTTTCACAGATGGCCCCGGCCCCCATGTAGCAGGCCCTGGTGTCGCCGCAGCCCCGGTACTTGATGTTTCCCATGGAGTCCAGGCTGAGGACCAGCCTGGTGGCCGGGCAGTTGGAAGCTACCTTCAGGCAGCCCGGATATTTCATTGATTCAAGGATCCCGTCCGAGAGAAAAATGAAGTCGCCGTAGTCCTCCTTCAAGGGCCTGAGAACTTTGTCGATGAGCTCATTCCTCTTGGCGAAGGGGAGGAACAGGGAATTGTCCCCGCCGACGAAGGGGGTGTAGAAGCTGAACTTCACCCAGAGCACCCTGGAGTTGCTCCATTCGGAGACAAATTTTTCCACGCAGCGATAGTTCAGAGAGTTGATCACCATGTTCAGCAGCAGGTAGCGTGCCCCCGTTGTTTCGATGTTCTCCCTGGCCCTTGCGTAGGTCCCCCTTCCCCTGATGAGTTCATGGTAGCGCTTGGTGCCGTCGATGCTGATGAAGAAGGAGACATCGTTCCAGGAGGGTATGGGGATGGTGCCGTTGGTTACCACCTCGTTGAGGAGGAACCTCTTCTTTCCCCGCTCGATGAGTTCCTGGCGCAGCAGCGGTTCCCCGCCGACCCAGGAACAGTAGAAAAACTTGGGCAGCCTTTGGAAGACCTCCTCCCAGGCCTCAACCGGCAGCTCTCCAGAGCTGTTGGTCCTCCAGAAAAAGCAATGGCGGCAGCGGAGGTTGCACCTGTTGGTCACATCTATGGAGACGGCCTTCTGCCTCATCTTCAGACCCTTGCCCGGGGTTTGGTATTATTATCGGTCGGCAAGCTTTAAAGTTTGGAGTTCGGTAATAGAAGCAACGAAAAATCTGGGGACGAAAGATGAACTTCTTGGAGGAGTGGATTCACTCCGTCATCGGGCAGGAGCTGAGGCGCCGATCCGGTTGCGGCGAGTTTCGGGATGGAGATCACCATCCGGAAATTAAGGGCCAGGACATCAAGGGCTACCAGCTGTGGAAGATATCCGAGGTGGTAAAGTACACCGGCGAAAGAAGCCCCTTTTACAGGAGGCTTTATCAGCGGGCCGGCATCTCTCCCGGAAAGGTGAGATCCCTTGATGACTTCTCCAAAATCCCGTTCACCGAGCCCCGGGACCTGATCCGGAGGCCGAACCAGTTTTGCTGTGTGCCCCAGAGCGAAATTTTCCGTGGTTTCTCCGCCGACGGGACCCCCGACTCCCTGAGGGTTTTCTACACCAAGGATGAGCTGGACAGGATAGTTGCCTCCATAGCCGCCGCGCTCAGGATGGTGGGTTTGAAGGAGGGGGATGTGCTGCAGATAATGTTCCCTCCTGAGGCGGAGTGGGGCTGCGACTATCTGGTCAGCAGGGCCGCCGAGAGCTGCGGGGCCTCGGCCGTGGTCACCGGCCAGGGCCTTCTCGAGGAGCAGGTGCAGAAGATGGTGGAGCACAGGCCGACGATGCTGATCGGTTCCAATCCTTACCTCTACGCGATCACCGGCTTGGCCGAGGGCCGAAACCTGCACCGGCTGGGGATAAAGTCAATCATCCTGAGCCGTGGCTGCAGTTACTTTCCCTTCGACGAGTCGATCCGGAGGGAGGTGCAGGAGGTCTGGGGTTGCCGGGCCTACGACCAGTACGGGACGATGGAGATGGGTCTGGCAGTCTCGATGGAGTGTCCGGCGCAGGATGGCCTTCACATCAATGAGGCCGATCTTTTCGTCGAGGTCGTGGATCCTGAGACCGGTGAAGTCCTCGGGGCTGGCGAGGAGGGGGAGCTGGTCTTCACGACCCTCAGCAGGAGGTGCATGCCGCTGGTGAGATACCGGTCGGGGGACATCTCCCGCCTGATTGAGGGCAAATGCAAATGCGGGGCCGAGATCCTGAGGATGGAGGGGGTGAAGGGGAAAATTTCCCGGGCCGAGGGCGGGGCCTCTCAACCAGCGTAAACCTTTTTATGACTTCGCTACTAAACTATGGGCGGGCTTTTTGAGCAAAACGTTCCTGAAACTAGTAGCGGACATAACGAAGAGGACGGACTCCAGAATTGTGCTGGCACTTGATCCTCCTTTCAATCCCTACTCCCTGAAGAAGCTCGAGGAGAGGCAGAGGGAGAGGCTCAACACGGCCAACCGGGTCAAGAGCCTGCTTGCCGAGCTCGACGGCCTCGTCTCCGGGGTGAAGATCGGGCTGCCCCTCATCTTCGGGCTGGGGCTGGATCTGGTCGAGGAGATCATCAACGCCTCGAGAAAGAGCTACTTCTTCATCTGCGATCCCAAGATGGCCGACATCGGTCACATCAACGGCCTCGAGGCCGCGCAGCTCTTCGACGTCGGCTTCGATGCCCTCATCATTCACGCCGCCGTCGGCATCAAGGGTGGGATAGATGAGGTGGTGAGCCTGGCCGAGGAGATGGACAAGGGGGTGCTCGGCCTTTGCGCCATGAGCCACCCGGGGGCGAGCGAGCACCTCAACAAGCACTTCAACGAGCTGCTGGAGATCGCGGCCAGGGCCGGCGTGGACGGCTTCGTCGTGCCGGCGACCTACCCCCACCTGATCACCAGTGCCAAGAATGCCTACCCCTCCTCGATTATTTTTGCGCCCGGGGTGGGCACCCAGGGGGCCAGCTTCGGCTCGGCGCTGGCGGCCGGCGCCGACTATGAGATCATCGGGAGGAGCATCTCGCAGGCCCCATCACCGGCGGCCCGGGCGAGGGAAATTCTGAGGGAGATCAAGGAGACGGGGGTCAGCATCCAGAAGATTGCCCTGGCGCTGGCGAAGCACCACTGTGTGATGGTGGGCGAGTTCAAGCTGACCTCAGGCCTGATGAGCCCCTACTACATAGACCTCAGGGCCACGCCTTCCCACCAGGAACTCTTTGACCTGATCACCAGCGCCTACGTCGCCGAGCTGAAATCCCTGGGCCTCTCCTTCGACAGGATTGCCGGGGTGGCCACGGCCGGGGTGCCGATCGGGGCCTTGGTGGCCTACAAGCTGCAGAAGCCGTTCCTCTACATCAGGAGGGAGGAAAGGACCCACGGGACCAAGAGCCTGATCGAGGGCGTGATCAACCCGGGTGACACGGTACTGATCGTGGATGATGCCGTCACCACCGGGGGCAGCCTGCTCAAGGCCATTGAGGCCATCCGCGAGCGCGGCGGCAGGGTGGAGTATGCCATGGTGCTCGTTGACCGCGAGCAGGGCGGGGCGCAAAACCTGGCCCAAAAGGGCGTCAAGCTGATCTCCCTGATGACCGCCTCCCGGCTGATGCAGGAGCTCTACCGCCATGGCTTCATCAGCAAGGAGGACTATGAAAAGGTGATCAGGTACATTCAGGAGAGCAAGGGAGCTCAGGCCCCCTGACCACCGCGGTGACGGGTCGAGGGATGATGTTGCCGGAAAATTCAGGAAGGCAGGGCGGAGGGGTTGAGGGGGCTCTTTCCTACAGTGACTTCCGCTTCCGGCCGGCGAGGATAAAAAAGGTGGTCGCGGAGAGCCCGAAGGTTAAGTCCTTTTATCTCGAAGTTCGGGAGGGTGAGCTGCCGCGGCCGGGCCAGTTCTACATGGTCTGGCTGCCCGGGCATGAGGAGGTCCCCATGAGCGCCTCCGATGCCGGAGCTGATTTTATCAGGATCACCGTTTCCCGGGAGGGCGAAACCACCGCGCAATTCCACAGGCTGAGGAGGGGGGACAGCCTCTTCCTGCGGGGCCCCTTCGGCAATGGCTTCTCCCTGGAGGGAAAGTCATTCCTCCTGGTCAGCGGGGGTTACGGTGCGGCGCCGCTGATCTTCGCGGCCAAGGAGATCTCCAGGGCCGGGGGGAGGTGCACCTACCTCTCGGGGGCGAAAAACAGGTCGGAGCTGCTTTTCCTTGGCGAGCTGCGCCGGCTCGGGGTGGAGCCCCTCGTGGCGACCGAGGATGGCTCCGCGGGCCACCGGGGGCTGGTGACTGATCTCGTCGACGCGGTGTTGCCCCGGGGAAAATATCAGAGGGTGCTCACCTGTGGCCCGGAGCTGATGATGTACGAGGTGGTCAAAAGGGCGGTGGGGCGGGGGATCAAAGTTCAGGCCTCACTGGAGCGCTACATGAAGTGTGGCTTTGGTCTCTGCGGGTCCTGTGTCCTGGACCCGGTGGGCCTGCGCGTTTGCTGCGACGGCCCGGTCTTTGACGGTGAACTTCTCCTGAAGACCGATTTCGGAAAGAGAAGGCGGGAGGCATCGGGAGCCGGGGTGTCGCTGTGAAGCTGGGAATCAGGTTGGGCAGGATGAGGATGAAAAACCCCACCATGCTGGCGTCGGGGATCCTCTGCAACGGGTCACTGCTGAAGCGCGCCGCTGTTGAAGGTGGCGCCGGTGCCGTGGTCACCAAGAGCCTGACCCGGGAGGTGAGGGAGGGTTACCCCACTCCGGTGGTGGTCGGGGTTGACTGCGGGGTGATCAACGCCGTGGGCCTGGCTAACCAGGGTTTTGCCTCCTACCTGAGTGAGGACCTGCCGCTGGCGAAGGAGGGCAGAGTGCCGGTCATCGTCAGCGTGGCCGCGGGCAGGGTGGAGGAATTCGAGGAGATCTGCGTGAGGGCCGAGGAAGCGGGCGCCGATGCCGTGGAGCTCAACCTCTCCTGCCCCCATGTGGAGGGGCACGGGATGGAGGTGGGCGCCGACCCCGCCGCCGTGAGCAGGATCGTGAAGGACCTGGCCGGGGTGATGAAGATCCCTGTTCACGTCAAGCTGGGGCTCAGCGACAGGATGATCGAGTCGGCCGTTGCCGCGGAAGCCGCCGGCGCCGAGGCGGTGGTCGCCATCAACACCATCAGGGCCATGGCCATCGACGTCGACGCCCGGAGGCCGGTGCTCACCAACGTTTACGGCGGGCTATCCGGGCCGGCCATTCACCCCATCGCCCTTCGCTGCGTCTTTGAGCTTTACCGGGAGCTCTCCATCCCGGTGATAGGCTGCGGCGGGGTCAGCGATTGGAGGACTGCTCTCGATTTCCTGATGGCCGGGGCCAGCGCCGTCCAGGTGGGCTCGGCCTTGGCGGTCAGGGGAATCGGGATCTTTCGTGAGATTGAAGAGGGGATAAGGAGATATCTGGTGAAAAACAAGTTTAGCAGTGTTAAGGAGGTCATCGGAATTGCCCACGGGGTGAAGCGATGAAGTATCTGATCATGATCGGCGGTGTGATCAGCGGGCTGGGCAAGGGGATAACCACGGCCTCGATAGGCAGAATTCTTCAGTCGCGGGGTTACCGGGTCACGGCCATAAAGATAGACCCCTACCTGAACTGCGACGCCGGCACGATAAATCCCTTCGAGCACGGCGAGATCTTCGTCACCGAGGACGGGGGGGAAATAGATCTGGACATGGGCCACTACGAGAGATTTCTGGATGTGAACCTCACCAAGAGCCACAACATCACCACGGGCCAGATCTACGGCGAGGTGATCAGGAGGGAGAGGAGGGGCGACTACCTGGGCCAGACGGTTCAGATCATCCCCCACGTCACGGATCTCATCAAGAGCCGGGTGAGGCAGGTGGCCCGCGAAAGCAGGGCTGAAATCTGCCTGGTCGAGGTCGGCGGCACCGTGGGCGACATCGAGAGCATGCCCTTCATCGAGGCCATGAGGCAGCTCTCCCTGGAGGAGAAGAAGGAGGACGTGGCCTTCATTCACCTCACCCTGGTCCCGGTGCTGGATGTCGTCGGCGAGCAGAAGACCAAGCCCACCCAGCACAGCGTCAAGCAGCTCCTCGCCGCGGGGATCTCACCCGACATCCTGATCTGCCGCAGCAGGAGTCCCCTCAGCGAAAATGCCAAGAGGAAAATTTCCCTCTTCTGCAACGTCCCGGAGAACGCGGTGATCAGCGCCCCGGATGTGGAGAACGTTTACCGCCTGCCCCTGCTTCTCGACGAGGAGGGCCTGGGAGATCTCCTGGTCAGGCGGCTGGACCTCGAGAACCGGGGGAGAAACATGTCGGGGTGGAAGGAAGTTGTCGAAAGGATGGAGAGGGCCACCAGGGTCGTCAGGATCGCCATGGTGGGGAAGTACATCAGGTTCCCGGACACCTACCTGAGCATCAACGAGGCCCTGAAGCATGCCGCGGGGGTCAACGACTGCAGGGTCGAGATCAACTGGATTGACGCCGAGAGGTTTGAGAGGTCGGGCGGGGATCTGGAGATGCTCCGGAGCTACGACGGGGTGCTGGTTCCCGGGGGCTTCGGGCAGCGGGGCAGCGAGGGCAAGATAGCGGCGATAGCCTACGCCCGCGAGCACTCGATCCCCTTCCTGGGGCTCTGCTTTGGCTTTCAGCTGGCGGTTGTGGAGTTTGCCCGGAGCATCGGGATGAAGGGCGCCAACAGCACCGAGATCAACCCCAGGACGCCCCATCCGGTGATCGACCTGCTGCCGGAGCAGAAGAAGGTCGCGGAGATGGGCGGGACGATGAGGCTGGGGGCGCACGAGGTCATCATCTCCCGGGGCACCAGGGCCTTTCAGATCTACGGCAGGGAGAGGATCAGCGAGCGCCACCGGCACAGGTATGAGGTCAACCCCAGATACATCGGGAGGCTGGTCAGAAAGGGGCTGGTGTTTTCCGGGAGATCTGCTGACGGCAGAAGGATGGAGATCCTGGAGCTGCCCGGGCGGGAATTTTTCCTCGCCACGCAGTTCCACCCTGAGTTTAAGTCAAGGCCGGGGAAGCCGGCGCCTGTTTTCGATGCCTTCATCAAAGCAGCTTTGAAGGGGAAATGAACCACTTTAATTCCCGAAATTTTATCCCTGGAGCAGGAGTTAGTTTATCTTCACCCTTTCTCCCCTTTCCATGTAAATTACCCTCTCGCCGATGTTGGTGGCGTGGTCGGCTATCCTTTCCAGGAAGGAGGCCACGAGCATGAGCCGAAAGGCGTCCGAGGTCTTCCTGGGGTCCTCGACCAGGTAGGAGAAGAGCTCCCTGGTGACCTGATGGGCCAGCCGGTCAACTTCGTCATCCCTTTCACCCAGCCCCCAGGCGAGCAGGGAGTTCTCCTCCTTGAAAGCCCTCATGGCGTCCCTCAACATCCCGACCGCCAGCTCGGCCATCCTGGGGATGTCCACGAGGGGCTTGACCAGGGGCCTGCCGGCGAGTTCCACGGTGATGTTGGCTATGTCTGCCGCCCGATCGCCCACCCGCTCCAGATCGGTGATGATCTTGAGGCAGGAACCGATGATGCGCAGGTCCTTGGCCATGGGCTGCTGCAGGGCTATCAGGTGCATGCATTTGTTTTCAATTTCAAGCTCCAGGGCGTCGATTTTGTCGTCCTCCTTTATCACCCTTTTCGCCAGGCCAACGTTTCTCCTGGCCAGGCTCCTCACCGCCCTTTCCACGGCTGCGGCGGCGAGTGAACTCATCTTTATTGTTTTTGATTTCAGATCCTCCAGCTCCTCGGAGAGCTTCCTTCTGGTCTCTAACTTCATCCAAATCTCCCCATAACATAATCCTGTGTTTGTTTATTCTTTGGCCGCTCAAAGATCTCCTCAGTCCGGCCATACTCGATGAGTTTTCCCAGGTACATAAAGGCAGTGTAGTCCGAGACCCGAGCCGCCTGCTGCAGGTTGTGGGTCACGATCACAATGGTGTAATTCCTCTTGAGGTCGAAGATAAGATCCTCGATTTTTGTCGTGGCAATCGGGTCCAGGGCCGAGCAGGGCTCGTCCATCAATATCACCTCCGGGTTGACGGCCAGGGTCCGGGCGATGCAGAGGCGCTGCTGCTGGCCCCCCGAGAGCTCGAAGGCCGAAATGTTTAACCTGTCCTTCACCTCTTCCCAGAGAGCGGCCTTTTTTAAACTTTCTTCCACCAGATGTTTCAGCCTTTCCCCTTCCGCGATGCCGTGGATTCTTGGACCGTAGGCCACATTTTCATATATTGACTTGGGAAATGGATTCGGTTTCTGGAAGACCATCCCTATTTTCCACCTGATCTCAGTATCATCGACATCCTGGTCGTAGATGTTTTTGCCGTCGAGAAGGACCTCGCCGCTCACCCTGGCTCCCGGAACCAGCTCCACCATCCGGTTGAGCGACTTTAAGAAGGTTGACTTCCCGCAACCAGAGGGGCCGATTATCGCCGTTATCCTTTTTTCCGGAATCTTTATGGTGAAATCCCTGACGACCTGCGCATTGCCGTACCACACGTTCAGATTTTTGGTCTGCAACTTGACCTTCATTTCACCACCTTCTCCTGCTCCGGTACCAGTAGCGGATGACGGCAGCGGTCAGCGAGATGAGGAGAACCAAGATGAGGAGAACCAGGGCGGTCCCGTACTGGATGGGGGCCACTTTGGAAATGTTGGGATGCTCGGTGGCAAGCACGAAAAGGTGGTAAGGCAGCGCCATTACCGGGTCGAGAAGGGAGGTGGGCAGGCCCCTCATGTAAAAGACCGCCCCGGTGAAGAGAATGGGCGCCGTTTCACCGGCAGCCCGCCCCACGCCGAGGATGGCCCCGGTAATTATCCCCGGAAAAGAAGCCGGCAGCACGATTTTAATTATGGTTTGCCCCTTGGTGGCTCCTAGGGCCAGACTTGCCTCTCTGAAGTGTTCGGGGACGCTTTTCAGAGCTTCCACCGAGGTCACGATGACGGTGGGGAGGATCATTAGCGATAGGGTCAGGGAGGCCGAAAGCAGGGAGGTGCCGAAGCCCAAGAACTTGACGAAGAAGGCCAGCCCAAAGAGGCCGAAGACTATGGAGGGAACCCCATTGAGGTTGTATATCGCTGAGTTCACCAAGCGCACGAACCTGCTCTCCCTGGAGGAGTACTCGACGAGGTAAATCGCCGACATCAGGCCGAGGGGAAGGGATATCGCGATGGCCAGGGTCACCAGCAGAAGAGTGCCAACTATCGCCGGGAAAATGCCGCCGGCGGTCATCCCCGATGTCGGCGGCTTTGTCAGGAAATCCCAGCTGATGATTCCCGCCCCGTTGGAGATGATGTAGAACAACAGGTAACCCATGATCGACAAAGAGATCAGAATGGCTATTCTAGCCGCCCCAAATCCCAATCTCTGGCAAATTTTTGCATTCATCTTCTTTCACCATTTTTTCTCTTTATGAGCCGGATCGCGGCTGAGTTTAAGATCAGGGTCATGATGAAGAGGACGATGCCTATGGCAAAGAGAGCGCTGTAATGGGTGCTCCCGAAGACGGTTTCCCCCATCTCAGCGGCAATCGTCTGCGTCAGGGTTCTCACCGGGGAGAAAATTGAGGTGGGAATTATCGGTGCTCCGCCGGTGACCATCATCACCGCTATGGTTTCACCGATGGCCCGGCCAAGCCCCAGGATGATGCCCGCCGTTATCCCCGAGGCAGCAGCCGGGATGGTCACGCTTCTTATGGTCCTCCATTTTGTGGCTCCCAGGGCCAGCGAGGCCTCTTTATAATCAACGGGGACAGAGCTGATCGCATCCTCCGAGATGCTGAGTATCGTCGGCAATATCATTATTGCCAGGATTATCCCGCCCGTGAGCGCCGTTTCTCCCGTGGGAAGGCCAAAGGTGTTCTGCACCAGCGGCACCAGCACCATCAACCCGAAAAAGCCGTAAACCACCGAAGGTATTCCGGATAAAACTTCAATGGCTGGCTTGAGCAATTCCCTGATTTTCGGATTCGCGATTTCAGCGAGGTAGACTGCCCCGAGAAGGCCCAGCGGAACCGAGATCAGCAGCGCCAGTGAGGTGACGAGGAGAGATCCCAAGATTAACGGTATCACTCCGAAAGATGGCGGCGTGGCGGTTGGTCGCCAGGTGAGGTTGAACAGGAAATCGAAAGGACTGATTTGGTTGAAGAGAGGCAGGCCCTGGGTGAAGATGAAGAGGAAGATGAAAAAGACGGCCAGTATGGAAAATGAGGCGAAGGGGGCGGTGAGAACCTTTCCCGATAATTTTAACCTGATTTTTCCTTTCATGGATATCATCTTAAAAAAGTAAAAAATTTTTTGAGGACTAAGGCAGTTTCACGAACCCATGCTCCTCAACTATTTTTTGTCCTGCGGGGCTTTTGACGAAATCTATGAAATCCTTCGCCAGTCCTTCCGGTTGTCCCTTGGTGATCATGTACAAAAACCGGGAAATGGGATAAGTTCCATTTTGCACCGTCTCGATTGTTGGCATCACTCCGTTGATCTTCAATGCCTTGATGCCGCTAGCTCCGGCCAAGTAGCCAATCCCAACGTAACCGATACCGTTGCGGTTTCCGGAAACGGCCTGGGCCATTTCCCCGTTGGAAGTCTTGGTCAGGGCGTTTAACGTTATGTTGTCCGGTTTCATGACTTTGCTTTCAAAGGTTTCGTAGGTTCCCGATGTTGATTCCCTGGTGTATACCACTATCTCGAGGTTGGGCCCGCCGACCTCGCTCCAGTTGGTTATCTCTCCCTTGAATATCCTCTTCACCTGTTCCAGAGTCAGCTCCTCGACGGGATTGCTCGAGTTCACTATGACACAGACGGCATCCAGGGCGATTTCGTGTTCGATGAGTCCCTTCTGCTTTTCCTCGTCCTTCAATGTTCTCGAAGAGTTGGCGATGTCACAGGTTCCGTCGATCAGTGCGGCAATTCCGACCCCGGATCCCCCGCCCTCGACGATTATGGAATCATTGGGGTGGGCGTCCATCCAGGCCTCGGCAGCGGCCTGAGCTATGGGAAGAACAGTTGTGGATCCCTTAACCCTGATGGACCGTGGAGTTGCCGAAGTTGTGGTTGGTGATGGTTTAGTCGTGGTCGGCGTTGTTGGCGATGGTGCAGACGTGGTCGCCGCTGGGGTCGGTGAGCCGGTCAGCAGAAGCGCTGAGATTGCTCCGGCCAGGACAATGGCAACGATTATCAGCCCCATTGTTGTTGCTTTCATTTTTCTCCCAGTTGCTATATAGAAAAAAACATTATTTATTTTTTGTCCAAATAATCTATATATCAAACATTTAAATATGGAAAAATATATATTTGATCACTGAAAGCTGGGAATGGTGCCCATGAGGGACAATTCCACCGAGATCAGGAAGGTCCAGAAAACCGGTGGCGCGACCTACATTGTTTCCCTGCCCAAGGATTGGGTGGAGGAAAACAGGATAAAGCCGGGAGACGGTCTGGCCATCAGAAGACTGGAAGATGCTTCACTCCAGATCATCCCGCCGGGAACTCGGGAAAAGAAGACGGCGGCTGAAGCCAAAATTGGAATCTCTCAGGGCGACGACCCCTATAAGATCGCGAGAAAGGTAATTTCCCTCTACCTCGTGGGATACAACGTGATCCACATCGTCTCCGAAACTAAAATTACACCCATCCAGAGGGAGGTGATCAAAAACTATGTCCGGGAAAAGCTCGTCGGCGCGGAGCTGATCGCCGATTCTCCGAGTGAGATGACCATCCAGGTGCTGCTGAGCTATCCAGAGCTTTCGGTCAAAGATGCCCTCAGGAGAATGTTTTTAATAGCCTCCTCCATGCAGAAGGAGGCCATCTCCGCTCTGGAGAAGCTTGACAGGGGGGCGGCCGAGGAGGTGATCAGGCTGGACGACGAGGTGGATCGCTTCAGCATGTACGTCATCAGGCAAATCAAGCTCGCCGTGCAGGACCCGCGTTCAATCAAGGAGATCGGGTTGCGCAATGCCCGGGATTGCCTCGGTTACAGGCTGATCGTTAAAAGCGTGGAAAGAATTGCCGATCACGCGGCTTTGATCGCCGAGAAAGTTAAGTTGATCAACAAACCCTTGGACAAAGAGGTGCTGCGGGGAATAGTGAACATGAGCGCTTTCGCCAATGCCCTGGTGGAGAAATCAGTGCTGGCCCTCTTCAAGGAGGACTATGACATCGCCGAAGGGATAATTGTGGAGAAGGAGCGGGCCAAGTCAATGGAGGAGAAGGTGGCCAAACTGGCGCTCGAAATTCCGCGCGAGGACTCGATAAACGTGCGGCTGATAACGGAAAGCCTGCGAAGAATAGCCGAGTACAGTAGCGACATCGCCGAGATAGTTTTGAACCTCACCGTGGGCGAATCAACCGGGTGATAACTTGAGGGTCCCTTCTCCACCGGGCTTAAATCCTTTCGCCTTAAATTGGTTTTGTGGTGATCGCCGGTGAGAAAAGTACTCTTCGTTTGCGTGGAAAACTCGGCCCGAAGCCAGATGGCCGAGGCCTTTTTCAACCGATTGGCCAAGGGGGCGAAAGCCGAGAGCGCGGGAACCAGGCCGGCCAAATCAGTGAATCCGCTGGCCGTAGAAGTTATGGCTGAGGTGGGCATCGACATCAGCGGGGCCAAGCCGAAGCCGCTGACTCTGGAGATGCTGGAAGGGGCAGACCGGGTGATCACGATGGGCTGCCTCTCAGGAGAACTTTGTCCCGCCGCGCTGGTTCCGACCGAGGACTGGGGCATTGAGGATCCGGCGGGCAAGTCCATGGAAAAGTTCAGGGAGGTAAGGGATAAAATCAGGAAAAGGGTCGAGGCGCTGGTTGAGGAGCTGGAGGGAAAAGCTTCCGGCTAAAATTTCAACAAAACCAAAAATCTTTTTTATTGGCAGAGTAAAAGTAATTGATGCACGAAATTGTTTTGAGTCCAACAGTGGTGGAAAAGTTTTTCCACCCGAAGCTCTGTTCTGAGCTAGATGAGATAGGAGGATCGTTATGAAAGTTAGAAAGAGGGACGGTACTCTGGAGGATTTTAACCCGGAAAAGATAGTGGAGTCCATCTTCAGATCGGCGCAGGCGGTGGGCGGACGCGACCGGGAGCTGGCCAAGAGGCTGGCTAACGAGGTCGTCGCCAAAATCCAGTCCCAGTTCCAGACGGAGATAGTGTCCACGGAGGACATCGGCAACATCGTCGAAAAGGTGCTCATCGAGCGCGGCCACGCCCGCACGGCCAAGGCCTACATCCTCTACCGCAAGCACCAGGAGGAGCTGAAAAAGCTCCGTTCCACCTCCCTTGAGGTCGAGCGCATTGTGGACAGCTACATCGGGCACCTGGACTGGAGGGTCCGGGAAAACGCCAACATTGATTTCTCCCTCAGCGGCTTGGAGCAGCACATCTCCACGACCGTGATCGCCAACTACACCCTCTCCAAGCTCTACCCGATGGAGGTCGCCGACGCCCACAGCAACGGCGACTTCCACATCCATGACCTCGGCCGGGGCATCTGCGGCTACTGTGCCGGCTGGTCCCTGCAGCAGCTCCTGGCGGAGGGCTTTAACGGCGTCCCCAACAGGATCGGCTCCAACCCCCCCAAGCACCTGACGACGGCCCTGCTGCAGATGGTCAACTTCATGGGAACCCTTTCCAACGAGTGGGCCGGAGCGATGGCCTTCAACTCCATCGACACCCTGCTGGCGCCGTTCGTCTGGGCCGATGGGCTGGACTATGGTCAGGTGAAGCAGGCCATCCAGGAGTTCGTCTTCAACCTGAATGTCACCTCCCGCTTCGGCGGCCAGTGCCCCTTCACCAACGTGACGCTCGACCTCAACGTCCCCGAGGACCTGGCGGATAAACCGGCCATCGTCGGCGGGAAGCCTCTGGACAGGGCCTACGGCGACTTCACCGAGGAGATGGACATGATCAACCGGGCGTTCATCGAGGTCCTCTCCGAGGGGGACATGAGCGGAAGGCCTTTCACCTTCCCCATCCCGACCTACTCGATAACCAAGGATTTCGAGTGGGACAGCCCCTTCTCCGATCTCCTCTTCGACGCCACGGCGAAGTACGGGCAGCCTTATTTTCAGAACTTCGTCAACTCTGACCTCAGGCCCAGCGATGTCCGCAGCATGTGTTGCCGGCTGAGGCTGGATCTGAGGGAGCTCAGGAACAAGATGTCCGGGGGCCTCTTCGGCGCCGGCGACTCCACGGGTTCCATGGGCGTGGTGACGATAAACATGCCCCGGCTGGGCTACCTCTCCAAGGACGAGGATGAGTTCTTCGAAAGGCTGGACCAGATCATGGAGCTGGCCAAGCGCTCGCTCGAGATCAAGAGGGAGATCGTGGAGAAGAACATGAACAACGGGCTGCTGCCCTTCACCAAGCGTTATCTGGGCAACCTGAACCAGCACTTCTCCACCATCGGGCTGGTGGGGATGAATGAGGCCCTGCTGAACCTGTTTGACCAGGACATAACCACCGAGCAGGGGAAGGAGTTCGCGATCAGGGTGCTGAAGCACATGCGGCAGCGCCTGGTCGAGTTTCAGGAGGAGACGGGCCACCTCTACAACCTGGAGGCCACGCCGGCCGAGGGGACGAGCTACCGCCTGGCCCTGATAGACAAGAGGAAATACCCCGACATCATCACCGCCGGAGAGCGGGTGCCCTACTACACCAACTCGAGCCAGCTTCCGGTCAACTCGGGGCTCGATCTCGTCGAGGCCCTGCGGCACCAGGAGGACCTTCAGACTCTTTACACCGGCGGCACCGTCTTCCACACCTGGCTCGGCGAGAGGATTCAGGGCTCGGCGGCGAAGCTGTTGCTGCAGAGGATGACCCACAACACCCGCCTGCCCTACTTCACCCTGACGCCGACCTTCAGCATCTGCCCCGACCACAGCTATTATCCCGGCGAGCACAAGACCTGCCCCCACTGCGGCAAGCCGACCGAGGTCTACTCCCGGGTGGTCGGCTACCTGCGCCCGGTGGCCAACTGGAGCGATGGCAAGAGGGAAGAGTTCAGGCAGCGGAAATATTTCGGATGAACGAAAAAAACTCCGGGGGAAGTGAGTCCACGAGGGCCAACGGGTTAATCACCATCTCCTTCAACGAGGTCCCCGGCAAGGCGGTGGCGGTGGTCTTCACCGGGGGCTGCAACTTCAGGTGCCCCTGGTGCCAGAACCGGGATCTGGTGCTCCGGCCGGAAACCTTGCCCCTGATCCCGGAGGAGGAAATCCTCACCGCGATGGAGAAGCGCCGGGGCTGGCTTGACGGGGTGGCCATCACCGGCGGGGAGCCGACCCTTCAGCCCGACCTGCGGGATTTCTGCGGGAGGGTGAAGGAGCGCGGGTTTCAGGTGGCCCTGGAGACAAACGGTTCCAACCCCGGGGTTCTGGAGGACCTGATCAGGCGGGGGCTGGTGGACTACATCTCGATGGACGTCAAGGCCCCCCTGACCCCGGAGCGCTACCGGGTTCTCACCGGCGTGGACAGCGACGCCGTCTTCAACCGCGTGCTCGAGAGCATTGAGCTCATCCGCGGCTCCCCGGTTGACTATGAGTTCAGGACCACGCTGGTGCCGGAGCTCCTCTCCCCCGACGACATTGTCCAGATAGCCGGTTACCTCAGGGGGGCGAAGAAGTACGCGATTCAGCAGTATGTCCCGCACTCCACCGTCGACCCCAGCTTTGAGCAGAAGGCCCCCTGGACGCGGGAGGCGATCGAGCGCACGCGCCGGGCCGTCAGCGGAATGTTCAAGAGCTTTGAGGTAAGGAACATTTAGGGGTGAGACACTGCCGCTATCTGATTGCGACATCCTCCGGGAGATTTCGGCGGGCAACATCATCATCGAGCCCTTCGACAGGAGAAAGCTGCAGCCGAACGGGTATGACCTTTCCATCGGGCCGATCTTCTACACCTTCAACAACGACATTGACGGCTTCTTCCCCTTCATCAAGGAGTCCGTTGACATGGCCTACATCCGCCACGAGGCCAAGGAGGCGACGCTGCGGGTGGCCAACAAGACGGTCCGGGGGAGGTTCATCAGGCTGCCGCCCCACGGTTTCGTCATCGCCTCGACGCTGGAGAGGGTCGGGACCAAGAAGGACATCGTCGCCTCCATCAGGTGCCGGTCGTCGCTGGCGAGGACCGGGATTGACATCGTGAGGGGGGCGGGATGGGGGGACGTGGGCTTTGACGGCGTCTGGACCATCGAGATCACCAACCACCTTTCCGTGCCCTACTACCTCCCCGTGGGCCTCAGGATCGGCCAGATGGTTTTCTTCCGGACGGAGTCGCCGCCGGAGAGGCCGTACCAGGGGAAGTACTCCGGGAGCACCGAGCCCGCCCTGCCCAAGCTCTACGCCGACAGGGATCTCGCCACCCTGATCGAGATTGAGGAGAACCCATGAAGGTAAAGCTGATCGCCCACACCCCCGACCCCGACGCCCTCGCCGGCGCCGCGGCCCGCTCCTGCCGCTCCCGGAGGGCGGCGGACGAGATCCTGAAGGAGGACCGGTCCAAGCTGCTGCAGAGCCTGGAGGTCTGCGTGGGGCGGGGGCATGAGTCGGTGATCGAGCATGCCTCCTTCACCTTCAGCGTCGAGGGTGTCTCCCGCGCCTGCACCCACGAGCTGGTCAGGCACCGGATCGCCAGCTACTCGCAGCAGAGCCAGAGGGCGGTGAAGCTGGAGAAGAGCTACGTTGTGCCCCCCACCATCTCCCGGGACAGGGAGGCCGAGAAGATCTACCTGGCCGCGATGGATGCCGCCTGGAGGGACTACCTGGCGCTGATCGACCGCGGGATTCCGGTTGAGGACGCGCGCTACGTCCTCCCCAACGCCGCCACCGCCAACATCGTCGTCACCATGAACGCCCGCTCGCTGCTGAACTTCTTCAAGCTGAGGTGCTGCACCCACGCCCAGTGGGAGATCAGGGAGCTGGCCTACGAGATGCTGAAGCTGGTGAAAAAGGTTGCCCCCAAGATCTTTGAGAGGGCCGGGCCCAGCTGCGTTGTCGACGGCAGGTGTCCGGAGAAGGATGAGTCGTGCCCCCTCTACCCCAAGAAATCAGGGTGATCCTTAACCAGGGGGACGGCGCCGCCTCACGGTGGAAATCTTAAACGATGTTGTTGCCAGTATACTTTTGGTGCTCCGGTGGTGTAGGCCGGTCAAACATGCAGGCCTCTCGAGCCTGCGCCCCGGGTTCAAATCCCGGCCGGAGCACCACGGTTTCACCCGTCGCCCCGGAGTTTTCACCGGCAGCTCAGAAGTTAAAAGTCAGGAGATTATGAGTAGTTTGAAAGCATGCTGATTTACGACACCCTTTCCCGGAGGAAGAGGGAGTTCGTCCCCCTCCGCCAGGGCGAGGTCCGCATGTACACCTGCGGCCCCAGCGTCTATTCCACCCCCCACATTGGAAACTTCCGCACCTATGTTGTGGAGGATGTGGTCAAGAGGGTGCTGCTCTTCAACGGCTACCGGGTGACCCACGTGATGAACATCACCGATGTCGAGGACAAGATGGTCCGGGAGGCGCGGGGGAGCCGGAGGAGGCTGCGGGAGATAGCCGCGAAGAACGAAAGGTATTTCAAGGAATGCTCGCGCCGGCTGAACCTGATTCCGGCCGACCACTACCCCCGCGCCAGCGAGAACATCGAGGCGATGGTGGCCCTGATCAAGAGGCTGATGGACAGGGGGCTGGCCTACCGGGATGAGGCGGGCAACATCTTCTTCGATGTCTCCCGCTTCCGGCGCTACGGCATGCTCTCGCACTACAGGTTCAGGCGGGGGCTCGAGGGGAGGATCTACCGGGATGACTACAGCCAGGGCGAGGCGGGGGACTTCATCCTCTGGAAGGCGTGGCGAAGGAGCGACGGGGACATCTACTGGGACACCGAGCTGGGGAGGGGCCGGCCGGGCTGGCACATCGAGTGCAGCGCCATGAGCATCCGCTACCTGGGGATCCCCTTCGACATCCACATGGGCGGCATCGACAACATCTTCTCCCATCACGAGAACGAGATCGCCCAGAGCGCCGGGGCCACGGGAAAGATCCCGGCGAGGTACTGGATGCACGTGAGGCATCTGATGGTCAACCGGCGCAAGATGAGCAAGTCGCTGGGCAGGAGCTACACCGTCGAGGAGCTGCGGAGGAGGGGGTTCAGCTACCGCGTCATCAGGGCCTACCTCCTCTCCCAGCACTACCGGAGGCGCCTCAACTTCACCTTTCCTGGCCTGCGCAGGAAGGCGCGGGAGGTCCAGCGGTGCCAGGACCTGATCAGGCGGCTGAGGAGAGTTAAGGGGGCGGTCGACAGCGAGGCCGCCGACCGGGCCATCGACCGGGCCCTGTCCGATTTCACCTTTCACGTCAACAACGACATCGACATCCCCGCGGCCCTCGACACCCTGTGCTCGCTGGTCAGGAGGCTGGATCAGCTGGAGAGGCGGGGAAAGCTGGGGCCGGGCAACGCCAGCAGGGCGCTGCAGGCGATAAGGAGGATGGACTCGGTCCTGGGCATCATCTTTTAGGCCTTTTGCAGAGGAAGATCTGCTCGTCGCCGTAGAGGTAAAAGTTCCTCACCCGCCCGCACCTCTGGAACCCGAGCCTGAGATAAAAGTTGACGTTCTGGCGGAACTCCCGGGCGACGTCGACCCGGAGGATCCTGCCCTCCCTCCTGGCCAGCTTCTCCGCGAAGTTGACCAAGGAGCTGCCGAGGTGCTTTCCCCTCTCCCTCTCCGTGACCGCGAGGAAGTAGATGACCAGGGCGCGGACCTCCCTCCTGAGGAGGATGGTCCCGAGGACCCTGCCGTTTTCCCGGACCAGGTAGGCCTCGCCCTGCTGCAGGCGATAGGCGCGGAGGATCTCCTCCCGCCAGGCCCGCCCCCAGCCCCGGGTGCCCTCGCGGAGCAGCGGGATCACTTGGGCGAAATCCCGTTTCCTGTACCTGGTGATTTTCATCCTCTTCTATTTTTATCCCCCCGGCTTAAAATTTCAGTGAGGGGAAAGAGACGGCCGGGAAAGAAGCGGAGGAAGAGCTGGAGTTAAAGCTCGTGAAGAGGCTGGGGAGGCGGAGGAAAAGGCGCGCGGTTTACCGCAGGGCCTACCGCAAGGGGCGCTGAACTTTCTCCCGTTGGCGGGATTTCAGGAGCTCCAGCGGCTGGGCATCGGAGATCCTGGCGGTGCCCCGGTAGTTTTTGCCCCTGAAGCGCAGCATTAGCGGAACTGGCACGACGCTGACGAGGCCCGCCGCAAGGAAGGGAAGGCCGCTCACCCCCAGCGAGATGCCGAGGGCAAAGAGAGTTGCCGCTATCGTGGGTGCGATGGTCTCGGCCAGCCCTGAGAATGATTGGGCTATCCCGAGGGAGCCCCCCTGAAGGTCTTCCGGCGTGTTCAGGGAGATCAAGGTGTTGATGGTGGAGCTGGTCACGCTGAACCCGAGCACCAGCAGGAACCCGAAGATCAGGAGCAGCGGAAGGTTGCCCGGCATGAGGCCAAAGGAGATGTAGCTCACGGTGTTCAGCACCAGCCCGAGTAAGGTCAGGTCCACGTGGGAGAGCACCCTGGCCAGCCTCGGCAGCAGCACCGCCCGGGAGAGCACCTGGCCGATGCCGATGTAGAAGAAAAGCAAGCCCGCCTCAAAGGGGCCGTAGCCCATCGTCACCTCCAGCCAGGGCGTGAGCGCCACGTCCATGAAGACGACGGCGAGAATTATGCTGAAGTAGGAATAGAATAGCAACTTGAGCTCCCCCTTTCTCAGAATTTCCGCCAGGGCCGAGAAGGTTCCCTTGGTTCCCCCGGCCCCGCTTCGGGCGCGAGGGGGCTCGGGCAGCCTGAAGTAGGCGAAAAAGAGGTTGGCGAGAGCCAGCCCCGCCGCCAGAAAGGATGGCACCGAGTAGCCGTAAATGCTGCTCAGGGTCCCGCCCAGCGCTGGGGCCAGGATCAGCGCCGCCCCGCTGGCAGCCCCCAGGAGCCCCAGGTACCTCAGCCTGTCCCCTTCGGCGGTCAAGTCGGCAAGGTAGGCCTGCGCCACCGAGTAGGTCGATGCCGTCACTCCCGCCATTATTCTTGAGAGGAACAGCAGCCACAGGGAGTCGGCCAGTCCAAAGACGAGATAGGAGGCCGATGCCCCCAGCAGCGAGATCATTATCAGGCGCCTGCGGCCGTATCGATCGCTGAGCCTGCCCAGGATCGGCATGAAGATGAACTGCATCAGGGCAAAACTGCTGACGAGGAGCCCGTAGGTGAAGGGGGTGGCCCCCAGGCTCTCCGCGAAGAAGAACAGGTAGGGGATGACGATGGCGAAGCCGAGGAAATCCAGGAAAACCACGGAGAAGAGGACGGGAAAGGCCGACTTCGCGGCTCCCTTTTTCCCCGAACCCCTTTTCCTCATGACCCTCAGCCCGTGAAGCTGCAGTTGTGCGGATAAACCTCGTGAATTAATCGCGCGCCCTTCTTAAGTAGGCTGGGCCGGGCAAATGTCGGA
>LQMQ01000033.1 GCA_001515205.2 Candidatus Hadarchaeum yellowstonense
GCCCAGCTTTCGGACGAAATCGTCATTTCTTGCAAGTTGAATGCGAAGGAACTCAAGAAGGTGTTTCCCGCGGCAAGGTTGGTCGTTGACAAAACCAGCGAAAGAGGGCCGTTGATCGGGTTGATGAGCGCCCTGCCAGAGATCTCTTCGGATTATGTCGCGGTAATCGCCTGTGACTGCCCTTGGCTCAGCCCTGAAGTCATCGAATTCATCTTCCTGCGCGCAAGAGGACACGATGGAGCCCTGCTCAGGTGGCCCAACGGCTTTCTTGAGCCCCTGCAGGCAGTTTACCGGACTAGATCCCTCTTGAAAGCAGTAAAAAGGGCCAGGGGAAAAGGGATTAACAAGCTCGGAGATGTCGTGAACTCCATGGAAGACATCGTCTACATTTCACCGGAAGATCTTGAGAGAATCGACCCCGAGCTAAAATCATTTAGAAATATAAATTCTCCAGAGGACGTTTACAAATATGATCATTGAAAAATTGTTTCCTTCTTCCTTTTTCAAAATTGATAAAGGCGGACCAGCAGGTGGCCCGCCGAATTCCGTTAATTGATAATTTCAGATCCTCTCGCCAACGAGCTTGCCCGCCTTTATCCTGTCCCACTGCTGCTTTGTCATCGTCTGCAACATCGTGCCAAAGTGGCTCTTCTTGTCTGGGTGGGGAGTGAAGCCATATGCCTGGAACAGCTTACGACCGCCTATCAAGCTCTCGGCGCTAGCTTCCACAACATCGACGCCCAAGACGTCAAAGTACATCTCAAGCTTGCACGGCCAGAGATAGGCACCGATCTGCAACCCCCTTCTCAATGTCGTCGTGTGCAAACTGCAGCCTGTCTTTGGATCCCTCAACGCTCCGTTGGTGACTCCAACCACCTTGCCATCAACCCTGCCGACCAAGTTGAAGTGGCTCTCCGGAGGCAGACCCCACATGGGCCTGTTCTCACGCCAAAGATAGAACTCCGTTATCATCTCAGCGGTAACCAAGTCAAACCAATCCTTATGGATGTACAGGTTTGGTATCAGTGCATCGCAGACTTCCTCGATCTCGCTCTTTTCCATGCTCTTGACGATCATCTCTTCCCCGGAGGGCAGTATTATTCTGCGCGGCGGGTAGGGTTTCATCACTTTGCTCCAATCGTATTCCATTCTCTTACCTCCTTTTTTTAACGACCATCACTACAGAGGTTCAAACTTGAAACCATAAATATCTTTATCATTCAATTTTCGGAGCTTTCCCCAGACGGGCTTCAGCAGCATTCCTATCTTCGGATCATCGGTGGTCAACTGCCCCAGCACCCTGACCCCGCCGAAATCGGCTATGCCGAGCGTCAGCGGTGGCATCTCTATTCCCACCGGCAGCGCATACAGCTTGGTATAGGTGATCAGCTTGCCCACTTTGGGTAGCTCGACCTCCTCAAACTCGGTC
This sequence comes from Candidatus Hadarchaeum yellowstonense, assembly GCA_001515205.2. Lineage (GTDB taxonomy): Archaea > Hadarchaeota > Hadarchaeia > Hadarchaeales > Hadarchaeaceae > Hadarchaeum > Hadarchaeum yellowstonense. The sequence continues at coordinate 1,430 of LQMQ01000033.1, forward strand.
CCTTTGCAGGTAAGGCAGCGGTCATGCTTGGGGTTCATCACCCGGCCACAGGCCTTGCACTTAAACCCAACAAATTTTTGCTCCACCATTACCACCCCCGCTCAAAGATGTGGATCACCGTGTTGTTTCCGAAGCCACCGAAATTGCAGGAAAGGGCGCGCTTTGGATCTTTCACCTGTCGCTCACCAGCCTCTCCGCGAAGCTGCCACACCAGCTCCACCGCCTGAGCAACACCCGTGGCCCCGACAGGGTGACCCCGTGCCTTTAGCCCCCCGGAAGGATTGATGGGCAGCTCACCGTCAAGCGCCGTTATTCCCTTTTCCACCGCCAGATGCCCTTTGCCCTTCTCGAAAAAGCCGATGTCTTCGCTTTCGGCAATCTCCAAAATTTCAAAGGCATCGTGAAGCTCGGCCACATCGATATCATCAGCCGTGACACCGGCCATCCGGAAAGCCCGCTCGGCGGCAATTTTAACCGACTTTAGCACGATTGGATCCTCTCTCTCCTGAAGCGCCTGGACATCTGTAGCTTGGCCAAATCCAGCGATCCTCACCGGCTTGTCCGTGAACTTCTTGGCCTTCTCCAGCGGACACAGAACTAAGGAAGCCGCCCCGTCGCTGATGGGACAGACATAATAAAGACGCAGCGGGTCGGCGATAATGCCCGAGCTCATCGCCCCCTCCATCGTGCAGGCCCGTTGGATATGGGCGTAGGGGTTCTTCAATGCGTTGGCGTGGTTTTTCACCGCGACCATGGCGAGGTGCCTCTCCGTCAACCCATAGCGCTCCATGTAAAGTCGGGTAAGCATTGCCCCCATCGCCGGAAGGGTCACACCATGGATGTATTCCGCCGTTGGGTGCGTCATGGTTGCCACCAAATCTGTTATAATATCAGTGTCAGCCGTGGTCATTTTCTCCCCGCCGGTTACTAGAACCAGGTCATAGCAACCGGAAGCCACCGCCATGAAAGCGTTCTTAATAGCAGACCCTCCCGAGGCCGGCCCGTTCTCGATTCTGTCAGCGGCGGCTGGCACCAGCGCTATCCTGTCGGCCAGAGAACTGGCGACAGCGGTCTGATGCGAAGTTTCCCCCGCCATCATGTTAGAAACATAGACGGCGTCAAAATCCTCTTTTTCTGCATTGGCATGTTTTATTGCGCGCAGCGACGCCTCGGCCAGAAGGTCCATTAAATCCCCAGACGCTCGGCCAAACTTTGTCATTCCCGCCCCAATTATGGCCACATCTCTCATTTTTTTCAACTCCATGATGTTTTGCAATCGAATCTTTTTAAAGGCATTGCCTGCTCTTCCAAAGCAAAAAATTATGATTAAAATAATCCCTCAGATCTCGGGCCAGTGCCACTCGATCTCATATCCGGCCCTTTCCCTGACTTCCTCAGCCCTCCTTCTCGCCTCCTCAATGACCCTGTCTTCGTCCAGCGTCTTCACCACCCTGTTCTCCATCAAAATCTTCCCGTTGACAATAACCGTATCAACATCGCTCCCCAACACTCGAGAGGGGAGATCATGAACGGGATTCAGCATTGGAGTGAGTGAGGGCTTATTAAGATTCACCAGAATCATGTCCGCCCTTTTGCCCTTTTCAATTGACCCCGATTCCCTGTGCCACATGAGCGCCCTAGCGCCGTTAATGGTGGCCATCTCGATCAACTTCTCCGGATAGAGTATGGTCAAATCGCGCCTAGGGATCCTGTTCTGCAGCGTCTTCTCCAGTTTCATGGCTAAGAAGACGTCGTTGGTTTCATGCCCACCATCGCAGCCCAGGGCGACGTTGATACCCATCTGCAGCATGTCTTGAACCCTAGTATCAAACCCGGTCCCAGGACAGTGAACAACATTGGTCCCCGTTTCCATCAGTATCTTGAAGTCAATCCCGGTGAGATACAAGCAGTGGTTGAAGCTAACGTTCGGGCCCACCCAGCCCACGGATTTCATGAATTCCATCGGGGACATGCCGTAGGTGTTCCAGATAAAACCGGTATCCAGCTCTCCCAGCTCCGCAAGATGGTAGGTGATGCCGACCTTGTACTGCTTCACCAGCCGGGCAATTTCCTTATACGTTTCCACAGAGAGGGCACCCACGCTTCTGGGGCCGAACCACACTTGAATCCTTCCGTCTGCCTTGCCGTGCCACTTTTTTATTGCCCTGATGGTGTCCCTGATGCATTCGTCCTTGTCCTCGATCAGTCCCGGATCAATCACGTTCTTGCAGGAACCATAATCGGGATACTCCATGACTGACTTGCCCAGCACGCCCCTTATTCCAGAATCCCGCACCACCTCGGCAAGGCCATCGATCTTGTACCTCAGGTTTATTCCCCAGTCGCAAAACCCAACGACCCCTGATTTGATGTACTCCAAGCAGTTCAGCGCCATCGAGGCCTTGGCATCCTCCGGTGTGTAAACACCCTGTAAACGTAGCGTCGGTCCCAGAAGGAATGCCCCGCGCTGTCTCCTCGGCAGCACGAAGGCCATGCCCCGGATCATGTTCTGGTAGGAATGAGCATGACAATCAAAAAGCCCAGGCATAACTATTTTGTTTTTGGCGTCAATTGTCTCTGCTCTGGGATACTTGCGCTTTAGTTCCGAAGACTTACCCACCTCGACAATCTCCATGCCCTCGACGGCCACCGCCCCATCTCGGATAACCCGGCGCTTAGGATCTACCGTCACCACGTATTTAGCATCCTTAATGAGCAAATTCGCCATTGTCTTTAACTGCGCGGCTGCTGTTAAAAAGATTTATGCCGCCACGGCTTTCAAAACAGTTCATTGTGCGACCAGCTATTATTCCGCCTCTCGGCTCTGCACCTCGATTCGCACGCCGAGCTTACGCTCCAGCCTGTCCACAGTACGGCCACCACGGCCAATGATCTTGGAGATATCGTCTTCATCGGCTATCACCACCGCGCTGTCATCGGAGACCATCTTTACCTCCACATCTCCTCCCACCAAACGCCTGATTTCAGATCTGATCCTCTCAGCCTTTTTCTGCGCATCCCGTAGCGCCTCTCTCTTCACGGGCATCACCACGACCTCCTCGCCGAAGGAATAGATCTGATAAACCGTCTCCCCCGTTTCAAAATCGGTGACCTCAACCATTGGCCTAGCCAGGTCAGCCTCCACCATGCCGTGGGGAACTCCAACCTTCGTGCTCAGAGAGTAGACCTCCTTGATCTGGCCTTCCTTGATGAAGATCACTGTGTCAACGATCATGGGAATCATTCCCAGCTCCACCCGTCCGATCAACCTCTGCACGGCGTCTATGGCCCTGGTAGAGTGCACCACGCCCACCATGCCCACCCCGGCCAGCCGCATGTCGGCGAAGATCTGAAAATCGGAGGTCTTGCGCAGCTCGTCGTAAATGGTGTAATCTGGCCTGACCAGCAGCAAGATGTCCGCTGTTTTCGCCATGTCACCCTCCAGCGCCGTGTACTGGGTGATCTCGTCGCTCACCTGCAGGTCGCGCGGCGATTCCATAGTTTTGACTATCTTTCCCTGCGCGCGATAGAACTCGGCCAAGGCTTGAGCGAAAGTGGTTTTTCCGGCCCCGGGCGGCCCAGCGATCAAGACGCCCTCGGCCCTCTTTCGCAGCCTCTCCTTGAGCTTCTCAGAAAGGCGATAATCGTCCAAACTGACCTTGACGATGGGACGGACGGCGGTGATTTCAAGTCCATCACTGAAGGGGGGACGGGCGATGGCAATGCGATATTCGTGAAACTGCACCACCGTGGCTCCCGAGCGTTCGATCTCGACCAGACCCTCGGGATCCTGTCTGGCCCTTTCGATGATCTCATGGGCCATTTCCCGAAGCTGTGCTTCAGTGAGTGGATTCTCATCAAGCACTTCCAGCCTCATGTTGTCAGGACGGCCGACCTTGGCCATGGGGCGCACCTTTTCCTTGAGGTGAACGGACATCACCCCGGGCCTGAAATATTCCAGCAGCTTCGGTTTAGTCTCGGCAGTTACCGGCTGGAGAAACCAGACCTCCAACCCTTCCACCCGCCCCACCTCGGCCATGACTTCATCACTGGTGATCAGCACGGCGCCCTGAGCGCGGGTCACTTCCCGAACAGCTGCGCTCACGGTTGTGGCAACCTCCCCGCTTGAAACTCTTTCACCCACAAGCTCCAATTTGATCCTGCCCTCGTCGGAAAACTGCTTGAGCCTTCTCAGCTCCGCCAGCCCGCTGAATCCCGAATCCTTGCCCAGCCTGGCCTCTTGCTCAAGCTGGGCGACCACCGCGTTAGGTACCACTATCCGACATCCCTGAAGCTCGCCGCTTTTCACCAAGCGGGTGAGGTGACCGTCGATCAGGGTGCTGGCGTCGGGCACATAGCTCTTCATAAAATCAAGCTAACTTGGCCCTCAAGGGTTAAAACAGCTACTTTTTCGCTCATGATTTTTTATCAACCTTGGCAAAACTTGGCCATCAAAGCCATTGAAACCTTGTCAGCAATCTCGCTTTTTAAAGCGTTGCCATCGGCTGGCTTAGTTGTCATTTACCACTGCTAAAAAAACGACGAAAATCGAGCGGAGATTGTGAAGTACCCATAATCGCTGCCGGGCGTGAAATCACTTAATTTTTATCTCAAATCAACAGGCCAACCAAACTTTCGTGATGACATCGTAGGAAAACCACCTACGCCCGGTGTGAGAAAAAATTTGAAAAGTTACTGGACTAAATCTTTGCTTCCTTTTCTGCCCTTTTAACTATTTCACTGATCTTTAACTGGACGTCCTTGGGTAACGGGGTGGGCTCGTGCTCCTTCAAAATCTTTTTTGCCATTTCCCTTGCCCGCGTTACCATGTCCTTTTTGCCTTCCTTCTCCCATGTCCAAACCGAACTTCTATCGGTTATTATGGCGTCTTGAATCTCGTTCTTGTAGTGCCTAAGGGTGTGCTCAGTGGCGATAAAGTTTCCACCCGGTCCTGTTTTGCAGATTAAATCCACAGCCAGAGTTTCTTCGTTCACCTCAACACCTTTTGCAATCCTCGTAACCATGCGCATAATTTCCCAATCAATTAAGGCCTCTTCATAAGAAATCCCCCTTGACGCCAGCGACGACCCTATCCCCATTACCATGTGGTTACCGGTCAAGACGGTATAGAGAGCGGACAACGCCATTTCGTAGCCCGCTTGTGCGTCAGGCAACTTGGAATCAGTGGCCACGCCTGCCCACACCGGCAGTCCATGAAAACGGCCCAGCTGTCCATTTGCGGCTATCGCGAAAACACGTTCCGGGCAACCGCAGAGGGCTTCAGCTTTTTTCATGTCCATGATGTGCGAAAGTCCAATGGAATAGGCCACCGGTGCTCCTTTTTTGATTAGTTGGATGAGGGTGATGCCGCTGAGAACATCGGCATTAGCCACTGCGAGGGATCCAGCCATTGTTATTGGTCCCGTGGCCCCAACGATGGACTCCGTGGCCACGAGACAGGGGATACCTCGCGGAACCAGCTCGAACCAGACATCTAAAGCTATGGCGCAATGTTGCAGGGGGCTCACAGCACAGCCAGCACCCCAGAATAACGGATTCTTTATCAGCTCTTCATCTCCTCCCTGAACAACGCTCGCCATTTCAAAGACGTTTTTTGCCCCAGTGCCGGAATAGAGATTTTGTTCTAGAAATTTTGAGCTGTTGTTGACCATTGCCTCAAACTCGTGTTCCGCGGACACGGCTGGATTTACGTCCCTAGCCATCGGTGGGGTTATGAACCAGACGTCTTCCAATGCGTCGGCAAACCTTGCCCAATCTGCAACGTCCTTTTTGGTTGTTTCTCGGAGAACCCCTGTTTCAAGATCAACTATCAGTGGCCCGCCCATCATCCCCCAATAGGTCCGATCGTTGCCGACAACGAAGTCATATTTTCTCTCTCTTCCCGCGAGCCTAAATTTTCTTGGTGCATGCTTTAGGGCATCTTTGACCAGATAATCTGGCAGCTTGGCAATCTTCGTCTTATAATCCACCTCAGCTCCGGCTTTTTCCAGTATTTTTAAGGCTTCCTCTCTCTCGTACCAAACCCCGGCTCGCTCCATTATCTCCAGCGAGGCTTGGTTTATATCATAGAGCTCATCCCGGGTGAACGGTTCGATTATTTTTCTCGTCATTTTTCCATTTTCCCCACAAGTTTCTTACATTCTTCTATCCCGATTAGCGCATCGCCGGCAAAAGCATCAGCTCCAATACTCCTGGCAAAATCCGCCGTTATCGGTGCCCCGCCAACTATTGTCTTTGCCCTCAAGCCAGCTTTCTTTAAAGCACTTATGGTTGTGCCCAAAAATTGCATAGTAACAGTCAAAAGGGCGGACATGGCAACGATGTCTGCGTCCACTTCCTTAGCCTTTTCAACGAATCTCTGGATGGGCACGTCTCTCCCCAGATCATGAACTTCAAATCCAGCGCCCTGAAGGAGGGCCTTTACCAGGTTTTTTCCTATGTCGTGCATATCACCCATTACGGTGCCGATGACGATCCTGCCCAAGCTCTCGGTTTTCTCCTTTTTGTTCAGAAGTTCTGGCTCCAGAACCCGGTAAGCTTCTTGAAAGGCCTCAGCGCAGAGCATTATTTCCGGAAGAAAGTAATCTCCCCTTTCGAATTTATTCCCCGCTTCCCGCAAAGCTGGTATGGCGCCCCCGTTGAGAGCCTCGAGAGGATCAATTCCGTTATTCAGCACCTCTTTTGCCGCATCTTTGGCCCCCCTCACATCGAAGTGCAAAATTGATTGGTAAAGCTTCTGAATGGGCTCTTTAATTTCTGTCATCTGTTTATACCTTCCAAACGTTATGTATAAACACTTTGTCTCCTGAACAATCCCACGGAATCTCCTCTTATTCATTGCTCCGGTTCTTATTCCCTAAAGTTGTGGAAACATGTCAATTTGTAGGGTTGATTCAAAAGCTGGGAATAGCGCATTTAACAAAAATGGATCTCTTGAGATAACGAGCGCTCGATTTATTTCTCGTCCTTGAAGATTGGCAGGTGGCTGAGCAGGGCGCGCGCCATCTTGCCCACCCTAACCCAACTTCGAAAAAGTATGTGCCCTGTTTTTGTTAAATGGTGCGGCCGGCGGGATTTGAACCCGCGCTACAGGCTTGGAAGGCCTGAGTCCTCTTGGCAGCTTGCAAAGCTTAGACCAGGCTGGACCACGGCCGCATCAAAAAGAAATCTAACTGCGGCTTAATTAAGTTTCTACTTGCTGAGCAAGCTGAGGATCACCGCTATCGCTGAGGATAACAGGAAGAGCAGGATCACGATCAGGGAAAGGATCCTCTTGGTGCTGTCCTTCATGAATGCCGCCTCATTAGATAGGACTGTTTCGTTTATATAAACCACTACCTCTCCGCCGTCATTGCGTGCGGACTGGGAAAGATTATTTAACATAAAAATTTGAAGATAAAGGCGGTGGGTTTATGGACTGGGGAATGAAAAACAGGCTCTCTCGACTCATCCAGCGCGATGGCCGGGCCATGTTTTTGCCGATAGACCATGGTTATTTCCAAGGACCGACGACTAGGCTTGAGGAGCCGGGAAAAACCATAGCCCCTCTAATCGACTATGTTGACGGAATTATGCTCACAAGGGGGGTATTGAGAAACTGCGTTGATCCGGCGATAAACAAGCCGATAATTCTCAGGGTCTCTGGAGGCACGAGCATGGCGCGCAGGGACGAGCTCGACCAAGAAGGGATTATAACCTCAGTCAAGGAGGCCGTACGTCTCAACGCCAGCGCGGTTTCCATGTCGGTGTTCGTTGGAGCACCCGGGGAACACCAGACCCTCCTTAACCTAGCTCGGCTGGTGGACGAGTGTGAGGAGTATGGAATACCGGTTATGGCGGTCACAGCGGTTGGAGCCGAGCTGGAGAAAAGGGATGCCAGGTACCTCGCGCTGGCGTCCAGGATTGCCGCGGAGATCGGGGCCAGGGTTGTGAAGACTTACTACTGCGAGGAAGGATTTGAAAAAGTGGTGAAGGGATGCCCTGTTCCGATCGTGATAGCGGGAGGGCCAAAGGTGGATTCTGAACTGGAGGTTTTCCGCTGGGTTTACGATGCGCTGCAGAAGGGGGCCATAGGCGTCAACTTGGGCAGAAACATCTGGCAACACGACCATCCAGTCGCGATGGCCAAGGCGATACGGGCAATTATCCATGAAAACGCGACCCCAGAGGAAAGCCAACAAATATTTAATGCGGCCAAGAGCGAAAGCAAAGTTTAGGACGTTTCTCGATGAAAGGAATTTCAGATAGAAAAGTGCTGGTCTGGACCATTGCGGGAACAATCTTTATAATATTTTTTGGCTCATTCCTACACTTTGCCTTTGAACTCTCGGGAAAACTAAGGCCGCTGGCACTCATCGCAGCAGTAAATGAAAGCACTTGGGAACACCTGAAGCTTGCCTTCTGGCCTGCTCTGATTTTCTCGGCGCTTGAGTTCAAATTCCTGAAAAAATCGGTCAAAAACTTCGCCATCGCAAAAACGGCTAGCTTCTGGATCATGCCGCTTGCCATAATCTTCATATTTTATTCTTATCGAGCCGTGCTTGGCGAAGATCTTTTTGTAATGGACATCCTGACTTTTATCATCGCCGTGATAATGGGACAAATAGTTTCTTACCGGTTATTAACTCGGGAAAGTCTGCCAAAAAGATGGAGCAGGTACGCTATTGTATTTTTTATCATCATCCTGCTTGCGTTCTCCATCCTGACCTTCTTTCCGCCCCATTTTTTCCTCTTTCAAGATCCGATAAGCGGCGGCTACGGTATTATAGATTAGAAAAACCATTATCTTTGGGAAGGGCATGGACCTCATCTTGCTTTTAGCCTGCATATTGGTTTGTGAAGGGGCAGGAGCAATAGGATCGGTTGCAACAAAAAGGTCCATCCCCAACTGGTATCAGGGGCTGAAAAAGCCTCGCTTCAATCCCCCAAATCGGCTCTTTGCTCCCGCTTGGACTATTTTGTACCTTTTGATGGGCACCGCTCTTTACCTCGTCCTGTTAATTCAGGATAGCCCTTGGAAACTGATCTCCATTGGGTTATTTAGCATCCAGCTAGCGCTGAATGTTTTGTGGTCGCTGATTTTCTTTGGAAGGAAATCTCTGAAAGGAGGACTAATCATGATAATGATGCTTTTGGTGACGATATCTCTTACCTTGATCAGTTTCCTCCAGATTTCTGAACTGGCCGCCATTTTGCTGATCCCTTACCTAATCTGGACCGGCTTCGCCACGCTGCTGAACTACAGCCTGATAAAACTTAACCCAAACAAATAAAACCAAACCATGATCATCGCTTTTTTTCCTTGGGCTCGATCTTGACCGTCAGCCTCTTCAAAGACGGCACCCTTTTCTTGGCCAATCGTTCTATCTCTTCCACGATCTCGTGCGCTTGATGAACCGAGATCGCGCCGTCTACCGCTATACGCATTTCACCCAGCACATACGGCCCGGACTTTCGGAGCAGCACCTCGCGGACCTCTTTAACTCCATCCACAGACTCGGCGATTTCCCTTAAGTTTCCTCTAACCCCAGAACAGGTGCAAACGTCGAGCAACGTCAGCGATGACTCCTTTATCGCGGTGTAGGCCATGGCTATCGTCAAGCCAGCCATAATCATGCCCGCGATGGCATCGGCATGATAGATTCCCAGGTAGGAAAAACCAAGGCTAACGAAAACAATTGAGGCCGCCATCCCCGAGGTCACCGAGGCGAGGGAGTCCGTTTTCAGGGAAAGTAAGTTGGTCCTCTCGGCTGCCCTTCTCTTGTAAATTGCCAGCAGGAAGAAACAAACGGAGGAAAAAAGGGAGATGGCCAAGGTGGCCCAGGGATATCCTAGCTCCTTTGGCGACAGAAATGACTGCAGGGAGACGTAAAATATCCAAATGCCGATCAAGATCAGTATTATTGCCCCCAGCATGGAGACCAGAGTCTCCACCTTGTAATAACCATACTGAAATCTCCTGTCGGGCGGCTTTCTCAAGATTTTCAGGCCGATCAGAACAATCACTGAGCCCAATGCATCGCCGAGGGTGTCGACGCCGCTGCCCTTCAGGGCCACGCTGCCCGAGAGAAACCCAATAACGATCATGAGCGTCCCCAGCGTAACCAAAGTGAAGATGGATATCTTGGTAACCCGCTCGCCCTCTGAGATGACATCCTCGTCGCTCATTTTTACCCCTTGCAACTGAGGTCCTGCCTGAAAATAAATTGTTCCCCGGGCTCTTTATCAAGGGCAGCAAAAGATAAATTATCACAAGAGCTCGACTCTCTAAGACAAGGGTGGGTAGATGACCATCTGCGAAAAGTGCGGGAAAGAGGTGGCGCTGCCGTTCAAATGCAGCTACTGTGGCGGAAATTTCTGTTCCGACCACAGGCTACCGGAGAACCACGACTGCAAGGGCGTCACAACGGCTACCAAGAAAAATGATGCCCCGCCCAAAACGGAGGCGCAGACGCAGGAAACACCTTCCTTCAACTTCCGCTACGACTTTTCCACGCTGCAACCGCCAAGAAAACGGCGCCCCAGATTCTCGTTTCCAGCCGCCAGCATGGTGCTGCTGATACTGATTGTCTTGGTTTTCATCGTCCAGCTCGCGGCGCAGGTCATCCTCGGCCCGGCTTACTACCTCCCCGGAGACCACGGTTCCTTCCTCTACTACTTGGCCGCTGCTAGGGCCACGGTAATGGAAAGGCCGTGGACCATCGTCACCTGCATCTTCGCGCACGGCGGCCTGCTGCACCTCCTGTTCAACTGCATCGTGCTGCTCTCCTTCGGCCCGATTCTCGAGGCCAGGATAGGCAGCAAAAGTTTCCTTTATCTGTTCTTTGGGGCGGGAATCTTGGCCAGCCTGGGGCAGCTGCTCTTCACCGCACCCGAGGCGGTATTGCTGGGAGCCAGCGGGGCCATCCTGGGGGTGCTCGGAACCCTCACCGTGCTGGCTCCCCGCTTGCCCGTGCTGCTCTTTTTCATCATCCCGCTCAAGCTATGGATGGCCACGCTGGGCTTCGGCATCATCTCCGTTCTCCTGGTCATCTTTGAGGTCGGGGGTTCCATCGCCAACGTCGCCCATTTGGTGGGCCTCGTCCTGGGCCTTCTCTACGGTTACTGGTTGAAGAGAAAGGAGAGGAAGATTCAAGAGCTGCTGATGAGGAGATTTCTGGGACCAATTCTGGAAATTTAAGTTGGCAAAATATTTCTTATCATCCACCAAGTTTATCAGGGGACAGCATGCGCGTGGGGGTGTACTACAACAACAACGACGTGAGAGTCGAAGAAATGCCCAGGCCCCAGATTGGACCTGGAGAGATCCTGGTAAAGGTGATGGCCTCGGGGATTTGCGGCAGCGATGTCCTCGAGTGGTATCGCATCAAAACGGCCCCTCGGGTGCTGGGACACGAGGCCGCAGGGGTGATCGTGGAGGTCGGCGAGGGGGTGAAAAACTACCAGATCGGGGAGAAGGTTTTTGTTTCCCATCACGTTCCCTGCGGAACCTGCCACTACTGCAGCCGCGGCCACGAAACTGCCTGTGAAACACTGCACACCACCAATTACTATCCCGGTGGATTTGCCGAGTACATCCGCGTCCCCAGGTTGAACGTGGAGAGGGGCGTTTATCGCCTGCCGGAGGGAATGTCGTTTGAGGAGGGTACCTTCGTGGAGCCGGTGGCCTGCGTGGTGCGGGCCCAGCGGCTGGCAGGAATCGGGAGGGGAGATACTGTCCTGATCCTGGGCAGCGGGCTCTCCGGGCTGCTCCATCTGCAGCTCGCCCGGCTGAAGGGTGCCGAGAAGATCTTCACCACCGACATCAGCGAGTACCGCTTGCAGGCCGCGAAAAAATTCGGCGCCGATGAAGCGATCAACGCGAGAGACAACGTGGAGGAAAGGCTGCGCCAGCTAAATGGTGGGAGGCGGGCCGACAAGGTAATCGTTTGCACCGGGGCGGAGTCGGCGAGCCGGCAGGCGTTAAGGTGTGTGGACCGGGGGGGAACCATTCTCTTCTTCGCGGTGCCCGATCCCGGCGCAAATATCCCGGTACCTTTCGCCGATTTCTGGCGCGACGAGATAACCATCATGACCTCCTACGGCGGCGCCCCGCGAGATCTCGAGGAGGCATTGAAGATCCTGGCGGAGAGACGCCTGAATGTCCAGGGGATGATCACGCATCGCTTGTCTTTAAATGAAATCGGGCTGGGCTTTAGGCTCGTTGCAAGGGCGGAGGATTCACTGAAGGTGATCATCGAACCGCAGAGATAAGGCCTGCCACAAAATCGCAGGCATGATTAAAATCGGCGTAGGGGTTTGACCCGAGTTTGTATTCCAAGCAGAGCAACCCCCTGAATTTTTTTACCACTGTTTTCATCAACCCCGAAAAATCGATGCCGCCCAGGCCCGGTGGCTTGGAATCGGTATCTCGAAGCTGCAGTTCAGAGATCTCATCGAGGTAGGTGGTAACCACGCCAACGACATCGTCGCCGTTGTCGTGGATGTGCATGGTATCGACCATCAGGCGGACGTTTTCCAGTCCCAGTTCGGAAACTAGCCGGAATACATCGGAGACACCGGGCAGAAAAGAGGTTCGGTTCTTTCCCAGTGGCTCAATGGAAACGGTGATGTTCAACTCCTCAGCCCACCTGCCGAATTCCCTGAACAATTCCAAGGCCAAGGGATAAGGTTCCTTGGCACTCGGATCCCCGTAGGTGAGCGTGGTCACCACATTTTTGGCCCCAGTCGCCGCGGCCCAGCCCATGGTCTCTTTCACGTGATTCACGGCGGCCTCTCTTTCCCCTCTGTCATCGCTCAGCAGCTTTAGCGAGTGCAGCCTGTTCGCCTGAACCGACAGCACCGGTGTTTTAAAGTTTGCGATCGCGGTCAGAACGTGTTCCAGATTTCTATTGCCATCGTTGACCAGTTCCAGCCACATCCCTCTGGACTCCAGAAGGCCCAGCCTTTCCTCGATGGTCCTCCCCGGCACCGCAAACTCAACACAGCCCAATCCCAACTTCTTCGACAAGCGACCAACCCATTACCCATCACCGCACGGCCGATTAAGATTGATGGGAGATACCACCATGAAATATATAATGGTGTTATAATAGAAGTTGGGGAGCTGGATGCTGGCGAAGGATGTCCTCGACCTGATCGGCAACACTCCGCTGGTACAGATAAAACATCTCAACCCCAATCCCAGCGTCGAGCTGTATCTCAAGCTGGAAAAGTTCAATCCCGGTGGCTCGGTCAAGGACCGCATTGCCAAATACATGATCGAGCAGGCGGAGAAAAGCGGACAGCTCACCAAGGACAAGACCGTCATAGAACCGACCAGTGGCAACACCGGCATCGGGCTGGCGCTGGTCTGCCGGGCAAAGGGATACAACTTGGTGCTGGTGATGCCTGAGACCATGACGCTGGAAAGGCGGCAAATGCTGGTCTCCCTTGGCGCAAAAATTGTGCTGAGCGACGAGGCGAAAGGGATGGACGGGGCCGAGGATCTGGCGCGGGAAATTATCTCCAGAAACCCGGGGAAATACTACATGCCCAACCAGTTTGCAAATCCGGCCAACGTTCTAGCCCACTATGAGACCACCGCGGAGGAAATATGGCGGGACACCCAGGGGAGGATCACCCATTTTGTCGCCGGCATCGGCACCAGCGGCACCCTGATGGGAGTTTCCAAACGATTGAAGGAATACAACCCGGATGTGAAAATAATCGCGGTACAGCCCGAGCCCAACACCACCATACCCGGCTTGAAAAACCTACAGACGCAATACGTCCCGGCGATCTGGAAACGGGAATTTGTGGATGAGATCTACACCGTGAGCCCCCAGCAGGCAGAGGAAATGGCCAGGCTCCTCGTCCTGCAGGAAGGTCTTTTCGTCGGCCCCAGCTCGGGTGCCATCTTCTATGTCGCCAGAAAGAAGGTAAGAGAAATGGAAAAGGGGGTCATGGTGGCTATGGCTCCCGACGGCGGGGAAAAATATTTCTCGACTAGACTCTGTGATCCCGTCCTCTGCGTCGAATGTGTCAGGAAATACGGCATCAGGTGCTCCTATGCCGACGGGGCCCCCATAGTCAAAGCCCTTCAGGGCCCGGGCATCATCTCCCCGTGAGGCCGCCCAACAAGCTGTAACGTTGAGCCGTGGGTGTATGTAGCCACACTACATATTTATATAGTAGTACTACATAGAAGGTTGAGATTTGAATGATCAATGGAAACCAAAAGTGGCGGGCAAACTTGGGAAGGGAAATGAGACGCGGGTTCCTCAGCGTCCTGCTCCTCTGGATCCTCAAGAAGAGGGGCGAGCCCATGTACGGTTACGAGATAATTCAGACCATTGCCAAGACCACCCAAGGGCAATGGGTTCCCAAGGCGGGGACAATTTATCCCATACTAAGGAGGCTCGAAAGCAAGGGGTTTGTGAAAAGCGAGTGGAGCTCCAAGTCAGCCGGGCCCAGCCGCCGCTACTACAGGATTACACCCGAAGGCAGGGAGGCCGAACGAAGGATACTTCTGGAGTGGAAAAGGCACATGAGCGGCTTCAGGGATTTTCTGCACGACCTGCTGGAGGTTGACTAGATGAACAACGGCTACGCAATCGAAACCGATAGGATAACGCGTAAGTTCGGAGAACTCGTGGCCGTGGACAACATCAGCATTAAAATAAAGTATGGGGAAATTTTCGGTCTGCTTGGCCCCAACGGCGCGGGCAAGACAACTTTGACGCACATGCTCTGCACCATCCTGTGTCCCACCTCAGGAACGGCAAGGGTGGCCGGCCACGACATCTGCAGCGAGCCGGATGAGGTGCGTTCATCAATCGGGATCGTTTTTCAGGAACCATCGCTGGACAACAACCTCACCGGCAGGGAGAACCTCGATTTTCACGGGAGGATGTACGGCATGACCAGCGAGCAGAGGAAGGCTAGGATAGAGGAGGTTCTCAGCATCGTCGGCCTTAGCAATCGCGCCGATTCACTGGTCAAGACCTACTCGGGCGGCATGAAACGCAGGCTGGAAATAGCCCGTGGGCTGATGCATCGTCCCAAAATTCTGTTTTTGGATGAACCAACGCTGGGCCTCGACGCTCAGACCAGAAGGGTGGTCTGGGAGCAGATCGAAAAGCTGAACAAAACGGAGAAGATTACCGTGGTCCTGACCACCCACTATATCGAGGAGGCCGACTATCTCTGCGACCGCGTGGGGATCATCGACATGGGCAGAATAGTGGCGCTCGATACCCCCCAGGCACTCAAGGACAAGCTTGAGGGCGATGTGGTCTATCTCAAGGTCGACGACGTGAAAAAATTCCTGCGCATTTTCCAGAAGAGCCCACTGGTGAAAGGGGTTAAAGTCACCGGCGACAGTTTGCAGCTTCAGGTGGGCAACGGTAGCAAAACCATTCCTCGAATAATCGAGACCGTGAGGAGAAACGGCGGACAGGTCCAGGAGGTTAGCCTGAAGAGACCATCACTCGAGGATGTCTTCATAAACTACACCGGCAAGGCGATCAGGGACGAGGGGCCTGACGTCGCCAGCCGGTTCGGGATGCACGGCCACTGGAGGAGATGAGATGAGCGCCACCCAGGTCATCTACACCCTCTGGCTGAGGGAGATGAAGTGGTTCCTCCGGGGCAAGACGAGGATCATTCAGTCCGTGGTGCAGCCTTTCCTCTGGCTGGCCATCATCGGCATCGGAATGAGCTCCGCGTTCAAACTCCCCGGGGGGCAAAGCTACCTGCAGTTCATGGCGCCCGGCATCATCGGAATGACGCTGATATTTTCCTCAATAATGTCCGGCGTCTCCGTCCTCTGGGACAAGCAGTTCGGCTTTCTCAAGGAAATACTGGTAGCTCCCGTCGCCAGAACCCACATCATGCTGGGGAAAGCCCTTGGCGGCGTGACCACCTCGCTGCTGCAGGGGTTATTGCTCCTGATAGCCGCGGCGCTGGTGGGCGTTTGGCCGCCAACGATCTTGGCCCTGGCGCAGGTGATGGTGTTCATGATCTTCATCTCACTCGCCTTTGTTTCACTCGGCCTCGCCTTCGCTTCCAAGATGACCGACCCGGTGGCCTTCCCCCTGGTGGCCAACTTTCTCGTCATGCCGCTTTTCTTCCTCTCCGGGGCACTGTTCCCTCTCGCCACGGCTCCGGACTGGATGAAAGCGATTGCCTACGTGAACCCGCTGAGGTATGGTGTGGATGGGCTGAGGGGAGCCATAATCGGATTATCCGATCTGCCGCTCTGGGTAGACTTTGGTGTGCTCCTAGTCTTCTCAACCGCGATGATCCTCATCGGCGGTTATTTATTCCGGAAAACATCGATATAGGGAGCAACCATGGAAGTAATCATCCAGCCGTTGCTTCTCCAGCGCTTTCCAGGGCTGCGGGTCCTCCTCCGCAGGATCAACGGTCTGCAGGTCGAAAGGGAAAACAGCCAGCTGCAGCGGTTCAGGGACAACGTCGTCGAGGAGATTAAAAGAAAATACCAGCTGGCAACGGTAAAGGACGAGCCGATCTTCAGAGCCTACCGAGATTTCTTCTGGCGCGCCGGGATAGATCCCACCAAGACAAGACCGGCCGCAGAGGCTCTCATCAGGAGAATTCTCTCCGGAAAACCTTTGCCGACCATCAACACCCTGGTGGACGCATACAACCTGGCGTCGATCCAAACGGGGGTTGCCCTGGGGGCCTTTGACGCCCGGAAACTGAAGGGGGATCTCACCCTCAGACTTGCGAAAAGTGGGGAGAAATTTTTGGGGATAGGCATGAGTGAGCCCATCCTTCTCAAAGGCGTCGAGCTGGTGGTCTCTGACGAGGAAAAGCCGATCGCGATCTATCCCTACCGTGACGCAGAGGACACCAAGGTCACCATGGAAACCACGGATCTCTGTCTGCTGGTCTGCGGCGCTCCCGGAATTGGTGCGGAGCATCTGGAGTGGGCCGCTGGCGTCGCAGTTGATTACATCACCAGATTTTGCGGCGGCAGGGAGGTGGGATGAATGATCCCCGGCATCAGAGCGGTTCTGTTTGACTTGGATGAAACCCTCATCGACGATTTTCCCGGCCTGGAGAGGGCCCACCGCGCCGTGGCCCGGAGGCTTCGTGATTACTTGCGCGGGCGCGGGATGGAGGTAAACGAGGACGAGCTCTTCAACCGCATCACGCAACTGGACGACAAGATGAACCTGCAGCGAAGGTATATCCGCAACGACTGGTGGCCGCTGCTTCTGGAGAAGATGAATGTAAAAGTAGAGCTGCCTCCGGAATTGCTGGACGAGTTGACTTGGATCTACTGGAAGACCTTCGCCGACAACAGCAGACCCTATCCGGACACGAAACCGACGCTGGAATATCTGAAGGGCAAGGGGTACAAGCTGGGGATCGTCACCGACACCGATGGCACCAGGGGAATCAAGGAGATGAGACTTAAACAGCTCGATTTTATCAAGAATTTCGACGTCGTGATCATCAGCGGTGAAGACACCGCCAGGACGAAGCCAGACCCCCAACCATTCCTGCTTGCGGCCGAGAGGCTCGGCGTCCGGCCTGAGGAGTGTGTTTTCGTCGGCGACAAGCCCTTCACGGACATCGACGGCGGCAGGGCGGCGGGGATGAAAACCGTCCTCCTGAAGCGCCGTGACTGGGGCGTGAGGGAGAGGGCGGATTACACCATTAAAAGCTTGGCCGAGCTCCGCGACCTGCTGTAGGCGCCACAAACAACAGGGTTTTATCCTCTACCACCTCTTCTCGATTAGGGATTGAAGGTGCCGGTCCACCCAATTGAGTGGAGATATGGAAGCGAGGAGATGCGATCGATTTTTTCTGTCGAGTCGCGTCTTCAAAGGATGCTTGACGTTGAAGCCTCTCTCGCCCGGGCCCTGGCCCGCGTCGGCCTGGTGCCCAAAAGGGACGCGGAAAGAATTTCCCGGTGTGCCTCGATCAAGAGGATAAACATCGAAAGGGTAAGGAAGCTTGAACAGGAGTTCCAGCACGAGACGATGGCCGTGGCCATGGCCCTCGCCGAAGCCTCGGGAAAGTCCGGACGCTACGTTCACTTGGGAGCAACGAGCAACGACATTCTGGACACCGCGATGGCCCTGCAGATCCGCGACGGGCTAGCCATCATTGAACGCCAGCTTCGCAATCTGCTCATGATAATTCTTCACCGGGCCTTGGAGCACAGGAATACCATCATGGTGGGGCGGACGCACGGCCAGCACGCCTTACCCATAACACTGGGGCTGAAGTTTGCCGTCTGGGCCGCGGAAATTGGCAGGCACCTTCAACGGCTGGAGCAGCTCAAGCCCCGCATCCTCGTCGGGAAGATGAGTGGGGCGGTGGGGACGGGAGCGGCCTGGGGGGAACAGGCGGAAAAAATTCAGCGCTTGGTCATGCAGGAGCTGAGGCTGTCGCCGCCGATAGCAACTAACCAGATCCTGCAGCGCGACCGTTTGGCGGAACTCATCCTGTTCTTCGGGCTGCTGTCCTCAACGCTGGACAAGATAGCCCGTGAAATCAGGAACCTCCAGCGGACGGAGATAGGGGAGGTCGCGGAACCATTCGCCGTGCGACAGGTGGGCAGCAGCACCATGCCGCACAAGCGCAACCCGATCCGGTGTGAGAAGATATGCGGCCTGGCGAGGATCATCCGCGGCAGCGTTCACGCCGCGCTGGAGAACATCGTGCTGGAGCACGAGCGGGACTTGACCAACTCCTCGTGTGAACGCGTGTTGTTGCCCGAGACCTTCCTCCTGATGGACGAGATGCTCGCCACCGCGATTTTCGTGCTCAGCAAACTAAACGTGTTTCCGGAGCAGATGAAGAAGAAC
>LQMQ01000034.1 GCA_001515205.2 Candidatus Hadarchaeum yellowstonense
TAGATTTCTTAAAAAACGCCGATGTGGTGGTCAGTAAAGGGCGGGGAAATTATGAAGCTCTGAGCGAGGTGAACGCGAACATCTTTTTCTTACTCCAGGTGAAGTGCCAGGTAATCGCTGATGATATGGGTGTGAAAGTGGGTAGCCCGGTGATGAAATAACCGGGGTTTATTTATGATCCTAGAAAAATTAGATTGGTGTTTGAATGCAAGCCGAGGTTCAACACGTCAGAGGTTTGACCTTTGTGGGAAAGGGTAAGACAAACCACTGGGTGGTGATGGACGGCCCGTCTGAGCTTGGAGGCTCCGAAGCGGGGACGAGGCCCATGGAACTCGTGCTCGTCGCCCTTGGCGGTTGCACGGGAATGGACGTGGTCTCCATTCTGGGAAAAATGAAAGTTAAATTTACGGATTTTAAAATAAGCATCACCGCCGAGGAGAAGGAAGAGTACCCCAAGATTTTCAAAAAAATCCACATAAAATACTTAATCTACGGGGATGTTCCCGAGGACAAAGTTAAAAAAGCGATAGAACTCTCGCAAACGAGATATTGCTCTGTTTCGGGGATTCTCCGGAAATCAGCCGAGGTCACCTACGAGTACGAGATTCTCCGAGAATAGCTCCTGTACCGATACCGTGAACAGCTGATCAGGCTTCACAGAATTTTTTGGACATTGTGTTCCCCAAGAAACCTTTATAGAAGAGATGAAGGTGGCCTGGTATCTGGTGAAGCAAGGGTTTGATTTCCTGCCAGAGCACTCTTTCACCATTTTTCAAAAATAAAATATCTGCCGGGCGCTAAACTCTGGTCCCCTTGACGACATACAGGGCCGCCAGATTTCTGTCGTGAGTGTCGAGGACCTCTTGATCTCGTATCCCCAGAAAATACTCGCCGGTTGCGGTGAATAACTTTGAGATATATTTCTCCATCTCCTTTGGGTCAGCGTGTTTTATTCTCCTGAAGTACGAACCCGGTCTCAAAATATGGGATTTAAAGTATTCCGATTCAGGATTTAACATCATAGCAACGAATTTGCCAGATGGTTCCAGAACTCTGGCTACCTCATCCACGGCTTTTTCGTAGTCCTCAAGAAACTCCAAGGTCGTCACCGTGAAAGCGCCGTCGAAGGATCTGTCGGGGAAAGGGAGGTTGCCCGCATCGCCGAGGACAAACCTTTTTCCAGTTCTCCTTCTCGCTTCTTCCAATGCTTCCTTCGAGCTGTCAAGACCAGTTATGTTCAGGTCGGATAACATCTCCTCAAAATAACCAACTCCGCATCCCACATCCAGGATTTTCCTTCGCCCTCTCAACTCGTTGTTCAAGTATTCTGCTTCCTTGCTCAGAACTTTTTTACCAAACTCGCTTTCATAAAATCGCAAAAATTTTTCGATATCCCTTTTGGTCATCATTCGATCACAGCCCCGCCTGTTTGATCAGCTCCAAAATCCGACGCCGATCCCCCTGCTTTCCTTGCAGCTTCCTGGTCTTTAACGATATCACTTCAAGGGCGTAACCGGACCATCCGGGGGACCCGCACGCCACACTACGCGCCACCTTACGATATGGATGCAATGCGGAACACGACGTACTCCCCACCCCATCCGCCACCACCTTACCCCACAGGCAGAGACCACTCAAGTTTCAAAATAACGGGAGAAACGGATGCCTGAAGGTTTGGCGGCGCTCCGGCAGCAACTGGACCAGATCAAGAAGAGGCTTGAAGAACTCCAAGGTTTAGGGCCCCAATAACCTTGGCAAATGACTCCGGAGGCAGAAAAGTGCGTCGATGGGCGCGTGGTTCTCATTGAGCCATCTGGGCAAAACTTTATTTTGTGCAATCGCTGAAAAGGAAACTTGAACGGAAGTGAAGAGGATGGAAGAAAGGATGAAAGAGATGCAGGAGCAGGAGAAACGTGTCCAAACAAGGCTGGGGAAGATCAGGCATAAGTTGGCAATCTTGAGCGGAAAAGGAGGAGTCGGCAAGAGCACCGTCACCGCCAATCTGGCGGTGGCACTGGCCCAGAGAGGATACAGGGTGGGGGTTTTAGATGCCGACATTCACGGCCCCAGCATCCCCAAGCTCCTCGGCGTGCGGGAAGGGAAGCTCACCACAAGCCGGACTGGTAACCAAGAAATCGTTCCGGTGGAGGGACCGCTCGGTATCAAAATAGTTTCATTGGATTTCCTGCTCCCCAGCGACGAGACCCCAGTAATCTGGCGCGGGCCGATGAAAATGGCCGCGATCAGGCAATTCTTAGCGGATGTAGCTTGGGGTGATTTGGACTTTCTTCTCGTTGATTTGCCGCCGGGTACCGGTGACGAGCCGCTTAGCATTATGCAGTTGATAAAGGATATCGACGGCGTTTTGATGATAACCGCCCCTTCCCAAGTTTCCCAGCTCGTGGTCAAGAGAGCTATTGGATTTACCAGAGAACTGAACGTACCTTTAGTGGGAATCGTTGAAAATATGAGCGGGTTCATCTGCCCGAAGTGTGGGGCAGAGTTCAACATCTTAGGAAACGGCGGCGGGCAAAAAATATCGGAACAGCTCGGCATCCCGTTTCTGGGCAAAATTCCAATTGACCAGAGAATATGCGAGGATTCAGACGATGGCATGCCTTTTATCGTCAAACATGCCGAAACTCCTGCGGCAAAGGCCTTCATGCAAGTGGTTGAAAAGGTGGAAAAATATCTAGAACAGCAGAGGGGACGATCTTGATTACCGACGACCTGATTGATTTGCTCAACAAACGAAGGGAAAATTTGGAGGATTTGACACTGTCGAAGGTCTGCATTAGTCTCTGCTACACAGCGGTCATGCTCAACAATGGTTACGTGGGGCTCTGCCACACGCCGACTGAGGACATCGCACACGCTCACTGGAACAGAAGGCGTGATTTTCACGGTTCCAGGGCATTGGACATCGCTCAGCTGGCGAATTCCTTTGAGATAGTCGAGAGGGTGGTCGGCATTGCAACCTTAAACGCGATCTCTCAGCACGTCATGGACTCGGAGGGTTACTCAAGAAATTTCGGGGCGGATGCCATGGCTGAAATAGATGTGAGGGCGGAGGACGAGGTGGCGGTGGTTGGGTACATCAGGCCATTGGTGGGGAAGTTGAGGACGAGGGCCAGAAGGGTTCATGTTTTTGAGCACAATCCTCAGCTGAGGGGGGACGCCTTGCCGGATACCTTCGTCGACTCGGTATTGCCGAAGTGTGATGTCGTGGTGATCAGCGGCTCGAGTTTGGCCAACGGGACGGTCGACAGGTTGCTTGAGTTGTCCCGGGGGGCAAGGATTGTGGCCTTTGCAGGGCCGACCGCCAGCACTCTGCCCGAGCCCTTTTTCGAGCGAGGCGTGAAAATCATTGCCGGTGTTCGGGCCAAGGGTTCCAAAGTGCTGGAAGCTGTGGCAGAAGCCAAATCTTTCTCTGTTTTCAAAGATCTGGTAGAAAAATACGTCATGAAAGTTTCCGATCATCGGGGATAATGAAGGCGGGTTATGGAAGGGTCTTAAGATGTTTCTGAAGGTGAAGGGAAAGAAGGTGGTGACGTAACTAAGGCACGATTTTGGCTTGAACGTTCAAAAAGATGGCGGAAGCCCCTCAGCAGTGATAATTTTGCCGCACAACCACTTCAGAACCAGCTCAGGAAAGAACTTTAAAACTATAACACCCTTATTATTTTAACAGTTGTGGTTTTATGAGAGAGGATAGAATTTCACACCACGAATCCGTTCGCAAGGCATACGAACGGATCAAAAAAGATGGCTTGACCAACATCTGGGACCGCTACGAGGCTCAGGGACTGGGCGGCGACCCCGACCGAAGATGCCCCTTCTGTCAGGCCGGCACCCGATGTGACCTCTGCTCCAACGGCCCCTGCCGCGCCGACGCTTCCACAGGCAAAAGGGGCGTCTGTGGAATAACGGCTGACGGCATGGCGGCGAGGATGTCCCTGTTGAGAAATGTGATGGGTGCCTCCACTTACCATTACCACACGGAACAGACGATCAAGACCCTTCGCGCCACGGCCGAGGGCAGGACCATGTTCACAATCAAGGAACCGGCCAAGCTGAGAAACTTTGCGGAAAGGCTGGGGCTGGAAACATCAGGTTCGGTTAGCGAGGTTGCCATCCGGCTGTGTGATTTTGTCAAGGAGGACTTCAACAGGAGCTATGATGAGCCGAGCCAGATCGTGGAGGCCCTGGCGCCGGATGAACGCAAGGAAACTTGGAAAAGGATGGGAATCTTTCCGGGCGGAATTTACGGCGAGATGCTTTTGGCGACGAGTTCCTGCCTCACCAACGTTGATGGCTATTATGTGAGCCTGTCCCTCAAGGCCATGCGTTTGGCCATCGCCATGGGATATCAGAGCCAGATCGTCAACGAGTTCTGCCAGGACATACTCTACGGAATACCGCGACCCCACCGAATGCGCGTGGACCTCGGTGTTCTGGACCCCGATTATGTGAATGTGTTGACCAACGGCCATGAGCCGTTTCTGGGATTTGCCTTGGTTCAGCTGGCGAGGAGGCCAGAATGGCAGGAGAGGGCCAGGGCCGCGGGCGCCAAGGGTCTGCGCGTGATCGCCAACATCGAGACGGGCCAAGAGATGATACAGCGTTGGACCATGGATGATGTCTTTTACGGCTTTACGGGCAACTGGATAGCCCAGGAGGCGGTCTTGGCCAGCGGCTGTGTGGATCTCTTCGCCGCTGACATGAACTGCTCCATGCCGATCGACCCCATTTACGCTCAGAAGTACCGCTTCAGGCTGGTCCCGGTGAGCGAGGTGGTGGCCTTTGAAGGCGTCAGCGACCGGGTGAACTATGATCCGGAAAAGGGCGAAGCCCAGGCTGCCCAGCTGCTCCAGATGGCGATAGATAACTTCAGGGAGCGACGCAGTTCGATTGAACCTCTTCTCCACCTCCCCACGGGTGAAGCTCTGGTCGGCTTTTCCACCGAGAGCATAGTGGAGGCCTTGGGCGGCACCATCGATCCCCTTCTCGACGCCATTAAAACCGGGGCCCTGCGCGGGGTGGTGGGCCTGGTCTCCTGCACGACGCTGAGGGATCACGGGCAGGACGTGCACAGCGTGGCGTTGGCCAAGGAGCTGATCAAACGGGACCTGCTGGTCCTCTCCATGGGATGCGGCAATGCAGCGATGCAGGTGGCGGGGCTCTGCAGGCCGGAGGCAGCGGAGCTCGCGGGACCGGGCCTGAGAAGGGTATGTGAGTCCCTGAAGATACCTCCAGTGCTGAGCTACGGCACCTGCACCGACACCGGGCGCCTGGCAGATCTTTTGGCCGCAATTGCGAAGGCACTGGGCGGCGTGAGCCTCCCAGACTTGCCCGTCGCCGCCGCGGCACCGGAATACATGGAGCAGAAGGCCACCATTGATGCAATTTTTGCCCTGGCCCTGGGACTTTTCACTTACGTGAATCCAGTGCCGACGATCACCGGTGCGCCAAACTTGGTGCGGCTCCTCACTTGTGACTGTGAGCTCGTCACCGGGGGCAAGGTCAACGTGGAGAAGGACCCCGTGAAGGCGGCCGATGCCATCCTAGCCCACATCGAGATGAAGAGGAAAAAATTGGGAATATAGTCCTGCAGGGACATCGCTTCAGTCCGCTGGGCTGGCTATGAGCAGCAGTGATTTTTCATACAGTTTACCCACCACCTCCGGCGGGACTATATTCTGCTCCAGATACTCGCGCAGAATGTGGGTGATGTCCCAGCCCAGGTAAACGAGGCTCAATTTTCCGGAGTGATGCGGCTGCCTGATCTTCTGGAGGCAAGCGGCCCTGGCCCTCAAGTTGTCCAGCCTGAGCCTTTTGAGCTCTTCCACCAGGGCCTCAAACTCGGCGCCATTCTGGTGGCGGGAGAGGTAACTGCCCAGGTCCGAGGCCAGCTCCCCGTAGAGCTCGATCGCCGCCAGGATTGCGCCGGCATTCCCGTGAACATCCAGTTGCCAGATCTTCTGCCCCCCGACGTGGTCGTTAAGTCGCTCGGTGAATTGGTCGCTGAGGGTCAGAATGGGCATTTTCAAGTGTGCCGCCAGCATGGCCGCCCGCAGGTCGGTGAGGGGCACCTCGCGGTCAACCCCGTAGAGAAGCCGCCTGGAGATTTCATCCAGAAGCTCGGGCAGGTAAACGACGAGCAGCTCCCCATCACGCACGAACTGGTTAACGAGGCTGTAACCGATGCTCTGGCCGCGCACCGATATCAGCCTGTCGCGCGCCAGCCAGCTGTAAGTGGCGGAGGGCAGGTAAAGTTCACCGCCCCTGATGAGCTGCCGGGCCAGTTTGAAGCTGTCGCGGTCCGCCAGCACGCTGACGTCGCAGACGGCGCCGAATTCCTTAAGGCTCCTCCCGTTTGCCAGTTCACCGCCGCCGGAAGTGTTCCAAAGATCAGCCTTGCCGGCGGTCATTCCTTTGCCCGCGTCGGGTAGCACCTTCCCGCCGAAGCTTTGGGGGGCCGCCCTTTATAAAAAGGATAACCGGCTTCCGGGCGCTAGCTCTGGGTGAGCTGTTCCCGCAAGGTCTGAATCCTGCGCTCGAGCGAGGTGATGATGGCCGAGTTGTCGTAGGGCTCCAGCTTGCCCCTGCACCGGGGACATTTGAAGTCATTTTCAGCGGCTTCCTCCAGCGCCACTTTCGGGCAGCCGTTACTGCAGGAAAAGTAGATGGTATTTTTTTCCCGCTCCAGCTGTTCTTCCAGCTTTTGCAGGAGGAGCTGGCGGTTGGCCCTGACGTAAGCTAGGGCGCGCTCGGGATCAACCTTCCAGTAATAGATGTACCAACCGCTGTTTTCATCGCGAACTCTCCGGTAGCTCACCACCCGGTTGTCATAGAGGTCGTACAAAATTCTGCGGACGAGGTTGAGCCTGATGCCGGTCCTCTTGGCGATCTCCTCGTCGGTCAGTTCCTCCGAGACGATGGCCTTGGCCACCGTGTATCCGTGTTCGCCGGCGACCTGATTCAGCAGTTCATAAATGGTGGGATTTTCCAGGGAAACGGTAGCAGCCTTTGCCTCGGCCTTCTCCGCCTGGGCCTTTACCCTCTTCGCCTTGCCGGTGGTGGGTTTTTTCCCCGCTGTTTTTTTCTTGGTTGTTGCCTTGGATTTTTTTGCCGTCGCTTTCGTCACAGGACCACCATTTTATAAACTTTTTGTTGTTTTTTGTAAATATAATTAACGGGGATTAAAACAGAATATCGGGAATTTTTAAGCTTTTATTTCAATTTTTTTGCCTTTTTCTGACGGTATTACCCTTATTTTTCCGTTTTTAAACTCCCTTTTCAGTTCAGAGCCGCCAAACAATCGATCAAGAAAAACGGCCAGCGCCGCTATTTCTGAATGGGGCTGGTTGCCGATGGCGATGTTGAAATCGGCAATTTCAAAAACTTCTCCCGGCATCTTTTCCGCCCCCACGATGATCAAAAGGTCCCTGTCCCTGAGCCGTGGAACGACGTCATTCACGGGCAGCCCATACATGGTCAGGTGGACGATGCAACCGCCTCCCCGGCGCCATTCTGCCACGATTTCTCTCCAGGGCTTCCCGCTTTCAACGAAAAAATCACCGCCCCAGTTCCTGACCACCTTCCTGATGCTTTCCTCAACCGCGGTGTCCCTGGTGTTGGCGATGATGATCCCATCCGCGCCGAAGGCCCTGGCGACCAGCCCCACGTGGGTGGTCACGCGCTTGTCCCGGTCAATCCGGTGCCCCATCCTCAGGACCACAACCCTAGGCATCGGTAATAATTGGCACCGCGGGAACTAAAGGCTGTTAGGTGTGGGCGCGGATGACCTCCAAGAGGGCGTCCAGGTTGATGCCGTGGGCGGCGGAAATCGGCACCACCGTGTTTGTCATGCTGTGGAGCACCTCCATCTTCCGCTCCAGGTCTTCCTTGCTCACCAGGTCGATTTTGTTGAGCGCGGTGATGGTCTTGACGGAGTACTCCTCCAGGACTTTTTGCGAGGTCCTAAGCTTTCTTATCATCTCCGGGACAGAATCCGAGGCATCCACCAGGAGCACCACGAGGTCGGCCAGGTAGATCTCCTCAAGTGTGGCCTTGAACGCCTCGAAGAGCCAGGGCGGAAGGTCGTCGATGAAACCCACCGTGTCGGTGAGGAGGATCATCCTGCTGGCCTTCAGGGCCCGGGTCCGGGGCATCAGGGTGGTGAAGTACATGTCGTCCACCTCCGCCTTGGCGTCGGTCAGCGCGTTCAGCAGCGTCGACTTCCCGGAGTTGGTGTAACCCGCCAGGGCCACCAGCTTAAATCCCCTCTTTCTCCTGAACTTGCGGCGCTCCTCCCTGGTCTTTTCTATGGACCTGAGCTTCCGGCGCAGGTTGGCCAGCTTGCGCTTGATCATGTCGTATCTCACCTTGACCTCATACTCACCTCCGCCCCGGAAACCAGGCTGCTCCACCGAGAGGAGGGCCTTGACCTGCTCCCTGATTTTTGGCAGCTCATATTTCAGCCTGGCGTATTCTATCTGCAGCTTGGCCTCGGGGGATCCGGCCCTCATGGCGAAGATCTCCAGAACAATTTGGAACCTGTCGACGACCTCCACCCCGACTAAACGCGAGAGCTTGTAGGCTTGCGAGGGGGTCAGCTGGTTGCGGAAGACGACGCGATCGGCCCCGGTGGACTTCACCAGTTCGGCCAGCTCCTTCGCCTTCCCCCTCCCTATCTGGTAGGCGGGGTCAGGCTGGCGGACCTGCTGCAGCGCCCCCACGACCTCGTAGCCCAGTGTTCGGACCAGGGCCTCCAGCTCGTTCAGGCGAGATTGTTCGCCGGGAGTCAGGCGTTCGACGAGGACCACCCGCATGGATCTCATTTTAACCTCAGCGCCGGGGCAAAAAACGGTAGCTTTCCGGAGGCAGGTCGGGCTTGATCCGGCCCCGGAGGAAGTTGAAGTTCAGGTGTTCCCAGTCATTGAAGGGAGCCCCGTCCGAGTAATCAAAAAATTCTCCCCCCTTGTGGTAGGGGGCATTGTAGTTCATGACGCTGCGGTAAACCTCGAAGGGATATTTTCTGGAATCTATGCCGTCAAAGAGTTCCCGATTCAGGCCGAGGGCATGTCCCAGTTCATGCATGAAAGCCGACCCGAGAGATCCCTCAGTGCTCCAGGTCCCCGCCACCGTGAAAATGTCGCCATGGTTGAAGCCGCCCACCTCGGTGTTCCCGACGTAAATTTTTCCCAGGGTTATCAGGCACCAGAAGAAGGTCCCCCTTCTTGAGGGGGTGAAGTACTTCTCCCTGAAGTCGGTGAGATCGTTCATCGGGCCGGGCCTGCTGTCATAGAGTTCGTCCAGCTGTTCTTCAGTTTCACCTCCCCCGCCGAGTTCCCCCTGATCGAGGTGGAGGACGAGGTTGTGTCTGGCAAAGGCCTCGCTCAGTTTCATTCTTGAGTAGTCCCCCAGAGTTCTGGCGCCGGGCATCCAGTCGACCTCCACGAAGATGTCCCTGATCAGCGGGTTTGCCCCGTAGGAGGGGAAGTTGACGTCCGTGAGGCCGTCGCCGTCCACGTCGTATCCTTTGACCTCGATCCCATCGCTCAGGCGATCACCGTCGCTGTCCCAGCGCAAGGGGTCGGTCAGGAGCAGGGACTCCTCCCCGTCGCCGAGGAGATCCCCGTCGGTATCATAAAATACCGGGATGGTTTGATAAAGGTGAAATTCGCTGAGGTCATCGAGACCATCGTTGTCCGTGTCCTTGTTTCTCGGATCGGTCCCAATGAGGTGCTCGAGGTTGTCCGTTAGGCCATCGCCATCGCTGTCGATCAAAAGAGGATCTGAGGTGTAGAGCACCGGTCGGCCGCCCCGGAGGATATTCTCGGAATCATAGGGCCAGGACCAGCTGCTTCCGGACCAGGTGTAAAACGTCTGAAAACCTTGCCCCGTCCAGATGCGGTGCTCCAGTCGCCAGTGCAGGCTCGGGTCAAGCTCTTCCACCTCCATCTGTTGCAAGGCAAAGAGGTGCCAGCTGCCGTTCACCTCCTCCCCATCGCTCAGGCCATCGCCATCGCTGTCAGCTGAGAGGGGATTGGTCCCCCAGCTTTTCACCTCAAGGCCATCTCCGAGGCCATCGCCATCGCTGTCCCAGAGGAGCGGATCAGTTTGGTACCGGTTGACCTCCTCCCCATCGATGATCCCGTCGTCGTCGCTGTCCGTTACCAGCGGGTTGGTCCCGCAGATTTTCACCTCGGCTCCATCGGGAAGGCCATCGCCATCGCTGTCGCCGGCCAGGGGATCGGTCCCGTAAATGAGCTCCAGCCCGTCGAGCAACCCATCCCCATCGCTATCGGGATTGAAGATGTTGGTGCCGAAGGAGAACTCCCTGAGGTTGTTAACGCCGTCCCTGTCGAAATCGCTGAAGAGCACTAAGGTGATGGAAAGAGCAAGGATCACGCCCACGGCCATGGGGAGGAAAATTTCCCGGTTCAAGCTTTTCCCACCAAAACTACTACCCCTCTTTTCTTACCCTTTTCAGATGACCTCAACTTCCACTGAAAGTTTATTAAGCTCCGGTAATAGTATTCAACGGGATCGAAGTTGTCGGATTCTACCAAATCAAAGGCCGGCTCCAGCGATGAGTCCTATGTGGCGGACTACATTCAGGGCCTCGAGCGGCGCATCCGTGACCTGGAGCACGAGAAGCGCGTCATCGAGGGCCAGTATCTGAAGATGGAGCGGGAGCTGCAGAGCCTGCGCGCCGAGTTTGACCGGATGAGGGCGCCGCCGCTCGTCGCAGCGACGCTGATCGATGTCCTCGAGGACGGCAGGGCCATAGTCCGCAGCAGCGCTGGGCCTCACTTCGTGGTCACGGCTTCACAGTTCATCAAACCCGAGGACCTCAAACCAGGCGTCAGGGTGGCGCTCAACCAGCGCAATCTCAGCATCATGGAGATCCTGCCCTCCAAGAAGGACCCCCTGGTGCTCGGGATGGAGATAGAGGAGGCGCCCGCGGTGACCTATGCTGACGTCGGTGGCCTTGAGGAGCAGATCCGGGAAATCCGGGAGACGGTGGAGCTACCGCTGCTGAGGAAGGATCTTTTTGCCAAGGTCGGTATCGATCCTCCCAAGGGCGTGCTGCTCTACGGGGCCCCAGGAACCGGGAAAACCCTGCTGGCCAGGGCGGTGGCCCATGAGACCAAAGCTACCTTCATCAGGGTGGTCGGCTCCGAGCTGGTTCACAAGTACATCGGAGAGGGCGCCAGGATCGTCAGGGAGATGTTCGAGCTGGCCCGGGAGAGGGCTCCGTCAATAGTCTTCATAGATGAGCTGGACGCGATAGGCGCGAGGCGCATGGATGTGTCGACCAGCGGCGACCGTGAGGTTCACCGGACCCTGATGCAGCTGCTGGCGGAGATAGATGGCTTCGACCCGAGAGGTGACGTGAGGATCCTCGCCGCGACCAATCGCCCCGACATCCTGGATCCAGCCCTGCTGCGGCCGGGAAGATTTGACCGGCTCATCTACTTCCCGCTGCCCAACGAGTCGGCGAGATATTCAATCTTCAAGATCCACACGGCGAAGATGAATCTGGCCAAGGATGTCGACCTCAAAGCTCTGGCCAAGGCCACGGAGAGGGCGACCGGCGCCGACATCAAGTCAATTTGCACCGAGGCGGGAATGTTTGCCATCAGAAACGGGCGGGACCAGGTGACGCAGGCCGATTTCAACATGGCGGTGGCGAAGGTCTTGCCCCCGAGCCGGATATATGAGGGCTTTGAGCAGTCAACAAGGCCGGAAAAAATGTATGGTTATTGAGTTCCCTGCCCGCTGATTGGATGAGGTTGGGCAAACCTGTGCAGAGATGATCCCGAGAAGCCCGCCTGAGAATTTCAGCTTCCTTTTTTCGAAGGGCCTCAACTTCTGCGTTTGCGGTGCATGAGTTTGATCCTCTGTTGCCCTTAAATGATGAAATTTCGGCCCCTCGTTCATCGCTGGTTTTTCCATTATTCGGTAAAACAAACCACCGTCAATTTCTCCCTGGCCGGATTTCCTTCGGGGGCGACGGAAAAACTACTTCTTCCCGATTTTTTCAATGAGGAGCCTCGTTATCTCCCTGGGGTCTGCCCTCCTCCCCGTGAGCTGCAGAACTTTACCGGTGAGAAAGTTGATGGCCTCCTCCTTCCCCGAGCGATAATCCTCCACCGCTTTCTGGTTTTCTTCAATGACCCTGGCAATGATCGGGAGAAGCTCCTCCCTTTTGATCGGGAAGAGGCCCAGCCGGGCGATGATTTTTTCCGGTTCCGCCGGATGTTTTGCCAGCTCCCTGAGGACCAGCTCCCCCTGCTCCGGGGTCAGTTGCCTGTCCCGGACCATCCTGAGCAGCCCCGCCAGCTGCGCCGGGGTGAACTTGATGTCGGCGGCCCGGAGCTTCATGTAATTGAGCACCTTCTTGAGCCTCGTCCTAAACCAGATCGCGACCAGCTTTGGATCCACCTCCCGCGCCACGGCCTCGTAGAGATCGGCCAGTTCCCGCTCGCTGACGATGACCTCCGCCGCCGCCCGGGTTATTTTATACTCCGAGATCAGGCGGCTTTCTCTCAGGTGAGGCGGCTCAGCCATCCTTTCCCTAATTTTCTCCACCCAGCCCTCATCGAGGATGAGGGGAAAGATGTCGGGATCGGGTATGTAGCGGTAGTCCTCCTCCGTCTCCTTGACCCTCATGGGCACGGTCACCATCTGGCTCTCAAGAAAAGCCCGGGTTTCCCTCTCCACGCCCAGGCCCCTCTTCAGCTTCTCCCGCTGTCGGATCACCTCATACCTGAGGGCCCGGTAGGCCCCCTTGATGGAGTTTACATTTTTTACCTCGACCCGCCCCCCGCCCTCGAGGGAGATGTTGACATCGGCCCTCATGGCACCGCCCGCCTCCGGCCTGACCTTTCCCGTGTACTCCAGCACCCGAACCAGCGCGCGCAGGAAATTGCGGGCCTCCTCCGGTGATTTCATGTCGGGCTCGGTGACGATTTCGACCAGTGGTATCCCCGACCGGTTGTAGTCCACATTTCCCCCCAGCGGGTCATACTGTCCGGGGTCCTCCTCAAGGTGAATCTCTCTGATCCTGACGCCCAGCAGGCTGCCACCGCCCGCAAGGGGCAGGCTCGTCCGCTGGTAGCCGGAGGGGAGATCGGGGTAGTCATAGTGCTTCCTCTGGATGTAGATCGTCTGGTTGGTGTAGACCCGGCACCCCAGCATCAGCGCTATTTCCACCGCAGCTTCAACGGCACGTTGGTTGGGCGGCAGGGGTTTGGCCCCCGGCATGCCCGTGCAGATGGGGCAGACGTTGGTGTTCGGCGGGACATCCTGGTAGTTGGTCGGGCAGTTGCAGTACATCTTTCGCCGGGTGGCTATCTGCTGGTGGACCTCAAAACCTATTTTTATGTTCATCCCGCCGCCTCCAGCGCCTGCATCACTCGGAGCACCTCGGGCTCCCCCAGCACCCGCCCCTGCACCTGCAGCCCAACCGGGATGCCGTTGACCCTGCCGGCGTTGACGACCCCGGCGCAGATGCCCGCCAGGTTGGCCGGGACGGTGAGATAGTCGTAGGCGTACATCTCCATCGGTGTGATTTTGGTCCCGAGGCGGTGGGGGAGCTTGGGAACGGTGGGCCCCACGATGACGTCAACCCTTTCAAAGGCGGCCAGCAGCTCCCGCCTGACCAGGGTCCTCACCTGGAGGGCCCGCTGGTAAAATTTTCCCCGGTACTCCTTCTGGCTGATGTAGCGCCCCCTCAGGATTCTCCTCAGCACTTCCTCGCCACAGACATCCTCGATCCTCCGCCCGTATTTGCGCCCGTCAAACTTCCTGGTTCCCGAGAAAAATTCCACCGAGACGATGAGGTAGTATGCGGAAAGACCGCGTTCGAGGTTGGGCAGGTCAACCTCGACGATTTCGGCCCCCAGGTCCCGCAGCTTCTCGATCTGCCCGTCGATCACTTTCATGATCGCCGGGTCGGTCAGCTCCGAGAACTTTTCGCTGATGCCGATGCGCATCCCCTTGAGGCTTTTCTCCCGCAGCAGCTCCGAGTAGTTTACCCTGTCAACTTTCAGCATAATGCATTCGTTGTCACTCCTGCCCGCGATCGTCTCCAGCAGCAAAGCCGTGCCGGCGACATCTGCCGAAAGGGGCCCGATCTGGTCGAGGCTCATCCCCAGGTCGATCAACCCCTGCCGCGGCACCAGCCCGTAGGTTGGCTTCAGGCCGACGATGCCGCAGTGGCTCGCGGGGTTTCTTATCGATCCCCCGGTGTCCGTTCCCAGGCAGAGGTCACACAACCGCGCCGCGATCGCCGCCGCCCCCCCGCTGCTTGAGCCGCCGGGGATGTGGCCGGGCGCGGCGGGGTTGTCGGTGGGGCCGAAGGCGCTCGTCTCACCGCTGGAGCCGCAGGCAAATTCATCCATGTTGTTCATGCCGATGATTATCCCATCCTCGGCCCTGATTCTTTTGATCACCTCGGCGTCGTAGGGTGAGACGTAGTTCTGCAGCGTTCGCGAGGCGCAGGTGGCCCTCAGCCCGGCAACGTTGATGTTTGATTTTATCCCGATGGTGAGGCCGGCTAGCTTCCCGACCCTCTCGCCCCTTTTTATTTTTCGGTCCACGGCCTCTGCTTCCGCCAGGGCGTTGGGGTTCAGCTCGATGAAGGAGTTGATCCTCCTGTCCAGTTCCTGGATCCTCTCCAGCGCGGAGGCCACATTTTCAGCGGCGGAGAGCTCCCCCCCTCTGATCCTGGCCAGCTTTGCTAACGTTCCTTCAGCCACGCCGCCACCTCCACCCTGAGGTTTCCCTTCTCGTCGGAGCGGGGCATGATGGAGATGAATCGCTCCCGGAACTTTCGCCTTTCCTCCTCCGGTGAAGGCTCCCCATCGGGGCGGACGACGTTGTAGGCCTCAAGGCTGTAATAGGTTTCCTTCATCTCGGGGAGATTTTCCGTTGATTTAAGGAAAGTCTGGATGATCTCCTCGGCGCTCCGTTCAATTTCCCGCAGCCTTTCCCCCATGGCAACCCCAGTTGATATCTCCCTGAGTATAAGAAAAGTTTGGGTTTTCTGCGGCTGGCGGGGACAAGCTTAATGCTTCGGGGCAGAAAAAATAATTAGGGGAACCCATGAAGATGCCGGCCAAATTCGGTGAACCCCTGTCCGGAGACAGGGTCCGCTGTCATCTCTGCCCCCACCTGTGCGTGATTCCCATGGGGGCCACCGGATACTGTCGGGCGCGGCAGAACGATCGCGGCCAGCTTTACACCCTCATCTATGGCTCGGTCACCTCGATGGCGATTGACCCCATCGAGAAGAAGCCCCTTTATCACTTTCTACCCGGCAGCGATTCCTTTTCCATCGGCACCGCTGGCTGCAACCTCTCCTGCCGGCACTGCCAGAACTGGACCATCTCGCAGGCGAGCTTGGATGAGGTCGACCATGAGGACCTGGCGCCGGAGCGGGTGGTGGAGCTGGCCAAGAAATATCGCTGCCCGAGCATCTCTTACACCTACTCCGAGCCAGCTATCTGGTTCGAGTTCGTCTACGATACGGCGAAGCTGGCCCACAGGGACGGGCTCTACAACATCTACGTCACCAACGGCTACATGAACATCGAGGCCTGGGAGGAGATCCGGCCCTACCTGGATGCCGCAAACGTCGACGTGAAGGCCTTCTCCGATGACTTTTACCGGAGGATCTGCCGGGCCCCGGGCCTAGAACCGGTTCTCAGGACATGCGAGTGGATGGTGGAAAAGGGGGTTCATCTGGAGACGACCTACCTCGTCATCCCGGGGGAGAACGATGATCCGGAGGAGATCAGAAAGTTCTGCCAGTGGGAGGTGGAGAAGTTGGGCCCGGATGTGCCCACCCACTTCAGCCGCTTTTTCCCCATGTATCAAATGACCGACAGGGAGCCGACCCCGGTGAGAACCCTGGAGCTGGCCCTGAGGATAGCCAAGGAGGCGGGCCTGAACTACGTTTACCTGGGCAATGTCGCCGGCCATCAGGGGGACAACACCTACTGCCCCAGCTGCGGGAAGCTCCTCATCGAGAGGTTCGGCTTTGACATCCTTCGCTATGAACTCCGGGATCACAGGTGCCCCCAGTGCGGCACCGAGATCAAGATTTTCGGCGATTACCGCCCCGCGGGGAGGTAGTTCAGCGCCCACTGATGGCGGCCTTCAGTTCCCTCAGCCCGAGGGCCGCAAGTTCCCTCGCCCTTCTCTCCGTCCTTGCCTCCGCGAAGCAGCGAAAGATCGGCTCGGTGCCAGAGGGCCGGAGCAGCAGCCAGCCATCCTCAAACTCTATCCTCAATCCATCACTGCGGTTAACCCTGTGGCCTGAGAACCTGTCCGCAAGGCGCTTCAGAACCCTCGCCTTTTTTTCCTCCGGGCATTCCAGCCTCCTCTTGACCTGATAGTAGGCCGGGAGGGTGAGGTTGAATTCGGAGGCTTTCCTGTCGGTTTGGTCCAGGGCCTCGAGGAACTGAACCGCGGTCATTATGCCGTCCCTGCAGAGCAGCCAGTCGGGGAAGATCACCCCACCGTTTTCTTCACCGGCGATGCCGCCACCGCCCCTGCGAAGTTCCTCGACCAGCTCAGGTTCACCAACCCTGGTCCTGACGACCTCGCCGCCCAGCTTGGCAGCGACATCGTCGAGGACGGAGCTCGTGGCCACCGTGGTCAAGATCCTGGGCCTAGCCTTGCCCCTGAGATAATGCAAAGCCACGTGCGCGAAGACCCGGTCCCCGCTGATCACCTCTCCGCGCTCGTCGACGATGAGGGTCCGGTCAGCGTCGCCGTCGTGGGCAATCCCGAGGTCGGCCCTGCAGCCGACGACGGTTCTGGCCAATTCCCCGAGGTTCTCCGCCACCGTTTCCAGTTTTCGCCCCGGGAAAGTTCCGTCGAGCTGGCCGTTCAGGGAAACCACCTGGCAGCCCAGCTCCCGGAGCAACCTCGGCGTGACCAGGTTGCCCACGGCGTTGGCGCCGTCTACCACCACCTTAAACCTGTGCTTCAGCCGGGGGACTCTTTCGAGGACGGCGTCCATGTAGCCGGGCAGGGCATCGGCCTCTTCCACGCGGCCGATGTTGCGCCAGTCAACCATCTTGGGACCCCGGGAAAGTATCCTCTCGATTTTTTCCTCCCGCCACCTGGGAAATCCCGCGCCCTCGTTGTCCCAGAATTTGATCCCGTTGTACTCCGCGGGGTTGTGGGAAGCGGTGATCATGACACCGGCCTGGCAGGAGAAGCGCCTGGTGGCAAAGGAGAGCACCGGGGTCGGCGTTAGCCCCAGCTTCAGGGCATCGCAGCCGCCGGAGTTCAGGCCGGCGACCAGGGCCAGCTCGAGCATCTCGCCCGAGGTCCTGTTGTCCCTGCCCACGGCAACTTGGCCGCCGCCGAGGTCGGTGGCCAGCGCCTGACCCAGCTCCAGTGCCATTTTCGGCGTCAGTTCTTCGTTGGCGATCCCCCTGACCCCGAAGGTGCCGAAGAGTTTGGGCATGATGGTCAACTCATAATCTCCGCACAAATATTAAATCGTGATGCGATAGTTTACTCGGGCCCGTGGCCTAGCCCGGATAAGGCGGCAAGTGAAAAAACACCCGCAGGCCTTCTATCCCGGGAGGAAAGCTGCATATCGTGGGTTCAAATCCCACCGGGCCCGCCAGCATTTAGCTGCGTCCAGGGAGTGAAAGATTAGAACCTTTACAAAAATAATAAAAGGGCCAAAGTAGTCTGGTGATTGGTGGGGATTTGAAGTTCATCGTTGACCCCGATCCCAAATGGGTTGAACACGCCACGAAGAGATTTGCCGCTCCCTTTGTGGGCCGGCCCTACGACAGGATTGACGTGGACCCCATCCTTTTGTCCGAGGCGGGCTATCTGGCCGGCTTTTCCGCCAAGGAATGGTATCTCAATCCCAAGAAGGGCATAGCCTCGGTCATCGCTGCCCATGAGGCCTTTGATCTCATCCCGGTGGCCCACTGGTGGCCAACGATCCACGTCTGGGAGCAGGAGCTGGGAAACAAGCTCGAGTGGAGGGAAAACCAGCCGCCCCACATCAAGGAGAACGCGATCAAGACCCCTGAGGACATTGACAAGCTGGAGGTGGTCAGCGAGGAGGAGATCAAGAAGGGCCCCACCTACACCTCCTTCGTGGAGGCCTTTGATTACGTCCGGGACAACTACCCCAACTGGTTCGTTCCCCTTTACTTTGCCTTCCATCCCGAGGCGAACGCTTCCCAGCTCATCGGGCTGGAGAAATTTTTGGTGATGACGATCAGAAATCCGCCGCTGTGCCACAAGCTGATCCAGAAATTTATGGAGACCTCGCTGAACGGCTGCAGGGCCCTGGTGGAGAGATACGGCAGCGCCATGATAGTGACCGGGTCCACGGTAGCGGGAAGCGATCTGCTGGGACCCAAGCAGGTCAAGGAGTTCGGCGTCAGATATGTCTCGGAACTGGTCAAAAAAGCCCTGAAGATAGGCGCCGGCCCGCAGATATGGTACCACCACTGCGGTAACCACGCCAGGGACTGGGAGCTCTGGAAGGACACGATCTTCACGCCCTTCACCGTCATGCAGATCGGGTATGAGGGCAGGAAGCCGTTCCCTCTGGAAAAGCTGAAGCAGCTCTACGGGAGGCGGGCCACGCTGATGGGAAACGTGGACACCATGGTGGCCTACTCCGGTTCCCCGACCCAGGTCTACGAGATGGCGAAGGAGCAGATCCTGGCCGCGAAGGACAGCCCCTACGGGTTCATTTCCGGGTTGGCCTGCGAGTGTCCCCACGGCTCCCCGCCCGCCAACATTCACGCCTTGGTCAGGGCGGCGAGGGATTTTGGAAAATATGAGGGTGATTGAATGGTGGAGATCAACCTGAGCGCTGAGGTCAGGAAGCTGGCTGAGGAGAGGGGCATTCCCCTGGAGCAGGTGAGGGAGGTCGTCCAGCACGGTGAGGAGACCAAGGAAAAATTGCTCCTGGACGATCAGACCCTGGCTAAAAAGAGAATAGGAACGACGACGGTGTACGTCGTCTACAGGCGGGCCGGGGAGGCGATAGATGTGGTCACGGTCTATTCCCACAGGATGGAGGAGAGAGAGGTCTCTGATTTTGTCCCTGACGACGTCCAGCCCTGGCGCTGCGGCCGGTGCAACAAGAATGTCGTTCGCGCCAGCATGAATGTCTCCTACCTGGGGATAACGAGGCAGGCTCCCGCGATGGCCTGCCCCGACTGTGGGGTGGGATTCTTCGAGGAGCACATAGTCAACAAAACCCTTTGCACCGCCATGTGTCTCTTCGAGAAAAAGAGGGCTTAGCCGGTGGGGTCGGGATGTTGACCGGTTGCCTGGAGAAGCTGGGTGGAAGCCCCCGACTTCTGAAGGCCACGAGGACGCTGAAGTGCCCCCAGTGTGGGTTTGAGTTCAGCCTCATCTACGCGAGAGCCGTCTCCTGCCGGGGTTGTCCCGAGGCCGTCGTCGGCTGTGAGTACACGCGCTGCCCGAAGTGTGACCATGAGTTTTCCATCGATCAAGTCGGG